>NZ_LN876587.1:1500000-1638131 GCF_001282725.1 Inediibacterium massiliense | reverse complement strand
TACCGGTTCGATTCCGGTCCCCGGCACCAAATATCGCGGAGTGGAGCAGCTGGCAGCTCGTCGGGCTCATAACCCGAAGGTCGTAGGTTCAAATCCTGCCTCCGCAACCATTAAGGCCCATTGGTCAAGCGGTCAAGACACCGCCCTTTCACGGCGGTAACCCGAGTTCGATTCTCGGATGGGTCACCAATNTGGCAGCTCGTCGGGCTCATAACCCGAAGGTCGTAGGTTCAAATCCTGCCTCCGCAACCATTAAGGCCCATTGGTCAAGCGGTCAAGACACCGCCCTTTCACGGCGGTAACCCGAGTTCGATTCTCGGATGGGTCACCAATTTCGGGCGCATAGCTCAGCTGGGAGAGCACCTGCCTTACAAGCAGGGGGTCATAGGTTCGATCCCTATTGCGCCCACCATTTATCNGAATGCCTTGGCACCAGGAGTCGATGAAGGACGTGGTAAGCTGCGATAAGCCACGGGTAGCCGCAAGCAGGCTTTGATCCGTGGATTTCCGAATGGGGAAACCTACCTAGGGTAATACTTAGGTACCCACTACTGAATACATAGGTAGTGAGGAGACATACCAGGGGAACTGAAACATCTAAGTACCCTGAGGAATAGAAAGAAAACTCGATTCCCTAAGTAGCGGCGAGCGAAAGGGGATTAGCCCAAACCTAGAAGTTATCTTTTAGGGGTTGTGGATATGTTCATTAAGAAAGAGGCTATTGTAGTTGAAGAGGTCTGGAAAGGCCCACCAAAGAAGGTAACAGTCCTGTAGGCAAAACAAGAAGGNGGCTCGTCTCATCCTGGGGCTGAAGTAGGTCCCAAGGGTTGGGCTGTTCGCCCATTAAAGAGGCACGCGAGCTGGGTTCAGAACGTCGTGAGACAGTTCGGTCCCTATCCGCTGTGGGCGCAGGAAATTTGAGAGGAGCTGTCCTTAGTACGAGAGGACCGGGATGGACATACCTCTGGTGTATCAGTTGTCGCGCCAGCGGCACGGCTGAGTAGCTATGTATGGACGGGATAAGCGCTGAAGGCATCTAAGCGCGAAGCCTCCCTCAAGATGAGATTTCCCACTTTTTAAGGTAAGACCCCAGATAGACCATCTGGTTGATAGGCCTAGGGTGTAAGGGCAGCAATGTCTTTAGCTGATAGGTACTAATCGGTCGAGGACTTGACCAGATTTTGCATTGTTTAATTTTCAAGGTATATATGTTGACAAAACTAGAAAATGATAAAATAAATTTTGTTATTATTAAAAAGTTTGTTGACAAAAAGGAAAAAATGTGTTAATATATATCTTGTCTTTAAAATAAATCTAGTGACAATAGCGAGGAGGCTACACCTGTTCCCATATCGAACACAGAAGTTAAGCTCTTCAGCGCTGATGGTACTTGGGCGGTAGCGCCCTGGGAGAGTAGGTCGTCGCTAGTTTATGTTCCAAGGTAGCTCAATGGTGGAGCAACCGGCTGTTAACCGGTAGGCTGTGGGTTCGAGCCCCACCCTTGGAGCCAAAAATGCCGGGGTGGCGGAACTGGCAGACGCACAGGACTTAAAATCCTGCGGTCCTTACAGATCGTACCGGTTCGATTCCGGTCCCCGGCACCAAATATCGCGGAGTGGAGCAGCTGGCAGCTCGTCGGGCTCATAACCCGAAGGTCGTAGGTTCAAATCCTGCCTCCGCAACCATTAATGGCGGCGTAGCTTAGTTGGCTAGAGCGTCCGGTTCATACCCGGAAGGTCGGTGGTTCAAGTCCACTCGCCGCTACCATTATTAAGGCCCATTGGTCAAGCGGTCAAGACACCGCCCTTTCACGGCGGTAACCCGAGTTCGATTCTCGGATGGGTCACCATTTTAGGGCGCATAGCTCAGCTGGGAGAGCACCTGCCTTACAAGCAGGGGGTCATAGGTTCGAGCCCTATTGCGCCCACCATTTATTTTGGCCCGGTAGTTCAGTTGGTTAGAATGCCAGCCTGTCACGCTGGAGGTCGAGGGTTCGAGCCCCTTCCGGGTCGCCATTTTTATATTAGCTGGTGTGGCTCAACGGTAGAGCAGCTGACTTGTAATCAGCAGGTTGGGGGTTCGATTCCCTTCGCCAGCTCCAAAATGGAGGAATTCCCGAGTGGCCAAAGGGGGCGGACTGTAAATCCGTTAGCTGAGCTTTCGGTGGTTCGAATCCACCTTCCTCCACCAATATGCGGAAGTGGCTCAGTGGTAGAGCATCGCCTTGCCAAGGCGAGGGTCGCGAGTTCGAATCTCGTCTTCCGCTCCAAATGCGGATGTAGTTCAATGGTAGAACTCCAGCCTTCCAAGCTGGTAGCGTGGGTTCGATTCCCATCATCCGCTCCAAATATGGGTTCATAGCTCAGTTGGATAGAGCAACGGCCTTCTAAGCCGTGTGTCCGGGGTTCGAATCCCTGTGGACCCGCCATATAATGGGGTATAGCCAAGTCGGTAAGGCACCAGACTTTGACTCTGGCATCCGTAGGTTCGAGTCCTGCTACCCCAGCCATATGACCCATTAGCTCAGTAGGTAGAGCACTTGACTTTTAATCAAGGTGTCCCGCGTTCGAGCCGCGGATGGGTCACCAAATCCTGGAGAGGTGTCCGAGTGGTTTAAGGAGCTGGTCTTGAAAACCAGTGATTCCGAAAGGGACCGTGGGTTCGAATCCCACCCTCTCCGCCAGCATGGAGAAGTACTCAAGAGGCTGAAGAGGACGGTTTGCTAAACCGTTAGGCCGGGCAACTGGTGCGCGGGTTCGAATCCCGCCTTCTCCGCCATGTAGGGGCCTTTAGCTCAGTTGGTTAGAGCGTCCGGCTCATAACCGGCAGGTCCGGGGTTCGAATCCCTGAAGGCCCACCATTTTTATTTAGGGGTATAGCTCAGTTGGTAGAGCAGTGGTCTCCAAAACCACGTGCCGAGGGTTCAAGTCCTTCTGCCCCTGCCATATATCGGGGTGTAGCGCAGTTTGGTAGCGCATCTGGTTTGGGACCAGAGGGCCGCGGGTTCAAATCCTGCCACCCCGACCATATGGGCTTGTAGCTCAGGTGGTTAGAGCGCACGCCTGATAAGCGTGAGGTCGGAGGTTCGAGTCCTCCCAAGCCCACCATATAGGGGCCTTTAGCTCAGTTGGTTAGAGCGTCCGGCTCATAACCGGCAGGTCCGGGGTTCGAATCCCTGAAGGCCCACCATTCTTGCCCAGATAGCTCAGTCGGTAGAGCAGGGGACTGAAAATCCCCGTGTCGGTGGTTCGATTCCGCCTCTGGGCACCAAAAAAACACATCTATATGATAGATGTGTTTTTTCTATATTGAAAATCAAGTGACGGTTTTTTATTCTAAACGGAAATTCTGAATGAAATGAAAGAATTTCGTTGGCGACATGAGCAATTCCGAGAGGAATATGCGAATTTTTCATAACTTTGCTTATTCGTGAACCGTAAAAATATATCTAAGTAGATCTATAATGAATCTATGAATTTCTGTAAACTTCATAATAGAACCTTCCTTAAATATGACAATATTAGAAGAAATAACTGATGGTGTATTGTCTACAGAATAGGAAAAAGGAAAATCCAATGTATCTATATATAGACATTTGGCTCCTGTAGAGAGTATTCCTTTGTACAGAGGAATTTTTAAAATAAAAGAAGATGATTTTTTCGTATATTCTAAATGAAAAGCATTGTCATAGATAATGTAGTCTTTTTTTATTTTTATATCTGAATAAAATCCATCCAATTGGAAATATCCATTTTTTATAGATGGATGAAAAATATATCCTATGTTTTTGTCAGATATATGAAAAATATGAGGAAAACATTCTAATGTATAATCTATAGGGGCTTGATCTAAAATACATAAAGCCTTTGAAAAATAATATAAATCATCATAATTATGTAAAAGAATTAATTTTTTTAACTGTTCAGCTTGATTTTTTTCATATTCTTCATAAAGAGAAACACTTTCTTTTCCAGATATTTTATCATTTCTATAAATTCCTAAATGCTCTTCTAATGATTTTAGTTTACAATTATTAAACTGAAATAAATCCTTTGTTTTTTTTACCCATTTTAATAAATCTAAACTTTTATGTTTCTGTATACAATAAGTTATTTTATGAAATTGAAATCTTTTATTTAAAAATGGAATATCAAAAGTGTCGCCATTATAGCTAATGAATAGCTGAAACTTTTTTATTTCTTTTTCAAAAGCTTGTAAAATCTCTATTTCTTCTTTTCTATTTTCACAAAAAAATTGTTTCATAGTGATTTGACCATTTTGTATATACAAAAGTCCAATAAGTATGACTTGATTATGAAGAGAACTAAGTCCTGTAGTTTCAATATCGAATAAAGCAAAATTAATATCTTCATATGACAATAAAAAGTTTTTAGGCAAATGAATGGACTCTTGTATTTTATATTCTAAAATTTCCAATAGATACATCTCCTTTTGAATAAAATCATGTAATTTAAAATAGCTTATATTTCTATATTATAAATGATATTACTTTTAAAAGGCAAATAAGCTTTTTACATAGAAAAGACATATATTAATAATAGGAGTGAGGTGATCAAATGGATTTTTTAGATAAATTAGCAGATAAAGTTACATCGGGAACAAAAATTTTATCTCAAAAGACAGATGAGGTAATTGAAATAGCAGAATTAAAGTTAGAACTAAAAAATATAGACAAACAAATACAAGCCATAAAGGTTTCTATTGGTGATATCATTTATGAATATTTTTTTAGTAAAAAAAATGATATGCCGATTACAGATATTCAAGTAAAATGCCGACAAATTCAACAAATAGAAAGAGAAAGAAACAATATAAAAAGAAAGTTAAATGCATTAATGGGACTGGAATATTGTAGCTACTGTGGAATTGCGTTTGAAGAAGATGAACATTATTGTAAAAATTGTGGGAGAAAAGTAATAAAATCATAAACTGTTGAAGGAAAATGAGGAAATATGTAGAAATTAACAAATGTATTTTTATATATTTTCTGAAAGAGGGGAATCGGATGAAATTTATAGATATACATGACATAAAGCCAGGAATGATGCTAGCTCAAGATATTATAGGAAAATATGATTTGATTTTTTTGACGAGAGATACAATTCTTACAGAAGAACATATTGAAAAAATACAAAAGATGAATATTTATTATATATGTGTAAAAGAAAAGGAAGAAAATATAGATGAAGAATTATCTAAAAGATTAAAAATTATACCGGATATAAAATTGAGACAGCCTTATATGAAGAGTCTTTCAGATTTTAAAAAAGTTTATGAAGAGGTAGGATTAGGTAAAAAAATAGAGGTGGAAATGATAAAAAATGCTACATTACCCCTTATTGAGGAAGTGGTAGAGGATAATAATATATTGTCTAGATTAAGAAGATTAAAAGTAGTAGATGATTATACTTATAAACATTCTATTAATGTATGCATTTTGGCTACTATGATTGGAAAATGGTTAAATTATACTCAAAATGATCTAGATCAATTATCCATTGCAGCAATTCTTCATGATATTGGAAAATGTAGGATAGATTCTCGTATTATCAATAAACCAGATAAATTATCAGAAGAAGAGTTTCAAATTATTCAAGCTCATCCTACTTTAGGGTATGAAATTTTGGCACAGGAAAGATGGAATTTTGATATATGTTGTGGAGTCTTGCAACATCATGAAAGAATGGATGGAAGTGGGTATCCATTAAAGATCAAAGCAAATAAAATTCATGAATTTGCTAAGGTTATTGCTATTGCAGATATATTTGATGCTATGACAGCCCAAAGAGTATATAAACAAAAACAATCCCCTTTTAAAGTAGCAGAACTGATTGCAAAAAATAGATTTGGAGTGTTAGATCCATATATATCTAATCAATTTCTCTTTCAAATTTCTAAATTTTATGTAGGAAATATTGTACAACTCAATACAGGAGAAATTGGTGAGATTGTATTAGTAAATAAACAAATGCCTACAAGACCCTTGGTTAAAATAAATAATAAATTTATTGATTTAAATAAATCATTAGAATATGAAATTGTGGAAGTATTGGCATAAAAAATTCGCATATGCTTTTGCATATGCGAATTTTTATTGATAAAAACTTTTTTCAAATATGGTTTTAATTTCTTGTAAATCATTGGTAGCACTTAAAGCAAGCATTAATTTAATCCTTGCTTTTTGACCTGGGAGATTTCCTCCTAAAATTACCCCAAGATTTCTTAACGATCTTCCAGCTCCTTCATATCCATATGTATCTAAAACCCTACCCATAGGACATCTAGAAACCATCACTATGATCACACCATGAGAGATAGCATATTCAATTCCTTCTACCATCATAGGGGGAACATTTCCTCTTCCCATAGCTTCTAGTACAATTCCTTTACTACCTGAATCTACACAGAATTTAATCAATCGAGAATCCATTCCAGCAACAGCTTTAATAAGATCTACTTTTTCTTCTATAGTTTCTGTTTCAATATGAATGTGTTTGGTAATATCTCTATAAAAAATAACTTCATCATTGTCTACAATTCCTAAAGGACCAAATTCTAAAGATTTAAAAGTATCAAGGGCAAGTGTATGAGTTTTGGTTACTTCACTAGCAGCATTTAATTCATTGTTCATTACAATTAAGACACCTTTGTTTTTGGATTGATCAGATATGGCAGTACATATAGCAGCAGAGAGATTGCTGGAACCATCATATCCTAGTTCAGAGCTATTTCGCATAGCACCAACTACAATAATAGGCTTTTGACTGTTTATGGTAAGATCTAGTAAATAGGCCGTTTCTTCCAGGGAGTCTGTTCCATGAGTAATGACAATTCCAGTAATATCATCTCTTATGGTTAGTTTTTTTACGAGTTTGGATAGCTCCATCATTTTTTGTGGAGTCATATGAGGCCCTGGAATTCTGGCGAAGTTAACGATTTCTATATCTGCATATTTATCAATATTTGTTACCATAGACATAATTTCTTCGCTTGATAAAGCTGGAATGGCTGCAGAGATTCTAGGATCTATTTTCATAGATATAGTACCTCCTGTAAAGATGACAGCAACCTTATGGATATTTTTCATAGCATTTCCCCCTTTTATCCTCTATTCATATGGTAACAGATTTATAAAAATATCACCAGAGGGAATTTATTTGATGATGAATTATTTTAATAGGCAATACAAAGAACCCAGTCTCCGAAGACTGGGTTCTTTGTTGGTTTACGTTCAAAAGGGGTATTGGGAATAGAGATTATATTATCGAGGTTATCAGGGGGATAACCACTAAACAAATTATAACAAAAAACGACAAGGATAGCAAGTGTTTTTACACATTTTTTTACATTTTTCTATATTTTTTTAAATTGAATTATATTTTAAAAGAATAGAAGGCAATAATAAGGTTATAGTAACTTTACAAAAACAAAGGATTCATATAAAATATGGAAAGATATATACAATAAATTTTAAGATGGAGAGGTTATATATGGAAGTTTATCTAGATAATAGTGCTACTACAAAACCAAATGAAGAAGTAGTACAAATGATGATCAAGGTACTTACAGAGTATTATGGAAATCCTTCTTCATTACATCATAAAGGTGTAGAAGTAGAAAGGATGGTAAAAGATGCAAGAAAAAAATTATCTAAAGCATTAGGAGCTTTAGATCAAGAAATTATTTTTACTTCTGGAGGAACAGAATCTAATAATATGGCCATACAAGGTTCTTTAAAAAATAGAAGAGGCAAAAAAATTATTACTACAAAAATAGAGCATCCTTCTGTATTAAATGTATATAAAGAATTAGAAAATAAAGGATATGATGTGGTTTATATAGATGTAGATTCTTTTGGAAGAATAAATATAGAACAAGTAAAAGAAAATTTATCAGAAGATACAGCTTTGATAAGTATGATGCATGTGAATAATGAAGTAGGTACCATTCAACCTATAGAAGAAATAGGGAAATTATTAAGTAAGATGAAACAAAAACCTATTTTTCATGTAGATGCTATACAGTCCTTTGGAAAAATAAAATTTACACCTAAAAAGTTAGGAGCAGATCTTTTATCTATAAGCGGGCATAAGATTCATGGGCCAAAAGGAATAGGTGCTTTATACATAAGAAAGAATACAAATATTTCTCCTATTCTTTATGGAGGAAATCAAGAGACTGGAATAAGATCTGGAACAGAAAATGTTCCTGGAATTATAGGATTAGGAGAAGCTTGTGTAGAATTATATGATATGGATGAAAAAATAGCAATCCTTCAATCTTTAAAGGATAGATTTATAGGTGGTATAAAAAATGAAGTTAGAGAAATAAAAATCAATGGATATGAAAAAGAAGGAAGCGCACCACATATTGCAAATATAAGTTTTTTAGGGATAAGAGGAGAAGTACTTCTTCATAGTTTAGAGCAAGATGGCATTTATGTGTCTACAGGTTCAGCTTGTTCATCTCACAAAAATAGCAAAAGTCATGTATTAAAAAATATGAAGTTAAAAGATGAGGAAATAGAAGGAGCCATAAGATTCAGTTTTTCTTATCATAATACCATAGAAGAAATAGACTATGCAGTAGAAAAAGTTAAAAATCATGTAAAAGATTTAAGAAAGATTATAAAGAGGTGATCCGATGAAAAAAATATTAATTGCGCGATATGGAGAAATAGGGTTAAAAGGACATAATAAATCATATTTTGTAAATAAGCTATTAGGACATATAAGAGGAAATTTAAAGGATTTAGGAAAAATGAGCGTACAGCATGTAGGTGGATTAGTTTTTATAGATATGGGTGACTATGATGAAGAAGATGTGATCGAAAGAGTAAAAAAAGTATTTGGAATTGTATCTGTAAGCCCTACTTATAAAATACAAAAAGATATGGAAAGTATATATGAAGGTGCACTAGCTCAGGTAGAAGAAAGAATGGAAGAAGAAAATATAAAAACATTTAAAGTAGAAGCTAGAAGAGGAGATAAAAGCTTTTCTCTTACATCTCCAGAATTATGTAGAGAAATAGGAGGATTTATTTTATCTCATACAGAGAATTTAAAAGTAGATGTTCATCATCCAGAAATGATTCTTTATGTAGATATAAGGGATAAAGCTTATATTTATTCTAAAAAAATTCCAGCATATGGAGGCATGCCACTAGGAACAAATGGAAAAGCAATGGTATTATTATCTGGTGGAATCGATAGTCCAGTAGCTGCATGGATGATGGCAAAGAGAGGAATGGAAATTGAAGCTGTTCATTATCATAGCTATCCTTTTACAAGTGAGAGAGCAAAAGAAAAAGTAATAGATTTAGCGAAAATTCTTTGTCAGTATTGTGGAAATATAAAGCTTCATAGTGTAAACTTATTACCTATCCAAAAGGAAATTAATGAAAAGTGTCCAGAAGAAGAGATGACTATTTTATCAAGAAGATTTATGATGAAAATAGCACAAAAAATAGCTTTAAAGAGAGAAGCCAATGCTTTAGTAACAGGAGAAAGCATTGGACAAGTTGCAAGCCAAACCATCCAAGGACTTACAGTAACCAATCATGCAGTGGATCTTCCTGTTTTTAGACCTTTGATTGCATTAGATAAAGTAGATATTATGGATATTGCAAAAAAAATTGATACATTTGAAACGTCCATTCTTCCTTATGAAGATTGTTGTACTGTGTTTTTACCTAAAAGACCAGTAACCAAGCCAAGACTTGAAAGAATTTTAATTTCTGAAAGTAATCTTGACGTTGAAAAATTAGTAGATGAAGCGGTAGAAAGTATGGAAGTGATTGATATAAGCATAGAGGAAGAATAGTATTAACTTATATAATTTCTATAGCATACAAAAATGACATGTTGTGATTACAACATGTCATTTTTGTGTGACAATAAGAATGAAAACTAGACAATTTTCATCAAAGGAAAAAAGAAATCCTTCAAGAATATGTAAAGGAGAGATAGATCATAAGGGGGGATTGTAATGGAAGTTACCTTTGAAACTATAGGAAATCATTTAATTACTAAGCTCAGTGGGGAATTAGATCATCATACAGCAGAAGAAATCAGAGAAAGAATAGATAAAGAAATTGCAACAAATTCTATTAAAAATATTATTTTTGATATGGAAGATATGAATTTTATGGATAGTTCGGGAATTGGAGTAGTGATAGGAAGATATAAAAAAGTACAAAAACTAGGTGGACAAGCAGCAGTTATTCATTTAAATAGCAGGGTAGAAAAAATTTTTAAGATGTCAGGGTTATTTCATATTGTAAAAAAATTTAAGAATAAAAATGAAGCAATAGAAAGATTATAAAGGGGTGAGAGAATTGTCAACAAACAATCGTATGCATTTAGAGATTATGAGCAAATCCCAAAATGAGGCTTTTGCTAGAGTTGTAGTAGCAGCTTTTGCTTCTCAATTAGATCCTACTATAGAGGAATTAGCAGACGTAAAAACAGCAGTATCCGAAGCTGTTACCAATGCTATTATCCATGGGTATGAGGGAGGAGATGGAATTGTTATGATTGAATGCATCCTAAGAGATGATGAAATAGAGATTAGTATAAAAGACCAAGGAGCAGGAATAGAAGATATACAAAAGGCTAGAGAACCTTTATATACATCTAGACCTGAGCTTGAGAGATCTGGAATGGGATTTACAGTAATGGAAACTTTTATGGATGAAGTAAAAATACAGTCACAAAAAAATATGGGAACAGAGATAAGAATGATTAAGAAGTTTAGAAGTTGTGACCATTAAGGGGTAGATGGTATGGGTATAAGTATATTATCACAGGAACAAAATAGAATATTAGATCATGAAGAGACAATTTTATTAATAAAAAAAGCTCAAAATGGAGATGAAGAGGCAAAAAATATTTTAGTACAACATAATCTTGGACTTGTAAGAAGTGTCTTAAAAAGGTTTGCAAATAGAGGCTATGAAAAGGAAGATTTGTATCAACTAGGCTGCATTGGCCTGATGAAAGCAATAGATAAATTTGATTTTTCATATGATGTGAGATTTTCTACTTATGCGGTGCCTATGATTATTGGTGAAATCAAACGATTTTTAAGAGATGATGGAATGATTAAAGTAAGTCGTTCCCTAAAACAGACAGCAGCGAGAGTAAAAAGCACTAAGGAAACTTTATTTAAAAAATTTGGAAGAGAACCTACTTTAAAAGAGCTTTCAAAAGTATTGGATTTATCTAAAGAAGAAATTGTAATGGCTATGGATTCTAATGTTCAGCCTGATTATTTATATGATATTATTCATCAAGATGACGGTTCTCCTGTTCATTTGATTGATAAAATAAGTGAAACAAAAATAGAGGATGAAGGAGAAGTATTAGATAGAATTGCATTGGTAGAAATTCTTTCTAAATTAAAATCAAGAGAAAGAACAATTATTATACTGAGATATTTTAAGGATAAAACTCAGACAGAGATTGCTAATATCCTAGGGATTTCACAAGTACAAGTTTCTAGGATCGAAAAAAAGATTTTAAAACAAATGAGAGAATTGTTAGAAAAGACATGGTAAATACATGTCTTTTTTTCATTTTTATGAAAGCAAAAAAAAATAAGAATTTTAGACAATAGATTGGACAATAATAAAATTAAAAGATGCAAAGAGGTGACGAAATGTTAAAGAAGAAAAAAGGAATTTTTTTAGGAATACTATTTTTTGTATTTATTGTAGTAGGTACCTCCTTTTTTTTCCTTACAAATCATTCAAAGTTAGAAAAACATACAAAAGCAAAGCTTGTTTTTAATTTAGATCAATGAGGGTGAAAATATGAATAAAAAAGCTGTTTATATACAAATGAAAGACGGACTGAGTATAGAGGGGGGACAAAGTGTATTTTTAAAAGATTTAGCAGTTATTTTAGCAGATGAACCCATTAAGACAGAATTATTAAATTTAGAAATTATTCAAGTGCCTAAGAATGCTGATAATCATATTGTAGTTTCTATTCTTACGATTATTGAAAAAATGAAAAAAGCTTATCCTAATGTGAATGTATTTCCTATAGGAGAAGCAGAAATATTAGTAAAAATAGACAAAAATATGAAAGATCAAAAAAATATATGGACATATGTAAAAATAGGGATCGTATGTATTGTTATTTTTGTAGGATCTGGTCTTGCGTTGATGAATTTTCATGCAGATGTGAATATGAGAGAATCCCATAGGCAAGTTTATAAAATGATTACAGGAAAAGAAAGTAATAAGCCATTAATTCTTCAGATTCCATATTCTTTAGGAATAGGAGTGGGAATGGCAGTATTTTTTAATCATATCCTTCCAAAGAAATTTAATAATGAACCTAGTCCAATGGAAGTGGAGATGGCTTCATACAGAAAAAGTATGGACCAGTATATTTTAAACAACGAGAAAAACACAGAAGAAAAATAATAGGTTGGTGAACATATGTGGGATTAAATTTATTAATGGGATTTATAGGATTTTCAGAAGGTGTAATGGTAGGAACTGCTCTTATTGCATTTTTAACTATATTAGATATAGTACCAAGATTGGCACAACTTACTAGCACAGAAGAACATGTGAAAATCTATGAAATTACTATTGGGATAACGGTAACTCTAATATCCTTAGGAAGTGCCTTAGATCTATCTATAGATATTGGAAAAATTATGGTAATTTGTGTAGGGTTTTTAATGGGAACTTTTATAGGTCTTTTGGCTTCTGCACTAACAGAAGTAACCAATGTGATTCCTGTTGTGATCAATCGTTTTCAAATTCATCCGTATATTAAACTCGTCTTTTTTTCTTTAGCAGGAGGAAAGATGGTAGGGTCATTTATTTATTGGGTTTTTGTCAATAAATAGGGAGATGATAGAAGAAGGATTGAAAAAGAGTAGAAAGGAAGAAATAGATTTTATGAAAAATGAAGATTTGATAGAAAAAAAATATAATGATTATGTAAAAAATAAAAGTCCTAAACCTAAATATTTTAAAAATGGAGGAAAGGCATTTGTAGTGGGAGGAATAATTTGTACCTTAGGAGAGTGGGTCAATCATATCCTTAGTTTAGGAAGTCTTTCAAAAGATGAAGTTTCTACTGTTACTTCGATGATTCTCATATTTATAGGAGCTTTTTTAACAGGAATTGGTGTATATGATGATATAGGAAGATTTGCAGGAGGTGGATCGATTATTCCTATCACAGGATTTGCAAATTCTATAGTATCTCCTGCTATGGAATTTAAAAAAGAAGGATATATATTTGGAATAGGTGCAAAAATGTTTATTTTAGCAGGGCCAGTTTTGGTATATGGATTAATGAGCTCTGTAATGATAGGAATTTTATACTTTTTATTTTGAAACATAGGAGGAAGAAGATGGCATCTAAAAAAATAGGAAAACAAACGATCAAGTTTCTAAAGCCTCCTCATATTATTGCAGCTGCATCTATAGTAGGTCCTAAGGAAGGAAAAGGACCATTAAGAACATGTTTTGATGAGATTTTATCTGATGATTTATATGGAGAAAAAAGCTTTGAATTAGCAGAAAGTAAACTTCTTAGAGAGACAGTTAAAAAAGCTATTCAAAAAAGTGATAAAAAAATATCTGACATAGAATATATGTTTTCAGGGGATTTACTCAATCAAATTATGTCTACATCTTTTGCAGCAAGAGAGCTAGCGATTCCTTTCTTAGGACTTTATGGAGCTTGCTCGACTATGGCAGAATCTTTAAGCTTAGGAGCTTTATTTATTGATGGAGAATATGCAAATTATGTAGTTTGTGCTACATCAAGTCATTTCAGCTCTGCAGAAAGACAGTATCGATTTCCATTAGAACATGGAAATCAAAGAGGACCTACTTCTCAGTGGACAGTAACAGGTGCAGGAGCTTGTATTTTATCATCTTTAGGAGAAGGACCTCAAATTACTTATGCAACCATAGGAAAGGTAATAGATTTAGGAATTAAAGATTCAAATAACATGGGTGCTGCTATGGCTCCTGCAGCAGTAGATACTATAGTGACACATTTTAAAGATTGTGGATGTACTCCTGATGATTATGACTTAATTGTTACAGGAGATCTTGGAACCATTGGAAAAGAAATTGCAGAAGAAATGATTTTTGAAAAAGGCTACAATATAGGGAAAATATACGATGACTGTGGAGTTTTGATATTTGATCATAAAGTACAAAATACTTATGCTGGAGGAAGTGGATGTGGGTGTTGTGCATCCGTATTGTGTGGATATATTTACAAGGAATTACAAAGAAAAAAACTAAATAAAGTGTTGTTTGTATCAACAGGAGCTTTACTTTCTACTACTAGTAGTCAACAAGGGCAGAGTATTCCAGCTATTGCTCATGCTATCACTATTGAAAATCAGAAAAAGTAGGAGGAAATTATGGACTATATAAAAGCATTCTTAGTAGGAGGAAGTATATGTTTTATTGGACAGATCTTAATAGATGCAATGAAAATGACACCTGCTCATGTCTTAGTAGTATTTGTAACATTAGGAGCAGTTTTAACAGCAATAGGAATTTATGAGCCTATCGTAAAAATAGGAGGAGCAGGAGCTACTGTACCCATTACAGGTTTTGGATATACATTGGCTAAAGGAGCCATAAAAGCAACAAAAGAAAGTGGAATTTTAGGTGCTTTTACAGGGGGAGCAAAGGCAGGAGCAGGGGGAGTTTCAGCAGCAGTAGTATTTGGATATATGATGGCTGTCATATTTAATCCTAAAACTAAGAAATAGGAAAGAAGGAATAGGGTATATGAAAAGAAAAGTGATTTTAGTTACAGATGGAGATTCTATAGCTCAAAGGGCTGTAGAACAAGCTGTCAAAAATATAGGGGGAAGATGTATTTCACGTTCAGGAGGAAATCCTACACCTATACATGGAAATGAAATTGTAGAGCTTGTAAAATCTGCGAAATATGACCCAGTTGTAGTCATGGTAGATGATAAGGGATCTCCTGATACGGGAGAAGGAGAATGGGCTTTTTATGAAATTGTAAATCACCCAGATATAGAAGTTTTAGGGGCCATTGCAGTAGCATCCAATACTCCTGGAGTAGAAGGAGTTTGTGTTGATTTTTCTATTGCCTGTAATGGAAAAAAAGTAAATCAAGCTGTAAATAAGAATGGAATGCCTCAAAAAGGAAAAATACTATATGGAGATACGGTAGATATTATCAAAAAGTGTAATGTGCCTTTAGTTGTAGGAATTGGTGATATAGGAAAAATGGAAGGAAAAGATGATTGTGAAATTGGAGCTCCTATTATAACAAAAGCAATGGAGGAGATTCTCAAAAGGAGTGGTTATACAAATGAATCTTACAAAAAAACTCAAAGAAAACATAGAGATTCTTGATGAGTCTTTAGGCATATCTAAAAGTTTTGATGTAGTAAATAGACAAATATTAATAGGAAATAAACAAGCAAGTTTATTATTTATTGATGGTTTTGCAAAAGATGATATTATGCTCTACATTATGAAAATTTTACAAAAGATAGAGGCAAAAGATTATAGAAAAGATATGATAGAAAAATTAATGGAAGAAAAGATCCCTTATTTAGAAGTAGAATCTACTGATGATATAGAACAAATAAAATTTATGGTATTGTCAGGCGCATTAGCTATTTTAATTGATGGAGAAAATCAAGCCATTATCTTAGACGTTAGAACGTATCCAGTGAGAGGTCCACAAGAGCCAGATTTAGAAAGAGTTACAAGAGGAGCAAGAGATGGATTTACAGAAACCATCGTTTTTAATACAGCTTTGGTTCGAAGAAGAGTAAGAGATCCAAATCTTAGATTTGAGATGACCAAAATAGGGAAAAGATCTCAGACAGATGTAGTAGTTGGATATATAGAAGATATTGCAAATCCAAATTTAATTAAAGATATTAAAAAGAAGTTAGATCAAATCAATACAGATGCTTTAGAAATGGGAGAGAAAACATTAGAAGAATTTATTTTAGGAAGAAATTGGAATCCACTGCCTCAAGCAAGATATACAGAAAGGGCAGATGTAGCAGCAGCACATCTTTTTGAAGGACATATTATTATTATGGTAGATACGACTCCTAGTGTAATGATTTTACCTGTGACTATGTTTCATTTTACACAGCATGCAGAAGATTATTATCAAAATCCAGCAGTAGGAACTTATATGAGATGGATTAGATTGATTGCAATGTTTTTATCTTTTATATTACCGCCTCTATGGCTTTTGTTAGTATATCATAAGGAAGGGCTACCAGAGTTTATTTCTTTTATAGGACCAAAAAAAACAGGAGAAATTTCTCTTTTAATGCAATTTATTATTCTAGAGATAGGAGTAGATATTTTAAGAATAGCTTCTATTCATACTCCAAATGCACTGACTACTTCTTTAGGAATTATAGGAGGATTAATATTAAGTCAATTTGCTGTAGAAGTAGGATGGTTTATTCCTGAAACAGTTTTATATATGGCTATTGCAGGTATTGGTATGTTTGCTACTCCTAGTATAGAATTTTCCATGGCTATTAGAATATTTAGATTGATTTTATTAATTGCTACGGGACTTTTTAAAGAAATAGGATTTGTAATAGCTATTATATTTGTATTTTTTGTTTTACTTACAACAAAATCTATAGGAGGCACTCCCTATTTATGGCCTCTTATACCTTTTAATAGAAGAGGACTTTCATCTGTATTTTTTAGAAAACCAATACCTGAGGTTAGATATCGTCCTGATTTTTTAAAGGTAGTAGATAAAGATTCTTCTCCTCCTAAAGATGAAACACCAGAATAAAAAAGAAGAAGGCATTGCCTTCTTCTTTATTCCATAAAAGGATCTTCAATAGATTCTTCATTATCATTAGGATCTTCCTCTGGCTTTGTATAAATACCTTCATCAGGAGAAGAGTTATCATCTATAGAACCATGTTCACTATGTTGTGTACAATATCCTGATGGAGGTGATTGACCAAAGTCTTTTGGAACAATGCCACCATTTTTAGAAGGATTATAAGGCACTGGTCTTTTCACAAATATTCTACTTTGTACATAAGCAGAAGGACAATAAGGACTCGCAAGTTGATTTGTTGAAGTATCTATTTCTAATCGCACATGGGTATCATCATATTCTTTAGGTTCTGTACCTTTTATAAAATATTCTGTGCGCACATGTCCTGCTTGTCTACTTAATTCTGTAGGAAGCTTTCCTGATTTTGTATCAACTGCAAGAGAAATAATATTGTTTGGTTTTTTAAAATTCTTTGGAGGAAGCCCTTCGTGAATTTGTTTCATGACTTTATTCCAAAGTTTTACACTTGCAGAACTACCACTAGATAATTCTATATGAACATCATTTCCAATCCATGTAGCACCTACATAATAAGGAGTATATCCTACAAACCAAGCATCATAATTATCTGTTGTAGTACCTGTTTTTCCGGCTACAGGAATTTTAGAATTGCCTGAATCTAGGCGAGCTCTCTTTGCAATACCGCTACTTACTGTATCTCTTAGCATATCTGTCATAATGAAAGCTGCTTCTTTGCTAAGAACTCTATTTTTATAGCTATTATTCTCTAAAATAATATTTCCATCTCTATCTGTAATTTTTATAAAAGATTTTGGCTTGATATATACACCTTCATTTGCTAAAGATGCATAGGCTCCAGTCATTTCTAAAGGACTGATTCCTTGAGTCATTCCTCCAAGTGCTAAAGCAGCTAGATTTTTATCAGAACGACTTCCGCTTTCTTTAACTGTAGTAATTCCCATTTTTTTCAAATAATCTATAGAGGTATGAATTCCAATTTGTTCTCCAATTTTTACTGGAAGAACATTCATAGATAATTTAAGACCTTCTCGAAGAGAGGATAGTCCATAATATCCTTTATACCAGTTCTTTGGCCATATTTTACCACTTGTGTCATAGTGAGGTACATCATCTACAACATCTGCAGCAGTCCAACCATTATCAATAGCTGGTGCATAGATTGCAAGAGATTTAATGGATGATCCAGGTTGTCTAGGATTTAAAGCTCTATTGTACAATCTTTTTCCTTTAACTTCTCTACCTCCTACTAAAGCCTTAATTTCTCCAGTATGATAATCCATAATTACCATAGAAGACTGAGGTTGAACAACTCCTTTTTGATTAATAGAATAATAATCTTTTCCAATTAGGAGGTTGCCTGATAAATCTTTTTGGAAAAACTCTGGATTTTCATTTAAAAAGCTTCTTTTGACTACAACATTTTTTTCATAGTCAAATTCTTTATACTCACTAGGAATTTTAAGACTACCGCCTTTTAGCATGAGTATTTCCTTACCTGAATTTTGTATATAAGAATCTTTGATTACTAATTGTATTGCACTTCTTTGTCCATCCGTATATAAGGAAACAAAGTTAAATTTTTTATTTTTTAAGAAGACAATATTGCCTTCATTATCATATTTAAAGTCTCCTTTTGGAATCATTAATTGTTCTTGACTATTTACTAAATTTGAATATTTATAAAGTAAGATAGATTTATTATTTTTAGATAAGATGTTTCCAGCACCATCTTTTCTAGCTACTAAATTAGGGAAATTGCTATTTTCTTCATATGCTTGTTCTAATATTTTTTGTATTCTTAAATCAATTGTACTATAGATTCTAAGTCCTTGATTATATAACATATCATTTGCTTTTTCTTCAGGTATACCTAATTCTTTCATTAATGCATTGACTACGTCATTTTTTACTGTGTCTGTAAAAAATGATGAAATACCATGCATTTCTTTTTTTCCAGGATTGAAATGACTTTTTAAATCTTCATTCATTGCTGTATAATATTCTTCTTCTGAGATCATATTTTGATCTTTCATCATTTTTAAAACTAGTTCTTGTCTAGGTTTGTATCTTTCATCATAAACAAGTGTATATATTTCATCACTATCATCTATAATAAAATGCTTGGTAGGATCTACATCTTCTTTTTTTAGAGTCTTAAGGGGCGAATATTTAGCTGGATTTTTTGTAATTCCAGCAATCAGTGCACATTCTGCCAAATCTAATTCACCAACATCCTTTGAAAAATAGGTATAAGCAGCTCCTTGTACTCCTTTTGCTCCACCACCTAAATATATGGTATTTAAGTATGCTTCCAATATTTCTTCTTTTGTAAGATGTCTTTCTATTTGAATTGCATAATAGGCTTCTTTTATTTTTCTTTCTATTTTTTTATCATGAGATAAATAAAGATTTTTAACAAGCTGTTGTGTGATAGTACTTGCTCCTTGAACAGGAGCTCCTGCTTTAATATCTTCAATTAAAGCTTTTACAATTCTTTTGATACTAAGGCCGTGATGATCTTCAAAGTCTTTATCTTCAATAGCAATAAAAGCGTCCTTTAAATTCTTAGGAATATCATTGTACTTTACAATGGTTCTAAGTCCATCTCCTTCTACTTTTTCAATCAAGTTTCCTTCACTATCATAAATAAATGAGTTCTCATCAAGTAATGTATAGATCTGAGTAAAATCTACTGAAGTGGAAGATTTGATTACAGCAAATACCCAACCACCTAATATTCCTGTTCCTATAAAGGTAAATAAAATAATGATGAGAAAAAACGTTCTGAAAAAACTTACTTTTTTCTTTTTCTTTTGTTTGTTAGTACCTCTAGATTTATGTTCATTATTTTCTGACAAAATTAATCCCCTCCTAAATACAAAAAGAAAAATGGACATACCTAAAAAATATTATATCATAGTAAAAATAACTTGTTAATGAAAAAGAATAGAGAACGATGAAAAGTTGAAAAAATAAAAGCTTGATTTTTATATCAAGCTTTATTCTTTGTTCATATGTTTCATTTGTATTAAGAAAGCCATAGCCATTTCAATTCCTTTTACTAATTCTTCCTCAATGAGTTTTAAACTTTTTTCTTCTGCTCCTTCTCTTACAGTTACTCTACATATATTTTTACCTATTTCAAGTTGAATAAAATCATCCTTTAAAATAGATTGAGCAGATTCTTTAAGCATAGATCTTATTTTTTCATCTTGTAAATAGCTTTCTAATTGATTTTCAATAGAAATTAAAATTCTTTTTTCTTCATCTAATTTTACATATTTAATAAATTGTTGAAAAGAATCCATAGATACTGCCTCCTTTTTAAATGAAATATGATTCCATCATATTATACAAAATAATTGATTGATTGAAAAGATATATAAAAGAGTTGGTATATAATCAAGAAATGTTTAATACAAATTTATGAGACATATAAAAAAAGTGCAAATAAATAAAAAATAAGAAAGTTTGATTTGAATACAAAATATAAATATAAAAAGGAGGATATACAAATGTTAAAATTTATGCCAGAACCTTTTAAAATTAAAGCAGTAGAACCTTTAAAAATTTTATCTAAGGAGGAAAGAGAAAAAGCGATTAAAAGAGCAGGGTACAATACTTTTTTATTGAAATCAGATGAAGTATATATTGACTTATTAACAGATAGTGGCACAAATGCAATGAGTGACAATCAATGGGCAGGTTTAATGATAGGAGATGAAGCTTATGCTGGCAGTAGAAATTTCTATCATTTAGAGAATACTGTAAAAGATATATTTGGATTTAAATATGTGGTACCTACTCATCAGGGAAGAGGAGCTGAAAATCTATTATCAACAATTTGCATAAAAGAAGGAGATTATATTCCAGGAAATATGTATTTTACAACTACTAGATATCATCAAGAAAACAATGGAGGCAATTTTGTAGATGTTATTATAGATGAAGCTCATGATTCTACTAGAGGAGATATAAAATTTAAAGGAAATGTAGATTTAGCTAAATTCCAAAAGCTTATTAATGAAGTGGGACCAGATAAAATTCCTTATATTTGTGTGGCCGTTACAGTAAATTTAGCTGGGGGACAGCCTGTAAGTATGGAAAATATAAAAGAGGTTAGTAAATTAGCACATGAAAATGGTATAAAAGTAATGTTTGATGCTACAAGGTGTGTAGAAAATGCTTATTTTATTAAAGAAAATGAAAGAGGATATGAAGATCATTCTATTAAAGAAATTGTTAAAGAACTATTTTCCTATGGCGATGGTTGTACAATGAGTGGAAAGAAAGATTGTATTACAAATATAGGTGGTTTTTTATGCTTAAATGATGAGGAACTTTTTGAAAAAGCAAAAGAGCTAGTAGTGGTATATGAAGGAATGCCTAGCTATGGAGGATTAGCAGGAAGAGATATGGAGGCTATGGCGAGAGGTTTAGAAGAAGCCATAGATTATCATTATATCAAACATAGAGTCCATCAAGTGAGATATTTAGGTGAAAAATTAGAAAATGCAGGAGTTCCTATTGTAAAGCCTACAGGAGGTCATGCTGTGTTTTTAGATGCAAAAGCATTTTTGCCACATTTGAGTCAAGGTGAATTTCCAGCTCAAGCATTAGCAGCAGCCATTTATGTAGATTCTGGAGTCAGAACAATGGAGAGGGGCATTGTATCTGCTGGAAGGGATAAACATACTGGAAAAAATCATTATCCTAAATTAGAACTTGTTAGATTGACTATTCCAAGAAGAGTATATACTTATACTCATTTAGATTATGTAGCAGAATCAGTAATTCACATTTGGAAAAATAAATACAGCATAAAAGGGCTACAATGGACGTATGAACCTAAAATGCTTCGATTTTTTACTGGAAGATTTGAAGAAAAAGAGTAAACTTTATATTGATTCAAAGATAAAAAAGTGATATAATTGAAAAAAAGAAAAAAATCTTTAATTCAGTCCTGAGAGACTGGCAAGATGTTGATAAAATGATTGTGCTTTTAGAAGATAACTTCTTGCCATTAGGTGAGAAGTTTTTTATTTTATCAAGTACCTTTTAATTTGGTCCAGAGAGGCCGAAAAAGGAGAATCGTTTTATAGTTCTCCTTAATAAAAAACAAGGAGGGTTTTTTATGTCAGAAAATGTATTGGGAAAATCTAAAGTAGATGTAAAAGAAAGATCAACAAATATGGCCATGATTAAGAAAATGGTTTTAGCTTTACAACATCTTATTGCAATGTTTGGCGCTACTGTATTGGTACCCATCTTGACAGGGTTTGATACATCTGTGGCATTGGTTGCTGCAGGAGTCGGAACTTTAACTTTTCATATGGTTACAAAGAAAAAGGTACCTGTATTTTTAGGATCTTCCTTCGCATTCATACCTGTTATTCTTACAGTAAAAGAAATGTATCATGGAGATTTAACTTATGCACAAGGTGGAATTATTATAGCAGGACTTATATATGTAATGATGTCTTTTGTAATAGGGAAAGTAGGAGTTGAAAAAATTGAACAGTTTCTTCCTCCTCAAGTAGTAGGACCTATGATTATTGTGATCGGATTAAACCTTATACCTACAGCATATGGAATGGCAAAAAATAATCTTTTAGTAGCAGTTATTACTTTATCTGTAGCACTTATGATTACTTTTACAGGGAAAGGATTTTCAAAGCAATTATCTATTCTTGCAGGAGTTATAGTTGGATATTTAGTATCTTTAAAATTAGGAATTGTAGATGTAGACTTAATTAAAAATGCACCGATTGTATCTGTTCCACATTTTACATTACCTAAGTTTGATATAGGAGCAATAGCCATTATTGCACCAGTAGTTGTAGCTGTTTTTATGGAACATGTTGGAGATATTACAACGAATGGTCAAGTAGTAGGGGAAAATTTTATTGAAGATCCAGGACTGAATAGAACACTATTAGGAGATGGTCTTGCAACTTTATTTGCAGGATTGATTGGTGGACCTGCGAATACTACCTATGGAGAAAATACAGGAGTATTGGCTATCACAAAAAATTATGATCCTTCCATATTAAGAATGGCAGCAGTATTTGCAATCTGTTTAGGATTCATATCAAAAATAGGAGGATTTTTAAAATCTATTCCAGTACCTGTTATGGGTGGAATAAGTTTGATGCTTTTTAGTATGATTTCTTTAATAGGAGTACAAACTATTAAAAATAACAAAGTGAATTTTAATATAAAGAATATATTCATTATGGTATCTATTCTTGTGTTAGGATTAGGAGCATCTTATATAGAAAAACAATTTGGAATTAGTATAGGAATTTCTGTCACAGATACAGTAACAATTTCAGGATTAAGCTTTGCAGCAATTGTAGGAGTTGTATTAAATAGGATATTGAATAGAAAAAATGACCATGCTTTTTAGAGCATGGTTATTTTTTCTCCTTTTAGGCTATGTGCAGGGTTAATAGAAACATGTGAATTTTTTAATCAGATCATAAATAAAGTGGATGCTTTTGTTATGTCCTATATAAAAATAAATGATTAAATACATAAAAAATATACATATTAAAGGTTCTGCTAGTTTGGCAGAGGATATAGTTAATATAAATTTATATTTTTTATTGCTAAAAGGATAAAATAGTTCAATACCCCCAATAGTAATAAAGTCTCCAACCAGGTGGGAAGCCATCCCCAATAGAAAAGAAAGAAGAAGAGTATAAGGAAGCATATCTTTTAGTATAAAAAATACTATAAAAAAAATAATACCTGTCCCTAGAATACTATGAGTAAAGCTTCTATGTTGGGATAGACCAATAACCATAAGTAAAATAGCTACTGTAAAAATCAATTGATGAGCCCATCCATATCTATAAATTAAGAAACTTCCTATACCACAATAAAATAATACTTTTCCAAATCTATTTTTGATAGGAAGGATTTTTTGATTGAGTTTTGCTTTTGGATGATCTAAATCAGGAATTAAAGATCCTAAAGCAGCAGCAGCAGTTGTAGCAATGCTAGGGTCATATCCTAATTTTGGAAGTATATATAAGCTGGTTACATAACCAAATAACATATGGGTTTTACCAGTCATTTAGAAATCTCCTTATTTTCAAATTTAAAACATATGTTCTGTTTTATTATAGCATATTTAGAGACTATTGGAAGTAAATAAATGTCGATATTTGTTTAAAATGATTAATATCTAGTATTTTTAATTTTTTCTTCTAATACTAGAACTTGATTACAAGTTTCTTGTTTTAAATTTGAAAATATTTCTTTTCTAAATTTGTTGCTTAAAGTAATCTTATCTTTTATATTTTTCTCTCTTACATCACTCCAGTGAATTTTTTTCCTCTTATGATAAAGGTCTAAGTCT
Source organism: Inediibacterium massiliense (assembly GCF_001282725.1). NCBI lineage: Bacteria > Bacillati > Bacillota > Clostridia > Peptostreptococcales > Thermotaleaceae > Inediibacterium > Inediibacterium massiliense. The sequence continues at coordinate 1,613,894 of NZ_LN876587.1, read as the reverse complement.
ACAATTCGTGTACCATCTTCTAAATATTCTAATCCTAATAAAATTTTTTTAATTACTTTGGGTTCGTAAAATGTAAAAAATCGAATACGATAAATTCCTACGCTGTAAAAAATAGTGGCCGCATCAGTGCCCCAGGATTCTCCTAGAATTAGACCTAATTCCAAATCTTCCATCACTTTAAAAAGTCTTTCATAGTGAAGAAGATATTCTCCATAACTATCATAAATTTTTATATGAAGCTCATACCAATCCTTGTTATCCAGTCCTATATTTAAGTATTTTAAACTGTGTATTCTTAAATCTTGAATAAGGGAAGGATAGTTTTGTTGAATAAATAAGGATTTGTCATATAAATCACAAAGGCCAATAGGTTTGTGAAGAGGTTTGGTTGTAAAAACTATGACTACTCCATGATTATGTTCTTCAAGCATTTTATGAAAAGTACCTATACTACCATAGTGGTCTTCTTTGATTTGATCTAATATCTTTTGAGTATTTCCAAAACAGCGCATGACAATGATTCTTGGAGCAATTCTAGAGTAAGAAATTTTATCATACATTTTATCATTGAGCATCTTATTTAAAATGTTTTCTATGTTTTCTTTGAGAACTAAAATATTTTCTATGTCTGTAAGATGAAGGATTTGTTTTGATTTTTCAGTAAGAAGAACAATTGTAAATTGATCATTAGATTTTTCAAAAGCTGTGTCTATATCACATACATATCCTTCAAACATTTTTTTACAATAACTTATGATTTCATGAACATGATTACTTCCCAAAACCAATATTTTAGGGCCACTTCTTACTAAAGATAACATGATAATCCTCCTTTAAAATCCTATTTTTGATTTACACATACGACTATCATTTGTACCATAAGGATAGGGTAAAGTAAATATTTTTCCACTATTTAAAAAAATAATATTAATGGTAGAGAGACCATTTAAATAAATTTTTTTATCATTTATTTGAGTATGAAGTGTAAGGTCATGACCAAATAGATGATATTTTATAGAAGATGGTGATGTTTTATTAGGAAAATGACCAATATCCATGGAATGATCTTGAATGGTAATGGTTTGTCTTTTTTCTATGATAAAAGATTTTTTGATGAATTGTTGGACTGTTTCTTTATGGTCATGATTTCCAATTGTTAAATAAATTTCTTTTGCAGAAGATGATTCTACGATTTGAATTAAAGACTTAACATTTTTTTTGTATTCCTCTAGTCGATAAGGATAAATCTCTAATTTAATATTGTCCACTAAATCACCAGTATGAACAATATAATCTGGTTTTAATTGATGAAGGATTCTTTTTAACGGAGAAAAAAAGTTTACAGGTGTATCAGAAATATGAAGAAGAATTTCTTCATGAGTATGAAGGATTTCTGGAGGGATATACACATTACCTGTAATAGAATAAAAAAGTTTTTTAAAGTTAATCATCTAGACCATTCCTTAGTTTATAAAGTTTATATTTTTAAAATATATTATCATGAATTGAAAAAAGCCACAAATAGAGTATTTTCTATTTGTGGCGTATTATTCTTATTCAACAATAATTTTTTGAGAACTTTCCCAAAGTCCATGAAGATTACAATAACTTAGGGCATATAGATTTCCTGAAGTTTTTAATTTCACACAGGTATGAACACACGGTTCGGTGAATGATTCTCCTTCTCCATGGGCTCTAAATTCAAATGTACCTAACTCAATAGGGAATTTTCCTCCCTCAGGAAGATAAAATAATTTAAACCAAGAAATATGATGTTCTAAAGTATTAGGGTGTTTAATTGCATCTCCTATAGAAACTTTGATTTCTACTAATTCGTCAGCTTTTATTTTTTCAGGGGCATGAATAATAGGTACATGTTTTTCCCCTTTCCAATCTCCACTTTGTATCATTTGTTTGAATTCGCTCATTGAAAACTCTCCTTTATCTTTTTTTTAATAATCTTACTTAATTTATATATACCCAAATTTTAAAAAAGAAACATTTTTTTTAAATGAAGAGAAAATTATATATTTTGGTGTTAGTATATAAAAGTGGATACGAAAAGTTTAATACGATAAAATATTTTCAATATGAAAGGTGAATGTTAGACAAATGGGAAAAATTAATATATACATACAAGATAAGATTCACGGGCTTACATTTTTAATGTATGAATTTTTAAGAGGAAAAAAGCTATCTACAAAAGAGATGGGAGAATATATAGGAAAATCTCAAAGAACATGCCAAAGATATATAGAAATTTTAAGAGATTGTGATGTACCTATAAAGAGTGAAAAAAATAAGTATTATTTAGACGTTGAAAAGGAATTTATTCCTATTTATTTAACTAAGGCAAAAGTAAATATGTTGTATATTTCTTTGATGAGTTTTCATGCATTTGGAAAGGAAATAGAAATAGTACAAGCTTTATTAAAGGAGATACAATCTTTTATATCTCCCAAAGACGAATATATATTGGAAAATATTAAAAATAATTTAATTGTTAAAAGAAGATATGATGTTATTACCAAAGGTGACAATGCAAATTATTATGTTTTTATGCTGTTAGTAGAAGCTTTTAGTGAAAAAAGAACAGTACTTATAAAATACAAAGGTAAACAAGAAGAAAATTATAGACGAATAGATGTTTACGGGTTTTGTTTAGCAAAAGAAACTTATTATGTTATAGCATATTGCCACTTAAGAAATAGTATAAGACAATTTAGAGTAGATCGAATTATTGAATGTAGTATAGAAGACAGTATATATACAATCCCTAAACAATTTGACTTGAAAGGGTATTATGAATACGCATGGGAAGTTGAAAACAGCTGCGAACCCTATGAAGTGCAAATTTTGTTTTCGAAAAAAGTGAAAGAAAAGATACAAGAAAAAATATGGCATAAAACGCAGCAGGTAGAAATGACGAATGATAATAAAATTCTTTTTAGAGCAACTATATCATCTAAAGAAGAAATAAAGCAATGGATTTTAAGTTTTGGATGTGAAGCTAAGGTTATAAAACCCAAATGGTTAAGAAATGAAATTATAAGTCAATTAGAAAAATCTATAAAAGAATATAAAAACAAATAAAAATACGACAACTGTATGTCGTATTTTTTGTTAAACGTATTTTGTATTGAAATATTTAGATAATAGGAGTAGCATGAATATAAAAGGAAATATATTACAATAGATAGGAAAAGGGGTGATATTATCAAAGGTGAAACAATGAAAGAATTTTTAAAGTTCACATTAGAAAACTTAAACGAAGTAAGTGTTACTGCACAATACTATGAAATGATAGCTAGTAAAAACTTAATGCAATATAAGGAGATTGTACATTATGGAAGTTTAAAAGAGGGACAGACCTTGTATACTCACGTTATGGATATGATTGGTGTAACAGATTCATTACAAAAAATATTTAATTTAAACGAAATAGAGCTCAAAGTATTAATGACTGCTATAACGATACATGACATTAATAAGTTAGAAGAACATGAAGGAAAATCTTATCTAAGTATTATTTCACAGAAAGATAAAGACAAACAATACAAAAACATAATTAATGAATGTGAAAAAATGAATATATCAGTATTTTTCAATGAGTATAAAAATTACATACCAGAAATTCGAGCAATTATAGGACATCATTCAGAAAAAATGCATGCGTTTTCAGAAGGGTTGATTTGTAATGTAAATCCTTTTACGTTAGATGAGAATCGTGTACAAATGCTTATATATTGGATACAGGCTGTAGATAAAATTGATCTATCTAAAACACTAGATGAAGTAGAGAAGAAAAGACAGTTTTTGAGTTGTATTAATGCAGCTGCACAATATATTGGTAAGCAATATGTTTTAGAATATCATAGGATTAGTGAAGATAGAGGAATTTTAACGAATATTTGCCATAATACGATTGTGCAATACTTTATAGAATTAAGATATATTCCTATCATATGGTATAAAGAAGGGGTGGTATATTTACGAGAAGACATAGATGAAAAAAATAAGATAGTAAACAGAAATGAGATAGCATCAAGATGTGTAGAATCAGTTAAAAGTAAAATTTATAAGGACTATAAAGATTATATAAAAAATGTGCAATCAGGAATAAAAGTAGATGAGAAATGCTTAGAAATGACTAGCATAGAAGATATAATATATGAAATTAGAAATAGAAGTTTAAAAGGAAAGTTAACAGAGGTAAACAAAAGGAATGCTAAAATTATCCCTATAGTAGAAAAACAAAAGCAAAAACATGACAGAGATAAACTAGAACAAGCAAAAAAAGAAATAAAGAGTTTAACTCAAAAGTTAGGACAAGAAACAGATAGTAAATCTGAAAGAGCACTAAAAAAAGAATTAAAGTCTAATGTAAGTATTTTACAAGAACAGATTTCGGCAAAGGAAGCATTAGAAAGATATGAAAAGGGAACATATCTTATTGAGCCTAATGAAGATATGTTAAGATTTTCGGAATTTTTAAGAGGATTTTATACATTTATTAAAATGCATATATGGGGAAACAATGCTAATAAAGCATGGGATGAAATGTATACTTTTTTGAAGATAAATGAAGGCTTGAAGGCATATTTAGATTTATTTGATAAAGTATATGAAAGACCTTATATTTTAGGTCAGTTATTATACAAAGAGTATGGCGATCAACAAGAAGTATTGATTAGGCAGATGATTGAGTATTCAGAAAAAAAATATACTGAACAACAAAATAATAAAGATATCAAACAAAAAAATATGTGGGATTATTTAAAGGAATATATAGATGATCAATTATTGTTATCCAATGAAAGAAAACAAACCTATAATAAATGTGAAATATTAGATCAATATTCTAATAAAAATAGGAAGCTATGTTGTTTATGTAGTAGTAGTTATCCAACAGAGAAATGGATGGCAGTAGATATTCCATACAAATTAAAGATTCAAAACTTTTCGAACAAGATTTACGCTGGGGAAAGAGAACCTAAAAGAAATATATGCCCTATATGTAAGGTAGAGTATTTATTGCATAAGGTAACCTATATATCTAATGTAGAAGTAAGTAGGAAATATATAAGTATACTTCCTAAAAGCTTTCATACAAAATCTTATATACAAGCATTTAGAACGAAACTTAGAGAATTTAGGCAAAAAGATATTAAGTCACTATACTTTAATGAATACAAAACATTTGTTTCATGTGCTAATAAAAATATAAAATTTATTAAACCATTATTTACAAAAGCTAAAGTAAATGGTGTAGCTATACCTGACTATGATGAAGTCATAGCAAACTATTTTATTTTTCCTGTCCATTTTCTTAAAGATCAAAATAATATGGAAAATTGGATAGTATCATTACTATATGCACTTGTTATGAGTATTTATTTTGATTCTAAGATTATATTGACAGAATTTCCTATTGCAATTCTAAATAAAAATGAAATGCAAGAAATTTATTTAGAGGATGTTCCTGTTATATTCAAAAATTTGTTTGAAAAGGAATGGACAAAAGAAGAATGTTTTGAAACAGCAGAGTTATTTACCAATTTATTTGGTATTACAAAAGAAGTAGTAAAAACAGGTAAACAAGGACAAATATTAGAATTTATTTGTAAAAGTTTAATAGCTTTAAATAATAGCAAATTAAGTTTCATATATTGTGTTTACAAGAAGTTAAAAAGTGATGATAAAAAGCTAATAAGTAAAATCATAGAGATTAATGATTTTATGGATAAGATTATGAATTATGTAAAGGAGGATGAAAATCTAGTGTCGGATATAAAAGAGTTAGCAAAGTTTGCTCAAAAGTATTACATAAGAGGTGGGATAAACGGAGGAAATTTAAAAGATAATGCTATCAATAAGCCACTAAATATTATCATAGACAGTATCTGTAGATGGAATAAAGATATATATACAGAAGATGATATAAGGGCTATAGGGAAAAGAGAAATTCAAAAATATTTCGAAAGAACAAATGATAAATATTATGGAAAAACAAAAATTGCATCAATAGAAACTTTTGTAGATATGTTTATAGATGAAATATTTAAGAAAGGGTTAAAGGGTAAAGTATTTCATTTAGAAGATGAAAAGAAAAATATTTTATCAGCATATAGCTATTACTTTAGAGTAGAAATGAAAAAAGAAAATTAGGGAGGAATAAAAAATGAGTAAAAACATTATAGAAGAATTAAAAGATAAGTTTCAAGAAAAATATTCAAATTTTCCAGAAGGAAAGTATATAACTGTAGGAGTACTAAGAGAAATTCAATCAGAAACTATATTTAGAACAGAAGGATCTGGAGAAGGGTTAAATAAAGAGCGAACAAGAGCAGGAATTGAGAATAGTGAGGTTGTATCTAGGGTTGTGATTAGTAAAAGAAAGCAAATTGCTGTAGAAAGAAGAATAGGAAGAGAGTATTTAAGAGCCAATGATTTATTGTTTACTACAAGTAAAAAAGAAATTTGTGCATTAAATAAAAATACTCCGTGTGGAAAATGTTTAGATTGTATGCTTTATGGATATGCAGTAGGTGATGGAGGAGCACAAAAGGCAAGGGTTATTTCTGACAATAGTTTTTCTATATTGCCATTTAATGATGTAGTGGGTGTAAAAACATTTAATGCATTATTTGATAATGGAACTATGCGAGATGAAAATGGTAAAGCATCCTCTTCTATTAATGAGGATGAATATATAAAACCAGGAACACTTTTTTTAGATATGGTTACATTTAAAGATGTAACTGTTATAGAATTTATATATGGGATAGCGAACATTTTAAGAAGCAAAAGATACGGTGCTATATCAAGTAGGATGGGGAAAGTAAAAAATCATATACTTAAAATTGCTTTTTCTGATTGCGAGATGTTTTCTAACTTAGAGTTAGTTCAAAGTGTATATGATCAATTTAAAAAAGCTGAATTAGTAGAACATCCTCTTGATTTTAAAAAATGTATAGATTATACAAAAGATTCTTTTGATAGTTTAAAAAATGAAGTATGTGGAGAAATTTCAGAGCTTAGTAATGAGCAATTAGATGGACTTATAAATTATGTGAAAAAATTATTTGCTAATGAAAAAGAAAACGAAAAAGCGGCAGAATTATTTAAAGAACAATCTAGTCAGTATGGAGTATAGAAAATGAAGGTATACAAGTATACATTAGAATTCATGGAAGAAGTATTTTTTTCAAGCCAAGAAATAGATACTTTATTTATGACAAAGCCGCTTATAGGGAATTATGCACTTATTTATGCCATGGGATGGTGCAATGCAAGGTATAATCAAACAAAAGTAAGCTATCAAGAAGATTTTAAAAAACTTAATAATGAGGGAATATATATCACACCAGCCATTATTAATGATCCTAAGTACATTATATTTACATTCAATGGGTTGAGCGATACATACTATCACAAAATGGAAAGAGCATTACAAAATTATCCTCAGATGGGGAGAATAAAAGCTCTGTCTAGTGGAAATAAAGCTGAGGGACTAATCTTTTGCAAAAATGATATAAAAAAGATTTCATATATACGTCTAGGAAAGTTCATGGGGAAGGTAAAGGTAACCTATGAAGAATGCTCATATAAAGTTATAGAAGATCAAAAAGAATGTTATGGATTAGTAAATTCAGTTGATTTACAAGAAGATTTTGAGCTTATAAGTTTTAGAATGATAAATGTTCATCCAGTGCCATTATTTAAAAAATTGCATGGAAAAGGAAAAATGTATCAAATAAGTACAAGTGAAGGGGTTATTTATTATCCATGCAGTGTTGTGTTAGGAGGGATTGTATGAAGTGCTTTAAAGTAGAGGGAGAGTTTTTAAAAAAAGCTCCCTCTAGTCCTTATCTTTATCATCAAAAAAGAACATTAGATGAATTAAAGCAACATTCGGTTGTATTTAATACATATCCTACAGGTGCAGGAAAAACTAGAGCTTCTTTATTATATCTAAAAGAAAATCCTAATAATAACGTATTGTTTATAGCACCTACCAATGAATTATTAAAACAACATGCAGAGGATATAAAGGAGTTTGTAGAAAAAAATGATTTAAAGCATATAGTCATAAAAATTGATGCCACAGTTATTGAAAAAATAAGAAATAATCATAGAAAAGGTACAACTTTATATGAGTTATTAAGAAATCCTTTAGAATTTAGAAAAGAATTAGGAATACAAATGATAGATTATGCAGGCAAAAGACCTTCTGTAGTAGTGGTGAATCCAGATATATTTTATTATTGTTTTTATTCATTGTATGGATTTTTAGATAAAACAAATTTATTAGAAATAATTATTAAAAATTACAATTATATAATTGTGGATGAATTTCATTATTATGATGCGAAGCAATTAGCAAATTTTTTATTTTTTATAATACTCTCTAAGGAATTTAATTACTTTGAAAATGGAAGAAAAATATGCATTTTAACAGCAACTCCAGATGATTTAATAGAAGAATATTTGAAAAGAGGAGGTATAGACTATATAATTGTATCCCCAGAAAATGAAGACAAAGAAAGTGAAAAATATGATAAGATTAAAACTCTTTCTTCTATGAAATTACTTATTACAAATAGAGAATTAGAGGATGTAGTAGTAGAAAACTATTCAAATTCAAATTTTGAGAGAGATAGTGTAGTAATTAGTCAATCTATATATAAAATAAACAAATTAAAACAAGAGTTATTGAATATAAAAATATCAAAAGAAAAAATAGGAGTTATAACAGGGGCAATAAATTCAGAAGAAAGAAAACAAGCTGTAAATTGTTCGTTGATCTTAGCAACGCCAACAGTAGATATAGGATACAATTTTAAAAAGGAAGGTAAGAAGAAACAAAACATAGATGATGTAATAACAGAAGCTATTACTAGTGATCAAGCATTACAAAGAATAGGTAGAGCAGGACGGGTATTAGGTAAAAGTATACAGGATGAAGAAAGTACGGTTATATTATGTGTTAATGATAGGTGTTATGAGAAGTTAAAGGAGTATCCAGAAGAAATTAATAGAGAACGGTTAAAAGATATAATAAGTGAAATTATGCCACAAAGAAATATTATGAAAAACTATATAGAGAGTTGTAGTATTGTAGAACTTTGCTTTCCTATGAGCGATATATATAGTAAAATGCCTTATGATTTGAGAAATATTGTGGAAGAATTATTTGATAAAGCTGTTAAAGTATTTGCACCTAAAAGTAATTATAGCTTTAAGTATTTTAGAAATAAAATTAGAAATTATAAAAAGCAATGTAAATTTATAAGAGATTACAATCAAAGTTCAGATAAAAAAGAATATATTCAATATACCGATGATTATTTGTTTGTACAGTTTTTAAAAAGTTATAGAAAGGAACAAGGTAGAGAAGAGGTTATAGAACAAGACATACTTCAAGATTTTTCAGAAGATGAAATCAAACAGTTAAAGCAATATTATGAAGAGGAAATTATTCGTTACATTAAAGGAGAAATATGCAAAATCAGTGCGCTTATAAATTTTAGAGGAACAGATATTAGTAAGCCTGCTCTTGTATTTGATAAGTATTATAAGTTTGGACAGCAAAATCAAATATTTATATATGATATTTTTCATTTAATGAGGTATTATGAAATCTATTGGTGTGATAGTAAACGGGAATGGGAGAATTTGTCCAATGTTAAAATAAGTGAAGAACGAATTAATATCAATAGATTAGATCAAATAGATACCTTTATCATAATCAATAAAATAAGAGAAAAGCCTATTGAAATCAGTTGGGAATTTAATTTTAAAGGTAATCATACTCAATTTGAAAACAAGTATGCAAATACTGTAGAGGCAGTAACTAATCTATATTTAGTAGGTTATGAGTATACAAAAATAGGGAAAGAAAGAGTTTATTTTCCAGAAAAAATAGCTAAGGCATTTCAAGAACAATATATACCTGTATTTACAATGCCTAAAGCATCAAAAGAAGAATATAGAATAAAATCAATGCTTAAAAATCAACCTATTTATTTTCAAAAACTAAATATACAGTTTGAAGAAAATGAGAGAGAATATTTGATCATTACAGGTACGAATAGCTTAATTATAGATTCAGCGGTAAAAAAAATGAAAGATAATCCAGATGTAGAGGAAATTTTTATATTTTAAGATTAAACAGGGAGGAAGAAATGTTAACATATTGGACGATTTATTTTAGAAATACTGAAAAAATTATAAACACTATAGATAATGCAAGAATATGGCATGGTATTTTTTTTGATATTTTAAAGCAATATGATAAAGAAATAGCTGATAAGTATCATGATCAAGGCAAAAAGCAGTCTTTTTCTATATCACCTATATTGTGTGATACCCAAAGTCATGTAAAGTATTTTGAAAAAAATACTTTGTTAAAAGTAAATATATCACTTTTGACAAATGAGATATACTCAGGATTATTTGAATTTATCAAAAAAAATAATAAAATTCCTTTTGCAAAAGGATATTTGATGATTGAAGAAGTAAATTGTAAGACTATATCAGAAGACATGCTACAACAGGAAAAAATAACAAGAGGGGTTTTAAAATTTATAACACCTACTACATTTAGAGTAAATCCTATCCAATACCCATTACCAGATCCTAAAAAAATTTTTAGCAATTTAAATAAAAGTTATTGTGATGCCTATAAAACAGAAATAAAAGATATACAAGTATTTGATGAATTAGAAAAATATATAATTATTGAAGGTTTTAATATAAAAACTGAAATAGCGAAGTATAGAAAATTTACAATAACAGGGTTTTGTGGGAATGTAAATATAAGAATTAAGCATCCAAATAAAAAAATTCAAGATCATCTTGAAAAGCTATTTGCAGTAGCATCTTATGTAGGTATAGGATACAAAACAGGAATGGGGATGGGGCAATGTATAGCGTTGAAGAAGTAGATAAGGATTCTTTTAATATTGAAGCAAGTGCGGTGAATACTTATCTATACTGTCCAAGACGGTGCTATTATGAATATGTTCAACAAGAATTTGAAAGTAATGTACATACCATATTAGGAGATCAAGTACATGAAAATGTAGATGAATTTGGGGAGGAGGAAAGAAGAGGAAAAACAATATATAAAAGTGTTAAGATCATATCAGAAAATTTAGGAGTTGTAGTAAAAGTAGATACTGTGGAGCAATATGAGGATGAAATATATCCAGTAGAATACAAAAAAGGGAAAAAGGGTATATGGAAAAATGATAAATATCAACTAGCACTTCAAGCCATGGTATTAGAGGAAAAGTTAAAAAAACCTATACACAAAGGATATATATATTATGTAGGATCAAAAGAAAGAGTAGAAGTTAGAATAAGTAATCAGATAAAACAGCACATTATTAAAACGATCAATGATATAAAAGAGTTGTATATAAGTATGTATATACCAGAAGGAGTTAACGATAATAGATGCAAATATTGTAGTATAAACAAAATTTGTTTACCGATGGAAGTAGAACTACTAAAGAAGAAGAGGTGATAGAAATGAGCACGCTTTATGTAACTGAGCAATATACTACCTTGAGAAAAGAGGATGAACAAATAAAATTATATAAAGGTAAAGAAAAGTTAATTCAAATACCTATATTTAAAATAAAGCAAATTGTATTGTTTGGAGAAGTGACAGTAACAGCATCCACAATAAACATGCTAGCAAAAAATAAAATAACCTTATGTTATTTAACTTCTAGAGGTAAGTTTATATCTCGAATAGATCCAGAAGCTTCAAAGAATGTAATAGTAAGATTAAAGCAATATGAAACACATAATGATAAAAATGAAAAGTCATTGCAACTTGCTAAACAATTTATTATAGGAAAAATAAAAAATAGTAGAACTGTGTTAATGAAAGCTAATAGAGGAAATAATAAAAGCAAAAGATTAGATGATGCTATAGAAGAGCTAAAAAGATTAGAAAATCAATCAGAAAAACAAACAAATATAGATTCCTTAAGAGGAATAGAAGGAAGAGCTGCAAGTGTTTATTTTTCAGTTTTTTCTGAGATGATAAAAGCAGACTTTAGTTTTGATAAACGTACTAAAAGACCACCTAAAGATCCTGTAAATGCAATGTTAAGTTTTGGATATGTATTATTGGCGAATGAAATGTCATCGGCAGTTTCAACTATAGGACTTGATCCGTACATAGGTTTTTTACATAGATTGAGATATGGAAGAGCATCATTAGCATTAGACTTGATGGAAGAATTTAGAGCATTATTTGTGGATAGATTGGTTCTAAGCATTATAAATAATAAAATAATTAAGAAAGATGATTTTGAAGAAGTATTGGGGCAAGTAAAAATGACTAAAAAAGCAATAAAAAAATACTTAGAAGCATATGAAAGAAAAAAATATGATCAAATATATCACCCAATTTTTAAATATAAAACAAATTATCAGGAATGTTTTCATTTACAAGCTAGATTACTAAGTAAAGCTTTGATGGGAGAAATACAATATGAACCATTTTTAATTAGATAAGAAAAAGGAAGTGTGATATGATATATTTAGTAAGTTATGATATAGTAAATGACAAAAAAAGGAATAAATTACATAAACTTCTTAAAAACTATGGTCAGCGTAATCAATATAGTGTATTTGAATGTGATTTAGATGATAAGAAATATGTTGAAATGCTGTATAGGATTAATAAAATTAAAGTAGAAATAGGTGATAGTATTATGATATATCCTATATGTGCTACATGTGAAATGAAAATAATACGAAAAGGGAGCTTTGTTCCTATTGATGTAAGAAATATGATATTCTAGATGCGCAAGCTTATGTGTTTTGTAAAATACGGATATTATGCGATAAGCTAAAATACACGATATAGAGACTTTTTGGTCAATATATGAGTAGCAATATGATAATTTGAAAACATCTTTGCGATTAATAGACAACAAAGACAGTATTTATGCAGGTTAAAACCGCAAGCGGTATTAGAAGAATAAAAGCTCCTTAGGAGATTGAAACCCAAGGGAAGTCTTATCATTTGGGTTATTTTACAGGTATTAGAAGAATAAAAGCTCCTTAGGAGATTGAAACTGGATAAATCTATAGTAATTGCATTAACTTTTTTAGGTATTAGAAGAATAAAAGCTCCTTAGGAGATTGAAACACCTCATGATCCAATCCATGAATAACTTGTCCATCGTATTAGAAGAATAAAAGCTCCTTAGGAGATTGAAACAGAGATAGATATAGATATAGAGAAAGAGATAGATAGTATTAGAAGAATAAAAGCTCCTTAGGAGATTGAAACAGCACAAAATGTTAATTCGCATACAAATCATATAAAGTATTAGAAGAATAAAAGCTCCTTAGGAGATTGAAACTTAGATGCTTATACTAAGCGTGAAGCATACAATCGTGTATTAGAAGAATAAAAGCTCCTTAGGAGATTGAAACCTACTTTTTTTACTTGCTTATGACATTCTATTTCTTGTATTAGAAGAATAAAAGCTCCTTAGGAGATTGAAACAAATAATAATATTCTACTTCAAATGTTTTAGGTGGTAAGTATTAGAAGAATAAAAGCTCCTTAGGAGATTGAAACGCTATCTTCTTTTAATTCAAGGAAAGTAAGCTTTAAAGTATTAGAAGAATAAAAGCTCCTTAGGAGATTGAAACTTGCCTGTACCCATTTCCATGTAGAGAGCTCCAACGTATTAGAAGAATAAAAGCTCCTTAGGAGATTGAAACTTTAGAATTGCACTTGTAGAAAATGAATTTACACCTGTATTAGAAGAATAAAAGCTCCTTAGGAGATTGAAACTTAGTTCTTACAAAAGAGATAGACAATCCAGAATCTCGTATTAGAAGAATAAAAGCTCCTTAGGAGATTGAAACAGTTGTTCAAGCAGAGAAGAGCTTAGGAAGCAGCACCGGGTATTAGAAGAATAAAAGCTCCTTAGGAGATTGAAACGGAGCAGGGGTTCCACAGCACATACATTACTCGTCAGTATTAGAAGAATAAAAGCTCCTTAGGAGATTGAAACATGTTTATAAATTTATGTAGATACCAAAAGCTAAGTATTAGAAGAATAAAAGCTCCTTAGGAGATTGAAACAGGAGATAAAGATATAGATACATTAACAAAGAGTATAGTATTAGAAGAATAAAAGCTCCTTAGGAGATTGAAACTAATTATTAGTACAACAATTCCTATACTGTGTGGGTGTATTAGAAGAATAAAAGCTCCTTAGGAGATTGAAACAGATATTAAGTATTTTCCAAAACTCACACAAATTGGTATTAGAAGAATAAAAGCTCCTTAGGAGATTGAAACTCTAATAGGATTTTCTCTGCCCTCTCTTCTCCTATACGTATTAGAAGAATAAAAGCTCCTTAGGAGATTGAAACATCAAGTGAATTATGAAGATGGAACTTGCAATTGGTATTAGAAGAATAAAAGCTCCTTAGGAGATTGAAACGCTATTTCATTCTCAAATCTTCGTTCTAGCATTCTTAAGTATTAGAAGAATAAAAGCTCCTTAGGAGATTGAAACGCAAGAAAAGCTAATACTATAAAGAATGTCATCCATGGTATTAGAAGAATAAAAGCTCCTTAGGAGATTGAAACAACTCGCATTATGTACTTGATCTGCTTTCTGAAACTGGTATTAGAAGAATAAAAGCTCCTTAGGAGATTGAAACGTTTATGGAGCTATAGACTTTGCAAATGAACTTATATGTATTAGAAGAATAAAAGCTCCTTAGGAGATTGAAACACATTCAGATTTTGTTTATTTTTCATTCCTTGAATGTATTAGAAGAATAAAAGCTCCTTAGGAGATTGAAACTTTCATTACTACCCATCCACACCTCACTCCTTTAGGTATTAGAAGAATAAAAGCTCCTTAGGAGATTGAAACCCAGGTACGGCTTCTATTCCTTCTTCATACATATGTATTAGAAGAATAAAAGCTCCTTAGGAGATTGAAACTCTTCTGTAGTATCTTGACTTGTAAATTTTCCATTTGTATTAGAAGAATAAAAGCTCCTTAGGAGATTGAAACTTATGATGATGCTAACTGTGATGGAAATTGCTTACTGTATTAGAAGAATAAAAGCTCCTTAGGAGATTGAAACGAAAATACTAATGAACAACCGACACCCCAAAAAGAGGGTATTAGAAGAATAAAAGCTCCTTAGGAGATTGAAACTTTCTCTGACATATTCGATCAATTCTATATAATCTGTATTAGAAGAATAAAAGCTCCTTAGGAGATTGAAACCAATTCTTTCTGTCCACTTACAAAGTCCTTGTTTGGTATTAGAAGAATAAAAGCTCCTTAGGAGATTGAAACTCTGTAATAAATCTCTACACGCTTTTAGTAATACGACGGTATTAGAAGAATAAAAGCTCCTTAGGAGATTGAAACTTAAAATGAAATTGAAGGAGCTGCTAAATGATGAAAGGTATTAGAAGAATAAAAGCTCCTTAGGAGATTGAAACCTTTTAAGGCATTGTAAATACCAGCACCTGCAAAGAGTATTAGAAGAATAAAAGCTCCTTAGGAGATTGAAACGAAAATACTAATGAACAACCGACACCCCAAAAAGAGGGTATTAGAAGAATAAAAGCTCCTTAGGAGATTGAAACTCATGTAGCTTAGGGAAAGACAGTACAGCAATGCTTGTGTATTAGAAGAATAAAAGCTCCTTAGGAGATTGAAACTTTACATGGCAATTCCATTTCTCTTTTAGTATCTTGGTATTAGAAGAATAAAAGCTCCTTAGGAGATTGAAACCTTTATCAAAATTCACTTCTTCTTCTGTTTTATTTTGTATTAGAAGAATAAAAGCTCCTTAGGAGATTGAAACTGATTTTACCCTGTAATTTTTGCCAATTTGTAATCTGTATTAGAAGAATAAAAGCTCCTTAGGAGATTGAAACTTGATTCTCTATCTCTCATTCGCTGAAAACTGCTCATGTATTAGAAGAATAAAAGCTCCTTAGGAGATTGAAACTTGCACTTGCTTAATTGCTTTTAAATATATAAGAAAGTATTAGAAGAATAAAAGCTCCTTAGGAGATTGAAACTAGTGTCCTCTTCTTATCCATATTATACCATCCCCCAGTATTAGAAGAATAAAAGCTCCTTAGGAGATTGAAACTACTCCTAAAATAAGTGATGATGGATTAAGTGCTACGTATTAGAAGAATAAAAGCTCCTTAGGAGATTGAAACTGGTTTCATACATTCCTCCTATATTCGTAAATTGATTGTATTAGAAGAATAAAAGCTCCTTAGGAGATTGAAACTAATTTGTTTTAACCTGATAACTTCATCAAGCTCCAGTATTAGAAGAATAAAAGCTCCTTAGGAGATTGAAACTGGAACATACCAGTCTGGAATTTTTCTGTTCCAATCGTATTAGAAGAATAAAAGCTCCTTAGGAGATTGAAACTTTATAGTATCTTTATCAGCATCTAGTTTATCATAAGTATTAGAAGAATAAAAGCTCCTTAGGAGATTGAAACTAATTTAAAAATCCTATCTATTTATTTTCTGATTGGTATTAGAAGAATAAAAGCTCCTTAGGAGATTGAAACTGAATTGTGGAAAGGTATTAAACAAGCATTTAGTCGTATTAGAAGAATAAAAGCTCCTTAGGAGATTGAAACTTATTGTCTGCATATGGTTCGTATTCTGTAGCTTTGTATTAGAAGAATAAAAGCTCCTTAGGAGATTGAAACACCACCCCTATATAATAATAAAAATAAGGAATAGCTCGTATTAGAAGAATAAAAGCTCCTTAGGAGATTGAAACTTAGGAGTGAGGGTACCAGATCAGGTATATGACTTTTGTATTAGAAGAATAAAAGCTCCTTAGGAGATTGAAACTCCTACGGCTATGCCTACGGATCGGGCTATCTGTTAGTATTAGAAGAATAAAAGCTCCTTAGGAGATTGAAACGTAATATGAAAATTGTTGAAGGGAAAAACGGAAAATCATGTATTAGAAGAATAAAAGCTCCTTAGGAGATTGAAACATTCTAAATTCTTTTCGATAGAATCATCTTTTAAGTATTAGAAGAATAAAAGCTCCTTAGGAGATTGAAACTTAAGATGTTTTCTATACGAAATGATAGAACGAATCGGTATTAGAAGAATAAAAGCTCCTTAGGAGATTGAAACCGATTAAGATTGCAGGCATTTTTGTATGTCTTAAAAGTATTAGAAGAATAAAAGCTCCTTAGGAGATTGAAACTTTAGAGTTCCTGTGACAATCTCATCTGCATTAATTGTATTAGAAGAATAAAAGCTCCTTAGGAGATTGAAACATAAATAATAAAGTGTAGATAGGGCAGTTATAAAACGTATTAGAAGAATAAAAGCTCCTTAGGAGATTGAAACTTGCCTTTAAACTATTTCGAATTATATGTTCATATGGTATTAGAAGAATAAAAGCTCCTTAGGAGATTGAAACCTGATAAACATTTTGAGGGATTTCATTTGTTCCCCGTATTAGAAGAATAAAAGCTCCTTAGGAGATTGAAACGCAAAGGTCAGCTTAGATGAATACAGCAAAGGTCAGTATTAGAAGAATAAAAGCTCCTTAGGAGATTGAAACTAATATTTTAGATTTCTTTGATGCACAGGAACTTAGTATTAGAAGAATAAAAGCTCCTTAGGAGATTGAAACATACATAGCATTCCTTGAGCTGTGTTAATACCAAGCTTGTATTAGAAGAATAAAAGCTCCTTAGGAGATTGAAACGATTTTGATGCTATTAAACGGTATCACATACAACACGTATTAGAAGAATAAAAGCTCCTTAGGAGATTGAAACATTGTAAAAAAAATTTCTGGAACATTGATAGTACTAGTATTAGAAGAATAAAAGCTCCTTAGGAGATTGAAACCCAATATTAATTGTATATCTGCAAATTCTTCTTCCATGTATTAGAAGAATAAAAGCTCCTTAGGAGATTGAAACAACCATATGTACATGGGGCTTATTCTAAAATGTTTGTATTAGAAGAATAAAAGCTCCTTAGGAGATTGAAACTTATATTATGATTTAGATAAAGACCGATATCATCCGGTATTAGAAGAATAAAAGCTCCTTAGGAGATTGAAACTTTATTATAAGCTGTATACTCCTAATCTTTACTCCGTATTAGAAGAATAAAAGCTCCTTAGGAGATTGAAACTAAATTGACTCCATTTCAATCAACAATTGGAGGAGTGTATTAGAAGAATAAAAGCTCCTTAGGAGATTGAAACACATTCATATCTTCTTTTATTGCATTTATTATTAAGTATTAGAAGAATAAAAGCTCCTTAGGAGATTGAAACTATATCTATTATACTAGGAAAACAACCAAAATCATCGTATTAGAAGAATAAAAGCTCCTTAGGAGATTGAAACAGATTTATTAATTATGAATATGGAGGGGTAAAAAGTATTAGAAGAATAAAAGCTCCTTAGGAGATTGAAACTTGATACTTTCCTATAAGTAAGAACACACAAGCATTTGTATTAGAAGAATAAAAGCTCCTTAGGAGATTGAAACGGAATTGTTTCTATATCAATGATTTTTATTTTTTCGTATTAGAAGAATAAAAGCTCCTTAGGAGATTGAAACTTATACATTATCTCTCGTGTAGACATTTCTATTGATGTATTAGAAGAATAAAAGCTCCTTAGGAGATTGAAACTGGTAAGTTTACTACATAATCATATAATTTCTTAGCGTATTAGAAGAATAAAAGCTCCTTAGGAGATTGAAACTTGATGTTGTCTAATATATGATTCCTCATGCTGATTGTATTAGAAGAATAAAAGCTCCTTAGGAGATTGAAACTTGTATTTATGACCACCTCCCGAAAAACCAGCTCTAGTATTAGAAGAATAAAAGCTCCTTAGGAGATTGAAACTTGTGATAACTATTATGACTACTGGAGGGACTAATGTATTAGAAGAATAAAAGCTCCTTAGGAGATTGAAACACATTTTATTGACATATCTCAATTACTTCTATTATTTCGTATTAGAAGAATAAAAGCTCCTTAGGAGATTGAAACTTTATATCATTATATCTACCATCATAATTCATTTTAGTATTAGAAGAATAAAAGCTCCTTAGGAGATTGAAACTTTATATCATTATATCTACCATCATAATTCATTTTAGTATTAGAAGAATAAAAGCTCCTTAGGAGATTGAAACTGATGAAAAGTTGGACAAGTAGAAAAAAGACCTTCTGTATTAGAAGAATAAAAGCTCCTTAGGAGATTGAAACAGTGCATAAGCACTTCTTCCGTGCCACTCTGATCTTTGTATTAGAAGAATAAAAGCTCCTTAGGAGATTGAAACTTATTGTAAATACAGCTTTTAATAAGGGTATAAGTATATAAAAAAGTAAAAAAGGAGATATATATGAAATATTTATCGATTCAAGAAGCTATTTTTTTAAAAAGACCCAATCGCTTTATTGCTCATGTACTTTTAAATGGAAGAGAAGAGATTGTCCATGTAAAAAATACAGGAAGATGCAAGGAAATATTGAAAAAAGGAGTAAAAGTAATTTTAGAAGAAGCTTCTAATCCTAATAGAAAAACAAAATATTCTTTAGTGGCAGCCTACAAAGATGATCATACGCTGATTAATATAGATTCGCAAATTACAAATTATGTGGTTTATGATGCATTGATTCATAGTGAAGTAGGAGAATTAAAAGATTTTATAAAGCTTAAAAAAGAAGTAAAATATAAAAATTCAAGGTTTGACTTTTATTATGAGAAAGATCATGAGAAAGGATTTATTGAAGTAAAAAGTGTGACATTGGAAGAAAATGGAAACTGCATGTTTCCTGATGCTCCTACGGAAAGAGGAAGAAAGCATATAGAAGAATTAATTCATTTGCAAAAAGAAGGGTATAAAAACTATATCTTTTTTTTAATACAAATAGAGAATATGAAAATATTTAGACCCAATAAAGTTACAGATCCTCATTTTGAAGAAGCATTACAAAGAGCAAAAGAAAAGGGTATTTGTATTTTAGCATATGATAGTATAGTGAAAGAAGATGAAATAAAAATTAATAAAAAAGTACATACTTCTTTATAAAGTATATTGTAGCAAAGTCATAAAATTCGGAACAATTATTGAGAATTTGCGAAAATATAGAATAAGTGAGAAAATGTTTAGCATTACACTGTTTGAGCAAAGCGAGTTTGTAATGCTATTTTCGATCGTTTCTATATATTTTCCAAATTTGAAAATCAGTGAAGAATTTTATGACTTTGTCTATAAGTCCAGTCCCCTATTAAAACAAGGGCTTATGATCATATTTACAATACTTTGCTAAGGCGTTTGCAGCACATGCACCACTATGTAGAGCTCCTTGCATCCAGCCATGACTGGAAGATGTGTGTTCTCCTGCAAAAAATATTTTATTGTTATATTCTGGTGTAGTCATAGAATAAGAAAAGATTCTTTTTTGTTCAGGCATAAAATAACAAAAAGCTCCGTAAAAGTACGGGACATGATTCCAATTAATCATTTTATAATCTATTACTATTTTATCCATATATCCCATTGGAAGTCCATGTACTTTTTCGATTTGTCTTTTGGCAAGCTCTACTCTTTTATGTTCTTCCATATTTCCTAGCCGAACAGCACTTTGGCGATAGTTATAAGATGCTAATAAAACACCAGGGTCATCTGGTGAACAATAATTTGTGAAAGAACAATCTCTGTGATCAGATGGATAGTATATAGATGAAATTAAAAGGTCTGTAAAAGATCCTCCTCCTATAATCCTTTCATTAGGGCCTCCCTTTTCCCAAAATCTATTTTTACATAAAAAAAGAATTTTTTGTGCATTGGAATAATCTACTTCTCTTATAGCTTGCATTTTTCTTGAGGTGAAGGATGGATTTATTTCTATATTACGAAGACTAGAAAAGGGAATGGCACAAATGATATAGTCAAAAGTTTCTTCGTTCATTTTGTTAGTACAGGTATTTTGATATTTTAAAGTTACATGATTATTAGAAGATAAATACATTCCCCTAATCCAATGGCCAGCTTTAAAAGTAATTTTTCCTAATAAATGAGGAGAAATAGTAGGGTATTCAGACGGATTTATGCAAATTAAAGAACGATAGAAGGCAGAAGATAAATTAGAAGATCCTCCAATGATTTCATACAAAAAAGAAAAGTTTACTGGATAAATTTCTTGTAGGGTTTCTATATAACTATTGTAATAAAAATCACCATCAAGGGGAGATAAGCTTCCAATTAAATCAATTGCCCCTTCGCTAAGTCCCATTTTTTCTAATACTTGTCGAATATTTAAACAACCCCAATAATTGATGAGTGAATCATAAATAGGTTTAATTTGCAGAATTTCTCTTCGTATAGCAGGAGAAATAGATAAAAGTGGTGTTTCTAGACCATATTCTATTAGCTTTTGCCAAGGGATGTTTCTCTCCCATGGATAGAGAGGAAACTTTGGATAGATTTTTTCCATTACATTTTTTCCATCAGGATCATTACGTACTCTTGTATTTCTTACATATAAGAAAGTATTTTTATTGTTTTGAATAAAGGGTCGTGTGTTTAGATGAAAAAGGTTAATATAATGCCAAGTTGTTTCATGACTTACTGGAATGCGCATAGGGCCTAGTTCTCCATAAAGATTTTTATTTTTATCAAAATAATAAGTATAAATTCTTCCTCCAATTCTTTCTTTTGAGGCTTCAAATATAGTTATATCGAAGCCTAATTTTCTCAATTCAAAAGCTGATGCTAGTCCTGCAGCACCAGAGCCGATGATTGCAATTTTTATATTTTTAAAAGATCCAGCAGGGGAGATTGTTGTAATATCAGGAGGAGGACTTAAGTTTTTTATAATATGATGAAAATCTTCAGATCGTTGTTCTTTCTGTAATGAATACAAAACAAGTTGATGACGGTCACAAGAAGATGGATTATTAGGTTGTACAATAGGATAATTAACCATAATATAAGACTCCTTTCTAACTGTAGGAATACATTGAATTTATGGAAACTGCGTTTTAATGTATGTATATTATAAAAAAAGATAAAAAATGAGTAAAAAAGTGATTTGGAAAAATTTTCAACAGCTTTAAATAATAATTTTTAGAATGGTTAAGATAAGTATACAGGTAGTATAAATAGCAAAATTTATATATTGACATTATGCGTATACAGTATATAATTTTTATGTAAATTCATTAGAAATGGGGAATGATATTGGCTAAAATTACTAATAATAAATTGAAGTTGTATGGATTTAATAATTTAACAAAAGCGCTTAGTTTCAATATTTATGACATCTGTTATACAAAAACAGAACAAGATCGAAAAAAATATATTGAGTATATTGATGAACAATATAATTCAGAACGATTGACAAAGATTCTTACAGATGTAACAAATATTATTGGTGCGAGTGTGTTAAATGTTGCCAAACAAGATTATGATCCACAAGGAGCAAGTGTGACTCTTTTAATTTCAGAAGAAGAAGTTCCTTTATATGTTTTGGATCCATCTTGTAATAGAGGAGTTTTAACACCTACTCGTGAAAATATTGTAGGCCATTTAGATAAAAGCCATGTAACAGTCCATACGTACCCAGAAAGTCATCCTCAAAATGACATTAGTACTTTTAGAGTAGATATTGATGTAGCTACTTGTGGGACAATCTCTCCAGTAAAAGCATTAAATTATTTAATAGGAAGTTTTGATTCAGATATTATTACTATTGACTATAGAGTGAGAGGATTTACAAGAGATATAGATGGAGAAAAGCATTTTATAGATCATCCAATCAATTCTATACAAAATTTCATTGAAAAAGAAACGATAAACAGATATGATTTGATTGATATGAATATCTATCAATCCAATATATTTCATACAAAGATGAAAATAAAAGATTTAAACTTAGATAATTATTTATTTGAAATTAATGAAGAAAACTTAAATGAGGAAGAAAGAGATGAAATTATAGAAAAATTAAATAAAGAAATGACAGAGATTTTTTATGGAATCAATGTATCAGATGTATAGAAAGATCACCCAAGTAGAGGGTGATCTTTTATCTTTTTAAAGTAACCATTCTTTTTCTATATACTCCCCATAAACTAGCCAATATGGCTCCGAATATATCAAATATTAGATCTAAATTTGTATCTATTAATCCATTTTGATTTTTTGAATCAAAAATTAAATCTAATATAAATTCTCCAATTTCATATAATACTCCTATGGTTATACCTAAGGAAGCTATAAATATAAAAGTAAGCATATGAGAGGAAGAAAAATCTTTCCAAAATATTTGGATCAAGGCATAAGAAAAAAGAGTAATAGAAAAAGAGCCAAACATATGCAATGCTTTATCAAACCAATACACTGTATCGTAAAAATGAAGAGAAAATCCAAGTAGATCTATAATAATAGTGAATAGGATTAGTATTTTTATATAGGATTTTACTGTATATTTTTTCTGTGATTCCCAGTGTAAATAAAAAAGATAAATAAAATAAAGGGTAGCAGTATAGAATAAAAAGTGATATTGTGTTTTTAAAAAAAATATAATCATAAAAGAAAGCATAATGATAGTAAAAATAAGGTTTAAGGATCGAAATAATTTTTTCATAAAATACTCCTCCATTAGTATTTGAACAAATTTAGTATTTGTATTAGAATAAATCTATATACCCTAAAAAGGATGTACATGAATGAGGTTACTTATAGATTTTAAGTCTTAAGTTATAGGAATGAAAATAAATGAAGATAATAAATAAAGTTAGGGGTATGTTATATTTAAGTTACAATTATTTCATTTTAAGGTTTGGAGTGGATAAACATGAAATTGTGCTCAGTTTGCAAAAAAAATATTGCAATTGTATTTACATCACAAATAGAGAATGGAAAGACAGAAATAAAAGGATTGTGTATGGAATGTGCTAAAAAGATGGGGATTCCTGTAATAGATCAATTGATGAAACAAGCAGGAATGAACAAAGAGGATATAAAAAATTTGACAGAAGAAATGAATTATATGTTTGAAGATATGGATATGGAAAATATGGATGAAGAAAATTTATCAGATCTGTTAGGTGGGGCTTTTCCTTTTATGAAGGATTCTGATGAAGATGAGAAAGAAACTACAATCCATATAGATGAAGAGTCTAAAGAAAAGAAAAAAGGGAAAAAAACTAAGGGTAAGAAAAAATATTTAGAAATGTATGGAACCAATTTAACAGAAAAAGCAAAAAATAAAGAAGTAGATAAAGTCATTGGAAGAGATAAAGAAATTAGTAGAGTGGTACAAATTTTGAATAGAAGAAATAAAAACAATCCTATTTTAATAGGAGAACCAGGAGTTGGAAAGACTGCTATAGCAGAAGGTTTGGCTCTTCGTATTGTAGAGCGAGAAGTTCCTCAAAAGCTTTTTCATGCAGAAATTTATTTATTAGATCTTACAGCAGTAGTAGCAGGAACTCAGTTTAGAGGACAATTTGAAGGTAGGATGAAATCTATCATTAAAGAGGCTAAAGAGTGCGGAAATATTATATTAGTCATTGATGAAGTACATAATATTATGGGAGCAGGAGAAGTTCATGGTGGAGTAATGAATGCTGCTAATATTTTAAAACCTGCTTTAGCAAAAGGAGAAATTCAAGTAATAGGAGCTACTACCTTAGATGAGTACAGAAAACATATTGAAAAGGATGCAGCTTTAGAAAGAAGATTTCAACCTGTATTAGTAGAAGAACCAAGTATAGAAGATACGATTGAAATCTTAAAGGGAATTAAAAATTATTATGAAGATTATCATCAAGTAAAAATTTCCGAAGAAGTAATCAAAGCTGCTGTACATTTATCAGAAAGATATATTACAGATCGTTTTCTTCCAGATAAAGCCATAGATGTGATTGATGAGGCAGGTTCAAGAGCTAATTTAAACAACACAGGTCTTTTAGAAATAGAAAGCATAGAGGAATCATTAAAAAAAATTCAACAAGAAAAAGAAAATGCTGCAGTCAATAATGATTATGAAAAAGCTGCAAGGTATAAAATGGAAGAATTTCAATTAGAACAACAGCTTTATGAATTAGAGAAAGAATATCATCAAGTAGAAATAAAAGTAGAAGATATTGCTTATGTAGTTGAGGCTTGGACCAATATTCCTGTTCAAAAGATTACAGAAGAAGAGGCACAAAAATTGATTCACCTTGAAGAGAGAATTCATAAAAGAGTCATTGGTCAAGATAAAGCTATTGTAAGTCTGTCAAGAACCATAAGAAGAAATAGATCAGGTTTTAAGAAAAGGAAAAAACCTGCTTCCTTTATTTTTGTAGGACCTACAGGGGTAGGAAAAACTGAATTGGTGAAAACATTAGCCTATGAACTCTTTGGAGATGAAGACAGCATGATTCGTGTGGATATGTCTGAGTATATGGAAAAACACACAGTTTCTAAATTAATTGGAGCACCTCCAGGATATGTAGGATATGATCAAGGAGGACAACTTACAGAAAAAGTAAGAAGAAAGCCTTATTCTGTTATTTTATTAGATGAGATTGAAAAAGCGCACCCAGATGTCTTTCACATGCTTTTACAAATCCTTGAAGATGGAAGACTGACAGATAGTCAAGGAAGAACAGTGTTTTTTGAAAATACAGTAATTATTATGACTTCCAATGCAGGAACCAACTTTAAAGCCAATTCTATAGGGTTTGCTAATAATAATGAACAAGCATTAGAAGATCATGTAAAGGATGCTTTAAAAGAAACTTTTAAACCTGAATTTTTAAATAGAATTGATGAAATTATTATATTTAAATCTCTGCAAAAAGAAGAATTAATCAAAATAGTAGATATTATGTTAAAAGAAGTAATAGAAGAAGCAAGAGAGAAAAATATAGGAGTAGTTGTTTCACAAGAAGTAAAAGATTTTATATTAAAAAAAGGCTATGATGAAAAATATGGAGCAAGACCTTTAAGAAGAACCATTCAAAGATATATTGAGGACGAGATTGCAGAACAATATCTAGAGAGGAAGTTTGAAGAAGGAGATTGTATTGAGATTTTATTAAAAGAAGGAAAAATTATTCTACAAAAAATAGCTTGATTTAAAAAGGATCTAGGATTTATTTACTAGATCCGAGTTTGTAGACAGCGTGCCCAGCGAAGCTGTAATTTACTTGCTGATGAAAGTTCAGTCTAGGTAATTGCCAAGAAGCCTAGTAGCTATAAGACCAGTGCTATCAGAGATGGTAATACTGAAGCGTCTTGAAAATGTGCTCTAGTAGTGCTAGCAAAGATGCAGACCGTAACATAAAGTGAATCCTGCAGCACTGTTATCTCAACCCGTTAGGGAGAAAAGAGGAAGACGAGTCTCTTGTCTTAAGATGAAGTCCATGGAATGTGTGAAGAACTTGGATTACAGCACAGAAGAATCCTCTGGTGTATGGGGAGCGGTATGTATCGAAAGTAAATTATGGAACTGGGGAGACCCTACTTTACACAGCGATAGCTGTAAAGCAGATGCATATAAGCCGATAGGTGAAATTACATTCTAGTAGGGAGGGAGTCGGAGGGGAACATAGTACCAAATATGGAATGGACAACAAAACCATTCTTAGGAAAGGTTCCCTACTTTGTTCACGTTTTCTGAGGAGGTAAGAGTGAGTGAATGTCCAAAAGACTAACGACACCATAGATAAAGTTCGACAACTTCAAAGGAAACTATACCAATCAGCCAAGAGTAATAAAAGCAGAAGGTTTCATGCTTTATACGATAAGATATATAGAAAAGATGTACTTGAGAAGGCATGGAAACAAGTCAAAACTAATAAAGGAAGTGCAGGAGTAGATGAACAAACTATAGCAGACATTGAAGATATTGGGGTAGAAAAGATATTAGAGGAAATACAAATTCAAATATCAAAAGGAACATATAATCCACCACCAGTATTAAGAAAAGAAATTCCGAAGGATAATGGAAAGGTAAGACCTCTAGGAATTCCCACAGTAAAAGATAGAATAATACAAACAGCAACAAAGATAGTGATAGAACCTGTTTTTGAAGCTAATTTCAAGGAATGTTCTTATGGATTTAGACCTAAGAAAAATCAGCATCAAGCACTTGATAAAATAAGGCGAGCTTGTAATAACAAAGGAATGTGGGTGTTAGATGCAGATATATCAGGATACTTTGATAATATAAATCATATGAAATTATTACTGCTAGTTGAAAGACGAATAAGTGATAGGAGAGTAATTAAGCTTATACGAAAATGGCTAGAAGCAGGAGTAATGAAGGATGGGATAGTTGTTCAAAGTGAACTGGGAAGTCCTCAAGGAGGTGTGATATCTCCATTACTAGCAAATATTTACTTAGATTACCTAGATACGGTATGGGAGAAACATTACAAGCATTTAGGTAAACTAATTAGATTTTGTGATGACTTTGTAGTTGTTTGCAAGAACTATAAAGATGTAAAACATACACATAAAGCTATAAGCCTTATAATGCAAAGATTAGAATTGAATCTAAATAAAAGCAAGACGAAAATTATATCTTTATGGGAAGGAAAAGAAGGTTTTGATTTTCTAGGGTTTCATAATCGTAAGGTTAAGACAAAGACTATAGATGGTAGAATCTACTATACACTTATCCAGTGGATTAGTAATCAATCAATAAAGAAAATATATGACAAAGTTAAGAAGACT
The DNA here is from genome assembly GCF_001282725.1 of Inediibacterium massiliense. Lineage (NCBI taxonomy): Bacteria > Bacillati > Bacillota > Clostridia > Peptostreptococcales > Thermotaleaceae > Inediibacterium > Inediibacterium massiliense. The sequence goes on along the minus strand of NZ_LN876587.1, from coordinate 1,586,104 downwards.
CTAGATAGGAAAACCCTATATGTCTCTAGTAAAGAAATGGTTAAGACATTAAATCGAAAGATTATAGGATGGCGAAACTATTATGGATTGTCACCATTCAATAAACTGGTGAAGATTGATAAATATATAAGAAAGCGGCTAGTCATTTGGTTTAACAACAAAAGACAGGCACGAAAGAGAAAAGAATTTTATGAAATAGTAAGTCGATTTAATGATATTGGCCTAAAATATGTTGCTTAAAAACTCGTAATGCAGATGGAAGAAGAACATCGGAAAGCCGTATGAGGGAAAACCTCACGTACGGTTTGATGAGGAGATGGTGGAAGAGATTAAATCAAATCCACCATTTTACTCTACAAGTCATAAAAAACGTCACTAAATTTTCAAATTTGGAAAATATATAGAAACGATCGAAAATAGCATTACAAACTCGCTGTGCTCAAACAGTGTAATGCTAATCATTTTCTCACTTTTTCTATATTTTCACAAATTCTCAATAAATGTTCCTTATTTTTATGGCTTTGCTAAAATAGAGTGTGTTTTCAGTCTAGGATCTAGGATTTATTTACTAGATCCTTTTTTAGTAAAATTATAAAGATTAGGTATGAATAATAAAGGAAAGCCGCATTTTTTGTAGAAGATTATAATAATATAAGGGCAAGATCATTTTTGTCACCTTCATGTAACAATTTATATGAAAGAAAAATGTATAATATATATAATAAGACAAAATACATTAAAAAGCAGGTGAAAACATGACGAAAAATGTAAAAATAGGAATGCTTTTATTGGCAATTGTAGTATTGGGAGTATGTGCGAAAAAAGAAATTATAGAATATGTTTTTGCTGCAAATAAAAATCCTACTAGAGTTGAAGAAACTCAAGCTATAGAACAAACCAATTCTAAAGGAGAAACTGAGGGTAGAATAGAGCAGCAAGAAGTTGTAAATCCAATCTATATAGTTCAAAATAAAATATTTCATAATGGAAATAAAGAAAAAAAGCAAATTGCTTTGACTTTTGATGATGGACCAAGTAAATATTATACGGAGAAGGTATTAGATATTTTAAAGCAATATGAAGTAAAAGCTACTTTTTTTGTCATTGGAAGACATATAGAAAGATATCCACAAGAACTTGTTCTTATGTCTCAACAAGGACATGAAATTGCAAATCATAGTTTTAATCATAAGAATTTTAATAAACTCACAAAAGCTGAGATAGAAGAAGAGTTAATACAAACACAAAAAATATTAGATGATACAATAGGAAATCATACAAATATTTTTAGACCTCCTTATGGAGCAATGGGAAAAAATTCTTTAGAAGCTGTAAATGCATTAGGATATAATGTAGTAAATTGGTCTGTTGACACCAGAGACTGGTCTGGAATTCCTGTAGAAAATATCATGGAAAAGGTAAAACAGCAATTACATTCAGGGGGAATTATATTAATGCATTCGAGTGGAAAGAAAAAAGCAATGGAGAATATGCTTATAGCACTTCCACAAATTATTGAGTGGGCTAAGATGCAGGGGTATGAGTTTACTACAGTTTCTCAATTACTTGAATTCCAAGGAATTTAAACATAAACTCAGATATAAATCATTAGAAAAGAGATTAGGATTGTAAATGTATCTGCCATGAAGTAAAAATAAAAACTCCTTACTGTCAAGAATATATCTTAAAATTCAAGTCAGTAAGGAGCTTTATTATTCATTTATAAAATTTAATTTTCTAATGATTTTTCCAATTTCTTCTCCATCCTTGGCACTAACTTCAAATACTTCTAAAATAACAGGTCCTGATGAAATAGAAAGAGGGATATCTTTTGCAAAGATTCCAATGTCAGGAGCTCCTGAAGTGGACAGGATAAATCCTTCTGTGAGGACTTCTCCATTTTCTTTTGTGATTCTATAATTGATATTACCTTCAAAGACAGATGAATATCCAAATACTCTTATAAAATTTTTTTGATCTATTTCATTAGCAGGATATAGGATTTGAATGCTTTTTCCTTCTTCTAAAAGTTCGTCAAAAATAATAGGAACCTCAACATAATTTTTTTCTGAAGAATAAATTTTTATTTTTCCAGTCTTTGAAGTAGGTGAGTCAAAGAAATATATCTGTTTATGAAAAGAATTCCAGTTATTTTCATTTTTCATTACTTCTACAATTTGATCCTCTTGATTGAGAATTTTTTTATTTTCATCTAAAATATGAATCTGTAAATTTTTAAGAGCTGTAAGACCAGATACTTCAATAGATCGATTTACATGTATGGCTTCTTTCGGTATTTCTAAAAAAATATCTTTATGAGTAGATACAATAGTAGATGGAGGAATGATTTCTTTTGTTTGAGAAGGTGTGGCGGAACTATTTTGTTTTTGACTATAACCACATGAGCTTAATCCTATAATCAATACACATGACAATAAAATAGCTATTTTTTTTCTCATAACTTTTCATCCTTTCATCATTTTTATTCAATAAATTTAATGATCATTTTTTATCTTTTCTGCTAGATCGTTTAAATATTCTTGTCTTTCCATTTTAAGGAGAAGTTCTTCTTCTATATAATCTTTTTCATTCATAAGTTCTTGAAGCTTTGTAAAATCTGTAGAATATTTTTTCATTTCTTCTTCTAATGTAGATAGTTTGTTTTCTAGATTTTCTATTTCTTGGTCTATAGTTTCATATTCCCTTTGTTCATTATAAGTAAATTTTAACTTTTTTTCCTTTGGCTTTTGAGGAGCACTTTTTTTTGTATTTTTTTCTTCTTTGATTTCTTCATGAATCCATCGACCACTTTTATAAAAATCAGAATAATTTCCTGTATGCTCTATGATTTTTCCGTCTCCAGCAAAGAAGAATATTTTATTGCAAATTCGATCTAAAAAGTATCGGTCATGAGATACACATATGACAATGCCATTAAAATCATCTATATAGTTTTCTAAAACCTTTAGGGTGTCAATATCTAAATCATTTGTAGGCTCATCTAAAATGAGTACATTGGGAGCATCCATTAAAATTCTTAATAAATAGAGTCTTCTTCTTTCACCGCCGGACAGTTTTGAAATATAAGTCCACTGCAAATCTTTAGAAAACAAGAAGTTTTCCATCATTTGAGAAGCGCTTATTTTTATACCATCCTCTGTAGTAATATATTCTGCTTTTTCTTTGATATATTCAATAGCACGTAAATTGATATCCATATCTTCTGATTCTTGAGAAAAATATCCAATTTTTACAGTAGGACCAATATCAATACTCCCTAGATCAGGTGTAAGTTTTCCTGTAATTAAGTTTAGAAGAGTGGATTTACCTGTTCCATTTTTTCCTATAATACCAATGCGGTCATCCTTTAAAGCAATATAGCTAAAATCTTCTATGACTTTATTTTGTTCAAAGCTTTTAGATATATGATTGATTTCAATAATCTTTTGACCTAATCGAGAGTGAGCTACACATATATCTATGTTTGAATCATGTATAGGGCTAGAAGTATTTTTTAGTTCTTCAAATCTTTGAATTCTTGCTTTTTGTTTTGTACTTCTGGCTTGTGCACCAGCTCTAATCCATTCTAATTCTTTTTTGTATAAACGTTCTCTTTTTCTTTCAATGGAAGATTCAAGGGTTTTTCTTTCAAGTTTTTTCTCAATAAATTGAGAATAGTTTCCTATATAACTATAGATTTTTCCATCATCTAACTCTAAGGTTTTATTCACAACTCTGTCTAAAAAATATCGATCATGGGTAATCATAAGTAAGGACCCTGTTCTATTAGTTAGATATTTTTCTAACCAATCAATAGTGTCATGATCCATGTGATTGGTAGGCTCATCCAAAATCAATAAATCACAAGGAGAAATCAAAGCACTAGCTAGAGCTACTCTTTTCTTTTGTCCTCCAGATAGAGTTTCTATTTTTTGATGAAAATTATGAATTCCAAGCTTTGTCAGAATGGTTTTTACTTGGTTTTCTATTTCCCATGCATCTTGGGCATTCATATTGTCCGTTAGATAAAGTAATTTTTTTTGTAGAGTAGAATCATCTGGATTTTGAGAAATTTCTTCTAGAATATTTTCATAGTCTCTTATGACATTCATAATTTGAGAATCACTTTTAAATACTTGTTCTAAAATAGTGGCATTAGGATCAAACTCTGGATTTTGTGAAAGATATTCAATTGCCATTTTACTTGGCATATGAACTTTTCCAGTATCGGCTACATCATATCCAGCAATAATTTTTAAAAGAGAGGATTTACCTGTCCCATTGACACCAATCAAACCAATTTTATCAGTATCTCCAATAGAAAAAGATATATTTTCAAAGAGTATTTTTTCTCCATAAGATTTAGATATGTTTTCTACAGATAAGATATTCATTATCATCATCCTTTATTTTATTTTTATCTATTTATTTTATCATAAATGCTGAAACGAACAACTATTCTTTATAGATGAAGAAGGAGAACGGAAAATTTTAGAGAAATTTATCATAAAAACGAAAAGGGGAGATAGATAATGAATACAAAGGTAGTAGTTACTATTGCTGCAAATATTGAGTGGGAGACAGTATGTGATATTTTTAAAGGTGTAACGCTTAATGATTCTCCATACGGACAATGGTTTGTAACAGATATAAAGGTGAAGGAAAAAATAGAACCTATCATATTTTTTAGGGGAGGATGGGGAAAAGTAAGTGCTGCGGGTTCCACTCAATATATTATTGATCATTTTAATCCTTGTTTACTTATAAATTTGGGAACTTGTGGAGGATTTAGAGGGCATATAGAAAGAGAAGAGATTATTTTAGTAAATCGAGCAATTGTTTATGATATTTTAGAAGAAATGGGAGATCCTTCTGAAGAAATTGAATATTTTACTACAGATATAGATCTATCTTTTTTGAAGGGAGAATATCCTCATCCTGTTAAAAAAACATTGATGCTCACGGGAGATCGAGATCTTCAGCCTAAAGAGGTGGAATATTTACATGAAACATTTGGTGGTGTTGCAGGAGATTGGGAATCTGGAGCTATTGCTTGGATTGCAAAAAGAAATGAGAAAAAACTTCTTATTCTAAGAGGAGTATCTGACATAGTAGGTAAAGATGGAGGAGAAGCTTATGGACAAGTAAATATATTTAGAGAAAATGCTACTAAGATTATGAAAGAATTAATCAAGTATTTACCTAATTGGATTGAAATGGCAATATAATAGTAACTCTATTAGGACAAAGCGCATATGATAAATTAAGACGTTTAAAAGGGTGTGTTTATTTTATGATAGGAGGTTTAAAAAATGCCATGGCAAAGATATATTCCCAAAGGCCAGGATAAAGAGAAACCAAGGAGTCCATTTATAGATCATACTCCTAAAAATATAGCAGTAAAAGTTACAGGAGGAGCAAATGGAGAATGTAGCAACGTTCCAGTAAAAGTGATCGGATTAACAAAAGGTGCTATAGCAAAAATTCCTGTAATATTGGCACAATTAACACTACAGTTAAATATGAATGCCATGATTGAGCTACCTGAATCTGCTTTAGATATAAAAAGTGAGAAAAATACTATTGAGGTTAAGCAATGTGTACTTTTACAAGATACTCATATGCTTTTTATAAAAGGATATGTATGCAAGCAAATTAGCTATATAGCAGGAAGTTACTATAGTTATGGAGAGACTAGACATTGTACGGTTAAAATTCCTTTTGAGTGTAATACAGAAGTTATTTTTAATGGAATAGAACCAATTTATTTATTTTCTAATCAACTAGAAGCTTGTGGAAATGATAGATCTAAAGATATTTGCATTCCAAACTATATACAAAAAGATAATCCATTTAATGAAAAAGTAATACAAAAAAGTCAAAAAAGTATTGAATATTTTAATGAAATGCCCTATTGTGAGTTGGTAAGCAGTAATGTAATTGAGATAAATGAATATATGGATTTAAGTAGATTTCATTTATATAAAAAAGAAAAAACATTTAAAAGTATAGAAGAAAAGATGGTTGTATATCTTACTTTAAGGATTCTTCAAAATCGTCCAGTCAATATTCCATCTATGGATATTACAATTTCTAATGAAGATTTAAAAAATATTGATTAAAGCCACTTAAGTTTACTTAAGTGGCTTTATAAATGAAGAGGGTTTGACCATAAAGGTGATGCATCCGCCTATAATAGATAATATAGAGGAGATGATAAAAGTAGGTTTGAGTCCCCCGCTACTTTGTATAATAAAAGGTCCTGCTAGAGCAGCCAATCCATAGGCTTGATACATAATTCCATAGTTTGCTCCAAAATTTTTTATTCCGTAAAAATCACTGGTTATAGTTGGAAATACAGAAAGAAATCCACCAAAACAAAAGGCAATACCTGAAATGAAAATAAAAAATAATATAAAATTTAAAGGTATAAAACTCATCATAATCATGCAAACAGAAGTAATGATAAACATAATAAAAACTATTTTTATTCTACCTAGTTTATCAGATAAGCTACCCCATATTACTCTTCCTCCTGCGTTAAAAAGACCAATGAGAGCTACTGCATATGCAGCAACAGAGGAGGGAAGGTTAGCTAGTTGTATGCCTATATCCTTTGCAAGGCTGATGACTAAAAGACCGCTTACGCATGCAAAAAAGTACATGATCCAAAGAAGGTAAAAAGATTTTGTGTGAAGCATTTGTTGCACTGAAAAATTATTTATATCTATAGATTGTATAGTCTCAGAAATAGGAGCATGGTTCTTTGGTGGAAGAACTAAAAATTGAGCACCTATTAAAACTAAAGTAGTGTAGATGATGCCTAGATAAAGAAAAGTATTAGAAATCCCATATGAAAGAAGAAAAGATTCAATAATAGATTTAAAAAGTAAACTTCCCATACCAAAGGCACCTACTGTAATGCCCGTAATAAATCCTTTCTTGTGGGGAAACCATTTTACACATGTAGAAAGAGGACATACATAAGCAAATCCTACTCCAGCTCCAGCAATGATACCATAGTAAATATACAATTCTATAATTGTGGTAGAAAAAGAAGCAAGTGTGAGTCCTCCACCGTATAATAGTCCGCCAATGGTAGCAACAATTTTTGGACCCAACTTATCTTGTAGCTTACCTGAAAATATAGTGGAAAAAGCAAAAGTAAAAATAGCTATAGAAAAAGTAAGAATAACTTGATTTTTTGTCCAGTTAAATTGATCCATAAGAGGTTGATTAAATAGACTCCATGAATAGATGGCTCCTATAGAAATTTGTATGCAAATAGCACCTAGTACTACAAGCCACGGATGGATATATTTTTTTGTCATGAAAGTCCTCCTTGATGAGATTTTTAAAAAGTATAAGTTGACTTTTTTTGAAATATATAACGGAAATGATAAATAGATTCATAATGTTACTACCTATATAATTTCCAATATATTATAAAAAATAACCCATCATAGGGTTATTTTTATAGATACTAGTATCTTTGATCTCTTTGTTTCATATTTTTTAATTTTTCATCACTATCTTTTAGAAAGTCGGATAACATATTTTCAAAGGATTGAACTGGTCTTTTAGGAGCAGGTTTTGTATATTTTCTTTGCTTTGGAGTTTCAGTAGCCTGCTTAATAGATAATTCAATTTTACTATCATCTTTAATTTTAAGAATTTTAACTTTTACCTTTTGACCTTCTTTTAAGTACGTATTGATATCTTTTACGTAATCATTAGATACTTCTGAAATATGGCAAAGTCCTGTTTTATCATCAGAAAGCTTTATAAAAGCACCATATTTAGTAATTCCTGAAACAATTCCATCCATGATTTCTCCACTTTGTAATAGCATTAAATCAATCTTCCTCCTTATATTGTACATTTCCTATTATTATATGTTAGTTTCCTGAGAATGTAAACATAAATACGAATAATAAATTTAAATGAACTTTTTTCATATTACGATACTCTTATATAGGAAAGAGAGGTGAGAGCATGGATATACAAGATCTAGTTCAAAAATCAAAACAAGGAGATCAAGAAGCATTAGTCAAGCTGATTATGTCTAAAAAAGACGATTATTATAAATTAGCATATGTATATATGAAAAATAGTGAAGATGCAATGGATGCAATGGAAGATATGATTGTTATATTGTATGAAAATATATACCAGCTAAAAAAAGAAAATGCTTTTTTTAGCTGGAGCAAAACCATATTGGTGAATTGTTGTAAAAATATTTTAAGGCAGAACAAAAAAAGTATAGCATTAGATTTTGTTGAAGATAGATTTTATGAGAGTGGGTTTGAGGAAAAAGAAGATCAGATTATGATTGAAAAATATTTATCAAGATTAAATCATAAGCATCAAGAAATTATAAAACTTCGTTATTTTTTAGGTTTAGACTACGAAACTATTTCGAATATTCTTAAAATACCTTTAGGAACAGTAAAATCTCGTATTTCTATAGGAATAAAAAAATTAAGAAAAATGCTGGAGGTGAAAGAAGATGAATGAAATAGAAAAGATTTTAAAAGAAAGTAAATCCCAAATAGATACATTACAGGTACCAGATGAATTAGAAGATCGATTAAGAAGTGCACTTGAAAAATCATATCCACATAAACAAACCAAGAAAAAATGGAAAATGAAAGTGGCTGCATTATTAATTGCTTTCATATTAGGAGGATACCATATAGATACTTTAGCTTTTTATACAAAAAAATTAATCGGATATGATCAAGTGATGAATTCTAATTTAAAAGAGTTAAATCAATTGGGAAATGGTCAGGTTATAAAAAAAAGCTACACTTTTAAAAATGGAGTGACGGTTACTTTAGATGGGGTTATGCTAGACGATAATCAGCTTTTAATGTTTTATACAGTAAAAGATCCAGATAAAAGAGTAGATGAGATAGAGTTGGTTTCTCATAGCATAGAGGGATTATTAGAAGACTATAAAGCACAAGGGGGATATGGAAGTATAAATGATGAAAAAACAGAAATGAAGAGTATAAACACATTTGAATCTCCTTCTATTTTTGAAAAGAAATTAAAATGGACATTTACATTATTCATGAAAAAAGATATAGATCATCAAGAAGAAGGAGAAATTACTTTTACCCTAGACAAAGATAAAGCTATGGGTCATACTTTAAAAAAAGACATTTATAAAAAAGTGAAAATAGACAAAGGTCAAATAAGCATTGATTCTATTTTGGCTTCTAAAACTATGACACGTATTGAAGGAACTATTCAAAATCCAATAGAATTAGCTATCGATCATATGACTCAAAAAAGATTTAGACCCAGTCAAATAGAGTTAGAATTAATTGTAAATGACAAAAAAATTAGGGAGCAAAGTTCAGGAATCAGAACAGACAAAGATGGAATCAAATTTCATAAGGATTATGATCCTATTGTAGTAGATCTTAATAAAATTCAAATGAAATTTATAAGCTTAGAAGCAGATTACGATGTGAATGAAAAAATAAAGATTCAACAAAATAATAAAAACAAATCTTTTAAAGTATTGAATAAAGATATTATAATCAATGAAGTTTCTCAATCAGAAGAAAAGACTTTTGTAACCATTACTACAAGAGAAGATGTAATTTTATCAAAGGTAAAATTGATGATAGATGAGAAAAAAGTATCTCTTCAAAAGACTATTTCTGATGAATATAATAAAAACACACATAAAAGAACTCTTGTATTTGAAGGAATAGGACAAAATTTAGAATTAGATATTCAAAGGATGCAGTATAAAGAAATGTATAATCAAACAATAGATATTATGTATAATAATATTTGATTTTATAAACAAAATCATAAAAAACGTCACTGATTTTCAAATTTGGAAAATATGAAGAAACGATCGAAAATAGCATTACAAACTCGCTATGCTCAAACAGTGTAATGCAAACATTTTCTCACTTATTCTATATTTTCACAAATTCTTAATAATTGTTCCTAATTTTTATGACTTTGCTATAATATACTTTGTAAACAGTCTGAGATATTATGTATAATAATATTTGTACGATAAATAGAAAAAATAAAAATGAAAAAATAGATAGGATGAAAAAAATGAGACAAGAAGTATCTTTAAAGGTAAAATCAAAGTTTGTCAACAAATTTAAAAAGGGATATCCATTAATTTTTAAAGAAGCGATTATGAATATAGGAGATTTAAAAGAAGAAGGTGTATTGGTAAAGCTCATAGATGAAAAAAATAAATTTATTGCTAGAGGCTATTATGGAAAACAAAATAAAGGATATGGCTGGATTTTAACTTTAAAAGAAAATGAAAAAATTAATGAAAATTTTTTTGGAAATAAAATATCTAAAGCCCTAAATCAAAGAACAGGTCTTTATAATGATCCTCATACAAATGCTTTTAGAGTATTTAATGGAGAGGGAGATGGAATTGGAGGCTTTACTATTGATTATTATAATGAATATTATTTAATCAACTGGTATAGTAAAGGAATTTATCAGTTTCAAGAAGATGTAATACAGGCATTAAAAAAATTAGTCCCTTTTAAAGCAATTTATCAGAAAAAAAGATTTGCTGAGGATGGTAAATATATAGAAGAAGATGGGTTTGTCATAGGAGAAAGAGGAACATTTCCTATTATTGTAAAAGAAAATGGAGTGAATTTTGCCATATACTTAAATGAAGGAGCTATGGTAGGGGTATTCTTAGATCAAAGAAATGTTAGAAAAAGAATAAAAGATCAATATGCAAAAGGAAAAACAGTTTTAAATACTTTCTCTTATACAGGAGCCTTCTCTGTTTTTGCAGCTTTAGGAGGAGCAAAAAAGACTACGAGTGTAGATCTTGCAAATAGAAGCTTGAGTAAGACAATTGAACAATTTAGTATCAATGAAATAGACTATGAAGCTCATGATATTGTCGTAGAAGATGTATTTCACTATTTTAAATATGCAGTAAAAAAAGAATTGAAATTTGATATGGTGATTTTAGATCCTCCAAGCTTTGCCAAATCTAAAAATTTTAAATTTAGTGCAGGAAAGGATTATAAAGATCTTTTGAAAAATGCCATCGCAATTACAAAAGAGCAAGGAGTAATTGTAGCGTCTACTAATTGTGCGACTTTTGACATGAATAAATTTAAAGGATTTATTCATACTGCATTTGGAGAGATGAATGAAAAATACAAGATTTTAGAAGAGTATTCCCTTCCATTTGATTTTAAAACCATTAAAGAATTTGAGGAAGGAAATTATTTAAAAGTAGTATTTATACAAAAAATTTAGAAAAGCCTCTCTTATGAATTTCATAAGAGAGGCTTAAACTTATTTAAGTTCTCTTCCTGTTTCTTGTAAGTCTGAAATAGGGACTGTAATATTTTTATTATTTTCTAAAACTTTTACATCCATCATTTGATTACTATTCATATTTGTTAACCAAACAGAGTTTCCTTTATAAAGAACTTCAATATGATCATTTCCATTTAAAATTTCTTCTGCTCTTTTTTTAATCATTTAAATCCTCCTATAAATATATATTTGTTTTCTGTATTAGTATTTCCGAAGATATTTAAAATATAATCATAAAAAGTATTATGCAGTTTTTGATGAAAAAGGAAAAAGTATATATTATGGAAAAAAGCTACTTGAAGAATAAGAAATACCCATGTTTTTGATAAAACATGGGTATTTTTTATTCTTTAAGTAATTAGACACGCAACGATATTGATAATCATTATCAAAAATGTTATACTAAAATACGTAGACATATACCGCGGCAAATTTTAGATTATTTAGGAGGATGTTTAAAATGGCAAAAATAATGGGGCCTAGATTTAAATTAAGTAGAAGATTAGGAGTAAATATTTATGGCCATCCTAAAGCATTAAAAAGAGGAGTAGTAGCACATAAAAAATTATCAGAATATGGAGTACAATTAATTGAAAAGCAAAAAATCAAAGCATATTATGGAGTACTTGAAAGACAATTTAAAAGGTATGTACAAGAGGCAATGAAAAGTAAAGAAAATCCAGGGGTTGCATTGCTTAAAATATTAGAATGTAGATTAGATAATTTAGTATATAGAATAGGCTTTGCAAATTCTATACGTCAAGCAAGACAGATGGTGAACCATGGACATATTTTAGTAAATGGAAAAAAAGTAGATATTCCTTCTTATATCGTAAAGGTAGGGGAGGAAGTATCCTTAAGAGAAAAATATCAGAAAAATGAAATGTTTCAAAATAATTTTTTAGAGTTAAGAACTTTTGAACTTCCTTATATAGAAAAGAATTATGAAAATTTTAGTGGACAACTTGTAAATATTCCAAATAGAGAAGAAATTCCTATAGAAGTCAATGAAGTTGCAGTGATAGAGTTATTCTCTAAATAATCGAAATGAAGAATTCTTTATTTTTTCTAGGAATGAGGGTGAAAGATCATGTGTAAATACAATAGTCATTATTATTGGGAAAATATGCTAATTCACAAAAAAGATATATGGAATTCATATTTTATGAATGCTCATAAGAAGAAAAATTCTATATTTATTAATACAACAATTATTGATTATAAAAGAAATGTATTAGACAATAATTGGGCTTGTTATCCAGATATGAAGTCTATTTTAGGATTTTTGCAATATATTTATTTGCCAACAGCTTTTTACTATATATTAAATAAAGATTTAGAAAACATTATTACGCCCATATGTTCTAGTGAAGAATTAATTGGCTATATTCAAGAAAAAAACGTGAATACATATGATCTACAAATCATGGAGGAAATGATAAAAGAATTAAGATTATATTGGGATGTAGAGGAAGAGGCTTGCAAAAATAAAATTAAGAAATTTTGTAAAAAATTTAATTCTATATGGAATGATAAAGAAAATGTATTATATATGAATATTTTCTTTCAGCCTATAGAGATTCTAGATCATATCTTAAAAGATTGTGAGTTTATAGAAGTGATAGAAGAAGAAATAGAAATGTCTCAACAAGAGTTGTATCATATTTATGGAAATATGCATAATAGTATTTTCATGAAGAAAAATTTTATGAATTTTCTTCAAAATAAAATAGGGTGTATCGCTTAAAATCTCTTTGTATTTACAAAGAGATTTTTATTTTTAAAAAATATGATATAATAATGAAGTAAATTAAATAGGTAAGTCCATAAATCTACTATGAGGTAGGACTGGTTCGAGAACTCCCAGTATAAAAAACTAAGGATTTATATTTTACAGTATAGCTGTATCCTTAGGGACGGCTTTTTTTGTTGTTAAAAAGCCCTGTTCTCAAATATGAGAAAAGGAGAAGAAAAATAGGATGAAGAAAATAAAACCATTTCATGTAAGTGTTGTAGGATTAGGAGTAGCATTAAATATAATAGGTGCTTTTATAGCTTTAAATTTAAGACTTCCTATTTTGTTAGATTCTATAGGAACTATTATGGTCTCAGCTGTATTAGGACCATATTATGGAATATTGACAGGGGTATGTGGAAGTTTGGTAAGTGGCATAACTTTTGATATTTATTCTTTATATTTTTCACCTGTTCAAATTTTTGTAGGTTTGTTAAGTGGTATTTTATTTCAAAAGGGATGGATGAAAAAAATTAAGATGCCTATAGGGGTTTTAATAGTTTCTATTTTTTCATCTTTAGTAGGGGCCATCATTGCAGCTTTTGTATTTGATGGAGTGACTTCATCAGGATCTTCTTATATTGTAGCATTTTTATCCAATATAGGAATAAATAAAGTCATCAGTGTATTTGTTGTACAATTTTTAACAGATTATTTAGATAAGTTTATAGCAGTAGCTTTGGTACTTCCTATGACTATGGGAATTCCTCAAAATATAAAAGAAAAGATTATAAGGAGTTAAATATGGATCGATATAGTGTGATTGAGAATAAAAACAAAAGAGAGATTGTGCTTTTGAAAGGATTTCATTGTATATGGGGTAAATGTAGCTTTTGTGATTATATATTAGACAATTCAGAAGATGAAAAAGATATGAATAAACTTAATTTTGAAGTTTTAAAAAATGTTACAGGAAAATATAAAGTACTAGAAGTCATCAATTCAGGTAGTTGTTTTGAACTTCCAAAGGATACATTTAAAAAAATAAGAGAAGTCATTTATGAAAAGAAAATTGAAAAATTATTTTTAGAAAGTCATTGGTGTTATAAAAATAGATTAAATGAAATGAGAGATTTTTTTCAAATTCCTATTGTATTTAAAATAGGAATAGAAACCTTTGACGATGATTTTAGAAATAAAGTTTTAAATAAAAATGCACATTTTAAAAATCCAGAGGAAGTAAAAAAATATTTTGATTCACCTTGTTTGATGGTAGGAATCAAAGGACAAACAAAGGAAATGATCCACAAAGATATAGAGATTGCATTAAAATATTTTGATCATGCGACTATTAATGTATTTATTCCAAATACATGCAAACTTCAAAGAGATGAAGAATTAGTTCATTGGTTTATAGAAAATTATCAATTTTTAAATGAAAACCCCAATATAGAAGTTTTGTACCATAACACAGATTTTGGAGTAGGAAACTAAAAGAATCGCATGTTAAACTTTAACATGCGATTTTTGTTAGAATAAACGAGATCTTATTTTTTCTCTTATTTTTACTAATTCCTCAAAATTGTAGAAGAATAACATTTTCTTTTCAGCAATTGTATTTCCTTTAGGTTGGTCATTCATAACAAATTCCATAAAGCTATCTGCAATGTCTTCTTCTGGACTTGTAGTAGCATATTCTGAAACAAATTGGCTTTTGTATTTTTCATAAAAAGCTTCTAAAGCTTTATCTTGACCACGTTCATTTTCTTTTGGCTCATTTGCTATTTGCCATTCTTCATAAATATTTGTCCAAAATTCATTATAAAATTGATTTAAGTAAGAGTCTTTTGTAAGTATAATTTCATCTGTTGTGTAAGTAGGATCATCTTCATTAAATTCATCTGTTAATTGAGTATCATTTAAAGTAATAATGTGACACAATTCATGAACCAGTGTGTGATGAAGTCCTTCTTTGAAAGTTCCATTTTTATAGATAGAATCTTTTATATCTAAAGCAAGTCTCCATGTTTTACTTATATCATCTGCTTCAATAACATGAGCCAATATTCCATCTCTTCCATCTGTATTGATTTCAAAGTTTATAATTCGGTTTAAATATTCTGGAGGAAATATTTTTTTTGCCTCATTCCATAAGATTTTATGATTGCTTATATCTTCTGATGATAATTCATTTATTTTATGTTTATTAATAGGTTTATATTGAATTTGATTATGCTTGATATTATATAAGGCAATAAATATATTTTCATTATAGATATGATCCATGATTTCATCTAAATCATATCCCATAGGTGTTAGAATTTTTTCAATTTCATCCCAAATTTGATCTATTCTTTCTTCTGTCTTTTCTATTTCTTCTGTTTCTTCTTCAGATAACTGATCTAGATAGTCTTCATATTTTTCAGTTTTTTCATAAAGCTTATTTATATTTTCATAATCTTTTTGAGTAAATTCTCCTTTATGAGCTTCTATAAAATCTTTTAAATCTCTATCGATCACTGGAACCTTTGTTTTTCTCAATTCATTACAAAATTCATCCCAAAGCTTATTAGATTCATCGAAGTCTTCTTTTTTATCTTTTTCTATAACTTGATCATATAATGATTTTAATTGAATTTTTTCTTTTTCATTTAATAGATTGATATCTTCTTCCATATATTCCTCAAAGGTAAGTGGGTCATATTCTTCGGAGTTTTTTTGGGAATGAAGAGCTTGGTTAGATTGTATTTGTTTAGCGCTTGTCCATATACCAGTACAAAATACCATAAGTCCTACTAAGATAGACAAAAGCAGTAAATGTTTTTTATTTTTCATGATAGGTCCCCCTTAAAATATATTGAGATTTCATAGTTCAATTATATATACGAAAAATAAAGTAAAGCTTAAAGAAATCTTAAATAAAACTTAAAAATGTATATAGGGATTTGATTATTTTGTATTATAATAATGGTAAATAGAAAGGGGACTATAGATGAGTATTAATATTTTAGTAGTAGAAGATGAAGCAGATATCAATAATCTATTACAGCTACATTTATCAAAAGAGGGATACAATGTTTTTCAAGCATTCGATGGACTAGAAGGATTAAATATTTTTCAAAAAGAGAATATTCATCTATGTATTTTAGATGTGATGATGCCTAAAATAGATGGATTTCATTTATTGAGTGAAATTAGAAAAGATAGTGAGGTACCTATCATTTTTTTGACTGCTAGAAATGATGAGATGGATAAAGTATTAGGACTTAGACTAGGAGCAGATGATTATGTAGTCAAACCATTTAGTATTATGGAAATGATCTCAAGAGTAGAGGCGCAATTAAGAAGATATATGAAATATTCCAATAAAAAGGAAAACGATATTTTAAAAAATGGAGAAATTACACTAGATTTGCCACATTATATTGTGAAGAAAAGAGGAATACCTATTGTTTTAAATCCAAAGGAATTTAAAATATTATCTGTATTTATGAAGTATCCAGGAAATATTTATACAAAAGAACAGCTATATGAGATGGTTTGGGAAGATGTTTATTATGGAGATAACAATACCATTATGGTACATATTAGTCATTTAAGAGATAAAATTGAAGATAACCCTAAAAAACCAAAATATTTAAAAACTATCAAAGGAATAGGGTATAAGATGGAGAAAGTCTATGACGAATATAAAAAATAGATTTAAAATATTCAATGCAAATAGCATATCTAGACAATTTTTAATCAATTATATCTTTTTGTTTGGATTACTTCTTGTGATTATTGGGCTTACATTTATTGCAAATTATTTATATGTACATTCTATGTATGAAACATCACCTATTGATATGGAACGAATCTATAAAAATATGAATCAATATGGAATGCAAAAAGCATTTGAGTTAGAGGTATTGCCAGAAGGCAGCTATTTAGAATATATAGATAGTGATTTTACTATTGTCAAATCTTTTCATAGTCCACATAAGATAGGATATCAATATACAAAAAAGAAATTTAATCAAATGATTTTTAAAGATTATTATGGGTTTGATGTTTATTATCCTAAAGGAAAAGATGAATTTTTACTTATGTATCTTCCTCCACCTGAGAATTTTATAGATATATTTATTGTTACAGCTAGTTTTTTTATGATTAGTTTAATTGTAGCTATGGTACTTTATGCAAAGGTTACTTCTATTCAGCTTGTGCAACCTATTAATCATTTGTTAGAAGGGGTAGCCATTATTAGTAAGGGAGATTATTTTCATAAAATAGAGTTTGAAGAAAAAAATGAATTAGGATTATTAAAGAATGCAATCAATAAAATGACAGACAAAATTCATGAAGAAATGAGTTTAAGAGAAAAAGCTGAAGAAAATAGAAAAAGGTTGGTATTAGATATATCCCATGATCTAAAAACTCCTCTCACAAACATATTAGGATATGCTCAGACACTTTTAACTTGTGAAGATTTATCTTTTGATATGAAAAATTATATAGATATTATTGTAAATAATAGCAATCGTGCAAATAACTTGATCCAAGATTTGTTTGAATTGTCTCAAATGGAGATCGATCATGATTTTGTAATGGAACAAAAAGATTTATGTGAATTTATGAGAAGAATGCTAATTAGTTTTATTCAAGAGTTAGAAGATCATCATATGAAGTATTTATTTGAGATTCCTAATGAGCCAGTCTTTTGTAAAATCAATATTCAAAAGCTTGAAAGAGCCATCAGCAATGTAATTATCAATAGTATTCGTCATAGTGGAGAGAAAACAACCCTTAGTATAAAAATAAAAGAAGAAAAAGATCAAGCTATATTGATTATTCAAGATGATGGGGTAGGAATTCCTAATGAAATTTTACATACAGCATTTGAACCATTTGTAAAGGGAGATATATCAAGAAATACAAAATATGGAGGTACAGGATTAGGGCTTTCCATTACTAAAAAAATCATACAAAAACATGGAGGAGATATAAAAATAGATAAAAGTAATCAAAAGGGATGTAAATTTATTATTGGTATTCCTAAAGAAGGATTGTTGAAAAATAATGTAGAATCATAAAAAATAAGTAAAATTTTATAATGTATTATAAATATTGGTTACACAGGGGGAGAATATGAAAAATAAATTGAAAAAAGTTTTGTTATTTATTGTCTTAGTCACATTACAATTTGGAATACAGTATGGAACAGAAGAATATAAAGAGATGAATCGATATATTAAGAACAATTTATATGATGACTTTGAGGATTTTGAAAGAGGATTGAAAAATATGAATGATTCCATTGCAAAGATATTGATTTCTAATCCTAAAGAATATAAAAAAATAATAAATGATCCTATTATAAGTCAAAAAATTTTATGGGATTTTAGAATGTCTAATGAGTATGTTTTTGATAAAAAAGATATATCTACCCAAGATAGATATATAGATATATTATATAATGCAAATGATTATATACAATTTGCATTAAAAGATGATGATATAAATGAAGAAGAAAAAAAGTATTTGAATGCATTATTTTTATATAATAAAGAGTTACTTCGTTTATATAAAAATTCTAATGTAAATATTAATAATTATAGAAAAACAATAAAAAATGGTTATATTGATTTTTCAAAAAAGGCAGATGAAATATTAAAAAATGAAAAATATAGTATTTTGAAATCTTATGATCAAAGAGAACAAACGGAAAAAGTAGAAAATCCAATAGATTTAAAAACAGCTCAAAAAATTACCCAGGAAATTGTAGATAAAGGCCTTCCAGTAGATGTAGAATTATCCTTTGATGAAAAAAGTCAAGATGATCCTACAAAGTATATATTTAATCGTATCCGTCTAAGAGAGCATACCTATTATCATGTAGAATATGATAAGAAATACAATAGAGTATCTATTAATTTAGGAAGTTACTTAGAAGATAAAAGAGTTTTTTCAGAAGAAAAGTTAAATAAAATAGCAGATGAAATCATAAGCAAATTTTATGATGATACTTATGTAAAAACTACAAAAGATATAAATGAATTATATGAACCTAAAGACGTTGAAGAAAAGGAATATTACTATATAAAAAAGATAGGCAATATTTATGATGAAACAAGAAACTTTGCACTAAGACTTAGACAAAACGGAGATGTACATTCATTTTATATAGAGAATGTTTTAACTAATGAAAATATACCTACTCCTAAATATAATAAAGATGAAATACTCTCTAAAATAAATCAAAAAGATTTTATTAAAAAATGTATTTTGATTAGAAATACAGAAGGAAAGTTAGAATATGAAGTACAAATGGATATAAATGGAGTTTTGTATAGCAAGGTATTTGATGGAGATACAGGAGAAGAAAAATATTTTGGAAGAACTATAACATTATATCAAGACAAATGAGGGCAAGAGAGAAATG
This sequence comes from Inediibacterium massiliense, assembly GCF_001282725.1. Classification (NCBI taxonomy): domain Bacteria; kingdom Bacillati; phylum Bacillota; class Clostridia; order Peptostreptococcales; family Thermotaleaceae; genus Inediibacterium; species Inediibacterium massiliense. Next base: position 1,566,599 of record NZ_LN876587.1, on the reverse strand, counting down.
TCTTGTGAGTTTGTAGACAAAGTCATAAAAAACGTCACTAAATTCTCAATAAATGTTCCTTGTTTTTATGACTTTGCTAAAAGATAGTTTGTCAGCAGTCTGGCAAGAGAGAAATCTCTTGTTTTTTTTATGAAGAAAACAATTAAAATTTATACTGACTCTAGAAATAAAATGAAATGAATGAAAAAAATGAAATTAGGTCATTCATTCTATAAATTTGTAAAATTGATTTTAAATGGTTTTATATGATATAATAGCACCATATATTAGTACCAGATAATAAAACCAAGTAAAACCTAGGAGGCAGATCTATGAATATTCAAGATATAAAAGAATTATTATTGACTATAGACAAAACAAGTATTCAAAAGGTAGATATAGAACAAAAAGATATTAAAATTAGTATTTCAAAAGGTATAGATGTGGATTGTACTTATAAAACAAATGAAATGCAAGAAGTAAAAACTCAAATGAATCCATCTGTAGAAGAGGATGAAAAAATAGAAATCAATACAGATGATACATATATTGTAAAATCTCCTATTGTGGGAGTAGTTTATATGAGTCCAAGCCCAGATGCAGATCCATTTGTAAGTGTAGGAGATACTGTAACAAAAGGAGAGCCTCTTTGTATTATAGAAGCTATGAAGATTATGAATGAAATTCAGAGTGAAGAAGAGGGGCAAATAGTAGAAATATTAGTTAAAAATGAAGATCTTGTAGAATATGGACAACCTCTTATGAGGATTAGGAGGTAAAATTATGTTTCAAAAGATATTAATTGCCAATAGAGGAGAGATTGCTCTAAGAATTATTCGAGCATGTAAAGAATTAGGAATAAAAACAGTAGCAGTGCATTCACAAATTGATGAAGATTCCCTTCATGTACATATGGCAGATGAGGCTATATGTATAGGTCCTGCTATTTCTTCTAAAAGCTATTTAAATATAAAAAATATTATTAGTGCAGCAATCATTACAAAAGCAGAAGCTATTCATCCTGGATATGGATTTTTATCAGAAAGTATTCAACTTGCGAAAATGTGTAAGGAATATGGGATTAAGCTTATAGGACCTAGAGAAGAACATATAAAAAGAATGGGAGATAAAGCAGAAGCTAGAAAAACAATGATACAAGCAGGTGTACCTGTTGTTCCAGGATCAAAGGATGCTACAAATGATCCTTATAAAGCTTTAGAAGTAGCTAAAGAGATTGGATTTCCTGTGATGATTAAAGCTGTTAGTGGCGGTGGTGGAAGAGGAATGAGACTTGTTTATGATGAAAAAGATTTTATAAATTTTTTCAACATGGCAAAATCAGAATCCAAAGCTGCTTTTGATGATGATTCTATGTATATAGAAAAATATATTGAAGAGCCAAGACATATAGAGTTTCAAATTTTAGCAGATGAACATAAAAATGTGGTTCATTTAGGAGAAAGAGATTGTTCACTTCAAAGAAGAAATCAAAAGGTGTTAGAGGAAGCTCCTTGTAGTTTAATTGATGATTCACTTAGAAAAGAAATGGGAGATATGGCTATAAAAGCAGCTAAAGCTGTGGAGTATGTAAGTGCAGGAACTATTGAATTTTTGTTAGATAAGCATAAAAATTATTATTTTATAGAAATGAATACAAGAATTCAAGTAGAACACCCGATTACAGAATATATTACAGGAATAGATCTTATTAAAGAGCAAATCAAAATTGCTGATGGAGAAAAATTAACTTTTACCCAAGAAGACATCAAAATAAATGGTCATGCTATAGAATGTAGAATCAATGCAGAAGATACAAATAACAATTTTGCTCCTTCTCCTGGTGTGATTACAGATTATTTTATTCCAGGAGGAAATGGAATTCGTATGGATAGTCATATTTATAGTGGATACAAAATTCCATCTACTTATGATTCTATGATTGGAAAATTAATTGTTTGGGGAAAAGATAGACAAGAAGCTATTTGTAGAATGAAAAGAGCGCTAGATGAAACGGTTATTTTAGGAATTCATACAAATATAGATTTTCAAAGAAAAATTTTAAATCATGAGAAGTTCTTAAAAAATGAAATAGATACTTCTTTTATCGGAAAAGAAATGATGAAGTAGTATTGGTATAGGGGAGATTAGAATATGTTACAAGATTTATTTCGAAAAAAAAAGTATGCAACTGTTCATTTATATGAAAATGAAGAGGGAAAAAAGATAAGTATGCCTATAAAAAAGCCTGTTGAGAATATACAAGAAGAATTAGAAGATGAAGCTTTTATAAAGTGCAAGGGTTGCTTAAAAAAAATATCAAAAGAAGATATAAAAAATAATTTATATACTTGTCCTATTTGTGGAGAGCATTTTAGAATAGGCCCAAGAGAGAGAATCAAAGCTTTATTAGATGAAAATAGCTTTATAGAATATGACAAAGATATGATGAGCTTTGATCCACTAAAATTTGAAGGATATGAAGAAAAAGTTAAAAGTGCGAAGGAAAAAAGCAATGAATCAGAAGGTGTTATTACAGGAGAAGGAAAAATAAATGAATTATCTCTTATTATTTGTGCCATGAATTCAAATTTTATGATGGGAAGTATGGGATGTGTAGTAGGTGAAAAAATTACAAGAGCTATTGAAAAAGCTATAGCTCAAAGACTTCCTGTAGTCATATTTTGTGCATCAGGGGGTGCAAGAATGCAAGAAGGCATATTGTCTTTGATGCAGATGGCAAAGACTTCTGCTGCATTGGGAAGATTAGGAGAGGAAGGGTTATTGTATATACCTGTTTTAACAGACCCTACTACTGGAGGAGTAACAGCAAGCTTTGCTATGCTTGGAGATATTATATTAGCAGAACCTAAAGCGTTGGTAGGCTTTGCAGGACCAAGAGTTATTGAGCAAACCATAAGACAAAAGCTTCCAGATGGGTTTCAAAGATCTGAGTTTTTAAAGGAAAAGGGATTTGTGGATGAAATTGTTCATAGAAAAGATATGAAGAAAGTTTTGTATGACATATTATTCATTCATAAAGTAGGAGGTGAAGATCATGAATAGTATCCTAGACTTTGAAAAGCCTATTTTAGAACTAGAATCAAAAATTGTAGAGTTAGAAAATTTCTCAAAAGAAAATGAAATCAATCTTTCTAATGAAATAGATATTTTAAAAGATAAATTAATTCAAATGAAAAAAGATGCTTATTCTAATCTAAATCCTTGGCAGAGAGTAAAAATTGCAAGAATGCCTAAAAGACCTACTACTTTAGATTATATACAAAAAATTACATCATCCTTTATGGAACTTCATGGAGATCGATTTTATAAAGATGATTCTGCAATTATTGGTGGAATCGGAATGATTGATCACATACCCGTTACCATCATAGGTCATCAAAAAGGAAAAGATACAAATGAAAATATTCAAAGAAATTTTGGAATGGCTCATCCAGAAGGGTATAGAAAAGCTTTAAGACTTATGAAGCAAGCAGAAAAATTTAAAAGACCTATTATTACATTTATAGATACCCCAGGAGCTTATTGTGGAATAGAAGCAGAAGAAAGAGGGCAAGGAGAAGCAATAGCCATCAATATACTAAAAATGAGTCAATTAAAAACTCCTATCATTTGTATTGTTATAGGAGAAGGTGGAAGTGGAGGAGCATTGGCATTAGGGGTAGGAGATCGAGTATGTATGCTTGAGAATTCCATTTATTCTGTTATATCTCCAGAAGGACTTTCAAGTATTCTTTGGAAGGATTCATCACTAGCTGAAAAAGCAGCAGATATGATGAAGCTTACGGCAAAAGATCTATTAGATTTAAAAGTGATTGATCATGTAATTGAAGAACCTTTAGGAGGAGCTCATAAAGATATAGATTTTGTAGCGAATCAAATGAAAGAATACATTGTAAAAGAAATTGATGATTTATTTAAACTAGATCATACATTACTTTTAAATGAAAGATACGATAAATTTAGAAAAATAGGAAAAGAGTAGAATGACTACTTTTTTCCTATTTTTATTTCCTTTCCAACAGATAAAGGTTCAAATTTATCTCCAAAGGATTGAGATAAATTTGAAAGAGCATTAAATCCAGTACAATGACCTGCATAAAGACATTCAATATTTGTATTTGTCAGAGCATCTACTGTTTTTTCAAGGGTTTCCATATTAGATGAAGCAAGATGAAGACCTCCTATGATTCCATAAATATGAGAAATATTTGTAATGTTTATAGCATGATGAATAATATTTACAATTCCTGAATGACTACATCCAGAGATAATGACAAGGCCTTTATCTTTTATATTGATGATGAGAGATTGATCATCTAACATAATATCAGGAACAAGTTCACCATCATCAATTTTATACATATTTGGATAATTTTTTTCAAAATCTGTAGTTCTTGTTATTTCACCAGTAGATAGAACTCCTTCCATGAGTGAAAAAGGTTTGTTAACTAATACAAGTTTTCCTTTATATTTTACTATTTCTTCTTTTCTATTTTCATAAGATATACCTATACTATGAATAAAAGGTTTAGAAGAATAAGTATCTCTAAATAAAGAAGGATGAGCGATGATAGGAGTTTCCTTGTCCATTTCTTTTAAAATCCCTACAAGTCCTGTTGTATGATCATAATGACAATGAGACAAATAAATCATATCTATACTTTTAGGATCTATTTGAAGTAGTTTCATATTATAAAGCAGAGTTTGAGAGGATGGTCCTACATCAAATAAAATTCTTTTCTTTGTATCATTAGAAACAATATCTAATAAAAAAGAAAGGCCATGTTGAGCAAGCAATGGAGAAGAAAATGGTGCTTGATTTTCTACAAGAGTTGTAATTTTTAATTCATCTACTTCTTTGATAGAATACATTCAATCACCGTCCTTAATGGTTTATGAATAAGAATTCTATAAAATATGGAGAAATCCTTTATATTATGATTATAGGGTCTTTTAAAAATAAGATAGATGTGAAATAATGTAGATTAAATGTATTATGAAAAATATGGATGATAAATTTTATAATCATGGGCATTGGTATTCGTCAAAAAGAAAATGTTTAAGTATTGTATATATTTTATTTGAATACATCAATCAGCACAAAAAGAAGGTGGATAGATTTTGAAATATGAAAATATATTTTCAAAAGGAAAGATAGGGAATGTTTTTGTAAAAAATAGAGTAGTTATGTCTCCAATGAGTGTAGGATTAGGAGATAAAAATGGAAATCCAACTCATGAGACCATTGCTTACTATGAGGAAAGAGCAAAGGGTGGAGTAGGACTGATTATGTTAGGAGCATTAAAAATAAATGATGAGCATGGTACTATTGAAGCTAATCAATTATCTATAGCTCATGATGGAAATATGAAATATTTGAAAAAGCTAGTAGATAGAGTTCATAAATATGATACAAGGGTATTTGCTCAAATAGCCCATCCAGGGAGACAAACTTTTTCATCACTCAATGGAGGAAGGCAAGTAGTTGCTCCAAGTCCAATTGCTTGTATAGCTTGTAGAGAAGAACCAAGAGAACTCTCTATAGAAGAGATAAAAAATATAGTAAAGGATTTTGTAAAAGGAGCCGTAAGACTGAAAACTATTGGTATGGATGGAGTCGAATTACATGGTGCTCATGGTTATTTAATTAACCAATTTTTAAGTCCATATACAAATAAAAGAAAAGATGTATATGGAGGAAGTTTTGAAAATCGTATGAGGTTTATTACGGAGATCATAAAAGGAATTAAAGAAAATTGTGGAGTGGATTATCCAATGAGTGTGAGAATATCTGTAGATGAGTTTTTACACGAATTTGGAATATATGAAGAAGGTATTGATATAAAAGAAGGAGTAAAGATTTCTAAATATCTAGAGAGTTTAGGAATAGATGCTATCAATGTATCTTCTGGAGTTTATGCTACTACCAATACAATCATTGAACCTATTTCTTATCCCCAAGGATGGAGAAAGTCTTTGATCAAAGCAGTAAAAGAGCAAGTACATATTCCTGTAATTGGAGCTATGGTGATTAGAAAGCCATCCTTTGCAGAGAAAGTTTTAAAAGAAGGAGTCGTTGATTTTGTAGCTTTAGGAAGAGGGTTGATTGCAGATCCTTATTGGGTACATAAACTAAAATTTAATTCCAAAATTCCTATAAGACCTTGCATTTCTTGTCTTCATTGTATTGAATCTGTACTACATGGAAAAAGGATGGAGTGTGCAGTCAATCCTATGGCTGGAAAAGAAACAAAATACTTAAATATAAAAAAAGATGGACAAAAAAGAGTAGTAGCAGTTATAGGGGCAGGTCCATCTGGAATAGAAGCTGCTAAGGTTTTATCTTTAAGAGGATTTGAACTTGTATTATTTGAAATGAAAGACAAAATAGGAGGACAGCTTCAGTTGGCCAATAAACCTCCACATAAAGAAAAGATTACATGGCTTATAGATTATATGACAAATGAAATGAAAAGACTTCATATTCCAATAAAATTAAACACAAAAGCTACTTTGCAAAATATTAAAAAGTTAAATCTCTATGCAGTATGTATCGCTACAGGAGGAATGTCTCTAAAATATAATATAGAAGGAATAGACAAAGAAAATGTTTATACGATAGAAGAAATATTAAAAGAAGAAATAGAATTAAAAAATAAAAAAATTGCTATTATAGGTTCAGGAATGAGTGGACTTGAAGTAGGAGAATTTTTAGGGAAAAGAGGAAATCAAGTTTTTATTATTGAAATGCTTCATAAAATTGGACAAGGAATCTATACCCCCAATCGGTTAGATATGATTAAAAGATTAAAAAAATATAATGTAGAGATGATTCCAAATCATAAATTAGAAAAAATAATAGATGGAAAAATAATGATTAGAAATATCATTGAGGATAAAATCGTTCAAAAGGAGATAGATCATGTAGTTTTATCTATGGGAGTCAAGCCTAATGATACAATAGTAGAAGAGATCAAGAAAAATTTTAATCATGTAAAAGTTATAGGAGATGCAAATACAGTAGGAAGAATCTATCATGCAGTACATGAAGGATTTATGGCAGGGTATAATTTGTAAAATAAGCATATACAAAAACTTAAGGAGATGAAGGACATGTCATTGGAGAGTGTTAAAAAATTTTTTGAGGAAAAAAATTTAAAATTTAAAATATATGAGATGGATGAAAGTACTGCAACAGTAGAATTAGCAGCAAAGGCTCATGGAATAGAACCAGAGCTGATTGCCAAAACCATGGCTTTTAAATTAAAAGAGAGAAGCATTTTGATTGTTACAAAAGGAGATGCAAAGATTGACAATAGAAAATATAAGGATACTTTTAAAACAAAATGTTCTATGTTAAAAGCAGATGAAGTTTTCGAAATAACAGGGCATCCAGTGGGAGGAGTTTGTCCTTTTGGCTTGGCAAATCCTTTAGATATATATCTAGATTGTTCATTAAAAGCTTTTGAATATGTTTATCCAGCAGCAGGATCTATCAATTCTTCTATAAAAGTGACCCCAGAAGAATTAAAAGAAATCACAGATGCCCAGTGGGTAGATGTATGCAAATAGTCAAAGATTATGCTATGAAAAAGCTAAATAGGAAAGGGATGGTGTTTATAATGAAGAAAAATTTGATTACTATAATTATTTGTATGTTGATATTTAGTAGTTTTTCTTTTGCAGCATCAGAGAATCATGTGGATAGAATTCCACATGTAAAGGATGATTGGGAATTTAAAGACCGTTATGCACCGATATTAACTATTGAAGAAAAACACGAAAATGAATTTGGATCAGAAGATCAACGAATCGATCTTATATTAGAGAATGCAGAATGGTTTGAGAATGATGATCCTATTACGGTAAGAAATATGGTATATGATGGGTTACAAATGAGTACTCCTGGTGCAAAAATGAAAATAACAAGAAGGTCTTCTAAAAGATTAGAAGTGACCATCAATAGAGAAAGTGTATCCACTAATGAAAAAGCTAATTTTAAAATTCCTCTTTATTCCAAAGTTAAAAATGCAGGAGATATTATGGTTAAGATTGATTCAGATACTTTCATATCAAGTGGTACATATAAGTATGCATTAGCCATAGGAAAAGGTTCTAGCGAGCATCCTACTGTATCTATTGGACATATTTTTGGAAAAAATAATCCTGTATGGCTAACGCTTCAAGAACCTATAGAGAAAAATTTTGGGTCAGATAATAAAACGTTTATATTAACTTTAAATCATTCAAAATGGGTAGATAACAATGAATGTAATTTAGAAAAGAGTATAAAAAATTCTATTATAAAAAATGTATCTGATGCAAAAATTGTTTCTATGAAGAAAATAGATGATCAAACAGTTGAACTAACAATTAATAGAGGAAAAGAAGATGAAGATATACCTGTATATTTTTATATTCCACTTTATGTTCAGGTAACAGACAATGGGAATATATCATTAAATATAAAGAGTAAAGAAAATACAGAGTTTTTTAAAGATGTTTCTTTGAAATTAGAAGTACAAGAATATAAACAAGAAATAGTAAAAGATAAGATACCGTATATAGATGAAAAGGAATCAAATCTTTATCAGATATCTTTACAGATGGATTCGCCATATTTATATAGAAGTAAATCTGGAGAAACTGAAAAAATTACTTTAGATGTGTTACCGATTATTGAAAATGGAAGGACGTTTGTTCCTTTAAGAGGTGTTTTTGAATCTTTAGGGGTAGAAATTAAATGGCAACCAGAAATACAAGCAGTCTTACTAAAAAATAGTGATACAACAATGCAAATGTTTGTTGATTCAAATAATGCTTATATGAATAATCAGCCTTTTAAAATGCCTATGAAACCTAAAATCATAAATGATCGCGTATTTGTACCATTGAGATTTATAACAGAGAATTTTAATTATCATGTGCAGTGGATTGAAGAAGGACAGAAAATTGTTATAAAACAAAAATAACTCATTAAATCATCCCCTAAATGCTTTTATATACAGGGGGTGATTTTTTGTGTTAATAAATGATCATTGTTAAGATGAGATTGGGATAGATAGCAATTGTTAAATACATAAAATAAAATATTCTGTCTATTTACAAAATTTTAAACTATGTTTATTGAATTTATATTGACAATTTTGCTAGTAGTTACTATAATAACTACTAGCAAGTAGTAACTACTACAGTAACTACTTGATTATTTAAAGAGGTGGGGGGACTATATGCAAGCACAATGCATAAAAAAGCTAAGCCGAAGAGATGGGTTTATGGCAGGAGTACCTATTTTTATAGGATATTTTCCAATCGCTATGGCATTTGGAATTTTGTCAAAGACAGTAGGGATCTCTATGAAGGATAGTTTTTTACTATCTGTTTTTGTGTTTGGAGGAGCAAGTCAATTTATAGCTTTAAATTTATTGACTTTAGGGGTAGGAATAGGAGAAATTGTAGTGACTACTTTATTAGTAAATTTCCGTTATTTTTTAATGAGTGCATCACTTGCTACAAAGATGACAGATGCTATTAAAAAATGGATTCCACTTATTGCATTTGGTGTAACAGATGAAATTTTTTCAATAGCATCATTTAAGTGCGAAGAAATTACAAAAGAGTTTATGCTGCCATTACAGTTTTTGGGATATTTTTCTTGGGTAACAGGTACAATTGTGGGGTACTGGTTAGGAGGAATATTGCCTGAAAATATAAAAGATAGTATGGGCATAGCTTTGTATGCTATGTTTATAGCTATTTTAATACCAGAAGCTAAAAAGTCTAAATTAATTACATTTTTAATTGGTTTATCAGGATTTGTCAACACGTTATTGAAAAAATTAACAACTTTACCACAAGGATGGACTTTAATAGTAAGTATTATTTCTGTATCTTTATTAGGTTCATGTTTATTAAAAGAGGAGGAAGTGAATGGAGATGAATAATTATATTCTATTGATTGTAGGAATGATGATCGTTACGTATATACCTAAATTGATTCCATTTTTTATCCTTTCTAAAGAAAAAATACCTACTAAGTTAAATAAATTTTTAAAATTAATTCCATATACAGCTTTAGGAGCACTTCTAATTCCTGATGTATTTTATACGACTCCTAATATACCACAAGCATCTATATTAGGAATTGGATTTGCAGCTATATATGTATGGCGTAAAGGTGGTATAATAATACCTATATTAGGATCAATTTTTGTAACATTTATAGTTATTTTAGTTCACACAGGATAAAGATAGAGGTGGGTATAATATGAATGATGCTCTATTGATTGTTGAAGATTTAAAAAATTTAGGATTAACAGAATATGAAGCAAAGGCATATTTAAGTCTTTTGGAAGAATATCCAGTCAATGGATATACATTAAGCAAAATATCTGGTATTCCCAGGTCAAGAATCTATGAAGTATTAGAAAGCTTAAAGAATAAACAATTAGTATTTGAACAAAGGGAAGATACTATGAGTGTTTATAAACCTTTAGATCCAAAATTATTCATTGGAAAGTTTAAAAATAATTTTGATAGTATATTTCATCATATTGAAGAATACTCCAAAAAAGTTTATTTGAAAGAGGAAAATGATCATAAATTAATAGTGATTCAAGGAAGAAATAAGATTATTGATTTTTTAAATTTATTGATTCATGATGCAAAAAGACGCATTGTACTTTCTATATGGGAAGAAGAAATCAATGATATTTCAAAAGCATTAAATGATGCCATTCAAAGAGGCGTTATGTTAAGAGGAATGTATTTTGGTAGAAATAATCCTTATGAACAGCTAGTAACTCACAGAAGACTAGAAAGACATTTATCAGAAAAAAAGGAAAGATATATGACAGTTACCGTAGATGGTGTTCATGTATTATATGGAATTATATCAAGAGGAGAAGATAGTCAAATTACATGGGCAAAAGATCCTGATTTTGTAGATATGAGTGAAGACTATGTTGTTCATGATTTGATGGTAAATCTTTATGCAAATCAATTGGATATAAAACAAAGAGAAGAATATGAAAAATTTTTAGATCATGTAAGAAAGGAATATTTTGCTTTTACAGAAGAAGAGTTTAATAAATTTAAATAAAGAATAGTTCATTTGTCAAAATCACTCCTAATGTATGTAGTTTTACATGAAGGGGTGATTTTTATATAAAAAGATTGTTTTTGATATATACAAAATATTCCAAAATATAAATAAATATTGTACAATAAGGATATACAGAATGAAAAAATACGAATGAGGAGTAGATTGACATGAAAAAGGAAACATGGCGACGAATTATGATTATGTTATTGTTCGCATTTAATATATTTGCAGGAATTTATTATCTAACAGAATATCAGTATGAAAAGGTACTCATCAATAAAGATCAATCTACCATAATTTTAAAAGAAGCATACCAAGCTTTAGATGATTTCAATAGGAATTTAAAAGATAGCAATGAAAAAAATTTACTTGTAGTACCAGATTACATTGAAAGCAAAGAAGATTTTATAGAGTCTTTTAATGGGAAAATAGCTAGACATATCATTGAGGATTTTTATGAAGATTTGATATTTGAAAAGGAGCATGAGTTATTTGCAAAAAAAGAAGTGTATATACCAAGTATCTTTGCTAAAGATTCCTATGTTGAAAATGCTTATATTGAGATTAAAAAAGATAGAAAAGGAAAAGTGTTAAGTAAACAGTTAATTATAGAGGAAAGAGGGAAAATACATATAAATGAAAGCTATCATAGAAAAAATTTTTTTATAAAGAATAAAGAAGGTAAATGGTGTTTAGATCATTTTGATGGCATAAAAAATTATGTTTTTGTATTGGATGAAGAAGAGGATGTTTTAGGTGTAAATTCAATAGAAGATAGTTTGTAAATCCTTATTTGATTCCCTTTTAAGAGAATGATACAATATATATGGTAATAATTTACACCAATGAAATAAAGGGGATGAAGTAATGGGTGTAGAAAAATTTTTTATGGATCAATTTTTTAAAAGATTATCTAATGAAACATTTACAGTAGAATATTGGGATCAAGATAGACGAAAATATGGAAAAGATGAATCTAAATTTACAATTGTGTTTCACAAAGCTATTTCTAAGAAAAAGATTTTAGAGGATTCTTATTTAGCTTTTGGAGAGGCGTATATGGATGGAGATATTGATTTTTTAGGAAATATAAGAGAAGTATTAGAAGCTGTTTATAAAAATAAACAAAGTTTTTTGAATGAATCAAAAATTATAAAGAGAATGCGTAAAGATGTAGGGACTTCTATATCTCAACAAAAGAAGGATATTCATTATCATTATGATCTAGGAAATGATTTTTACAAGCTATGGCTTGATGAAACCATGAGTTATTCTTGTGGGTATTTTAAGACAGAAGAGGATTCTTTATATGAAGCTCAAATGAATAAAATTCATTATATACTAAAGAAATTACAATTGAAAAAAGGTCAAAGATTGTTGGATATAGGCAGTGGATGGGGATGGCTTATTATAGAGGCTGCTAAAAAGTATGGTGTAGAAGCGTTAGGTATTACTTTAAGTGAAGAACAATATAAAAAAACAAAAGAGAGAATAAAGAAAGAAAATCTGGAACAATTAGTAGATGTAAAGCTTATGGATTATAGAGAATTGGTAGAGTCCAAAGAGAAATTCCATAGAGTTGTGAGTGTAGGAATGATTGAACATGTTGGGAGAGCAAATCTAGATACATATATGAAAGCTGTGTATAGACTTCTTAGAAATGAAGGAATTTCTTTGCTACATTGTATAACAGGACAAATAGAAAGCGAAGTAAATAATTGGATTAAAAAATATATATTCCCTGGTGGATATATTCCTTCTATAAGAGAATTAGTATGGATGATGCCTAATTATAATCTTCATCTGATTGATATGGAAAGTTTAAGATTACATTATTTTAAGACACTTAAGCATTGGGCAAAAAATTTTGAAGAAAATATAGACCAAGTACGAAATATGTATGATGAAAGATTTATCAGAATGTGGAGGATGTATCTAAATGGGTGCGCTGCATCTTTTCATCATGGAAGTATAGATGTACATCAATTTTTATTTACTAAGGGTTTGAATAATCAGATACCTATTACAAGAGAGTGTTTATATAAATAAGCGAATATAGAAATATATAACCACTTTTAAGAGGATACAGATAATCAATCATCCCCTAAATAGTTTTAGATGAAGGGGATGATTTTATATGTATACATTTGTAGGAGGATGATATGAAAGTTACGGCAAAAAAAATGTTTATAATCATAGCAATTTCTTCTCCTACACCTACAAGCAAGTATATAAGCCTAAAAAGTAAATTATTATTTTTGGGAAGAGAGGTTTTTTATTATATTGGATATAAAATTTATAGATTATTCTAGAGCTATTTATATAAATTTATGAGAGGGGACAAATAAACATGAAAAAAGAGAAATCTTCTGATTTAAAAAAGAATGATCAAAAAGCTCTTCTAAATGTTATAATTGCTGGATTGATTGGTGCTATATTGGGAATCGTGGCTTATACAAATAATTGGTTGGGTTAATGAAAATAATTGGTGTGCAATTGTTCTTATGACTTCTATAATTTTAGAAGTCTTGTGGATTATAAAATTGTAATTAAATCACCCCTTTATATTAGAATGGGGTGATTTTTGTGTTATTTTACTCTTGTTTTTCTTAAAGATTTAAAGGATAGAAAGAGGAGTAGAAGAAAAAATCACGAACATTTTTTACAAAATTCGAAAAAAAGTTTTCAAAACCAACAAAATAGTGTATATTTTTTGGAAAAAATATGTTATTATATGATCAAACATCATACATTTATGTTTTTTAAGTAATACAAATTCGTCGAGATAAAAACTGCAGGACGGGAAACCTGATTTGCCATGATTGGCCGGAATATCTCAAATTATATAAATTTATATATTGGAGGTATTTGTATGAAAAAAAACAAGGAAAACTTAAAAAAACTGATTCGTGCGGGTAGAAGTATTATACCAGCAGATACTGTTGTTCTTCATGGGAATTTAGTCAATGTGATGTCTAGTGAAATTTATCAAGGAGATGTGGCCATTTACGAAGATACAATCGTAGCCATTGGAGATGTAGCGGATTATATAGGTCCAAACACTCAAACAATTGATGCTACAGGAAAATATTTGGTACCAGGTTTGATTGATGGACACATACATAGTGAATGTAGCAAGCTAAGCATGACAAGCTTTGCTAAAGCTGTAGTACCTTGTGGAACAACAAGTATTATTTCAGGTTTAGATGAGTATATTTCCGTTTCTGGACTAGAAGGTTTGAAGGAAGTTTTTCAAGAAGTAAAGAAAAGTCCACTAAAAGTTTTTTGGGGTGCACCCTATAAAACACCTTATACATTTCCACAATCTACTGTTTCCTTTAATTTTAATGAAGAAGTTCATTCAGTAGTACAACAATGGCCAGAATGTTTTGGTGTTTGGGAAACTGTAAGAGAATCTGTACAAGTAGAAGATGAAGATACATTAGGAGCAATTGAACAAGCTAATAAGAATCGACTTCCTATATTTGGATGTGCACCCATGGCAAGAGGCAAAGAGTTAAATGGTTATCTCTGTGCAGGTATAAGATTAGATCATGAAAGCTACGATCATGAAGAAGTGGTAGAAAAGATGCGTAATGGAATGCATATGTTGATTAGAGAGTCATCTGTTACACATTTTCTTAAGGAGAATATAAGAGCTGTTACAGAAGTGAATCCTGCTCTCGCACGACGTGTAAGTTTTTGTACAGATGATGTAACAGCAACAGATATATTAGAAAAGGGACATTTAGATAATGTTGTTCGCTTGGCCATTGCAGAAGGGGTAGAACCTATGACAGCTATCCAGATGGCTACAATTAATAGTGCAGAAGCTTATAGAATAGATCATTTGGTAGGTTCTATTACACCAGGAAAAATAGCAGATATTCTTTTAGTAGATAGTCCAAAAACTTTCCGTGTAGATGGAGTCATTACAAATGGTCGTCTTGTTGCACAAAATGGAAAGCTTACATATAATCTAGAGGCACCAGCAAGAAGCAGTGTTCTTAGCAGTGCGTTAAAATGTGCTAAGACAACAAAAGAGGACTTTGAGTATAAGGTAGACATAAAAAATGGACAAGCCAAGGTTTTATCTATGGATGTAAAAGGTCCTTTTGTACGTAAAAGAAAAGATGCAACCCTTCAGGTAAAAGATTTTGTTGTATTACCAGATACACAGAAAGATGTGCTGATGGTTTCAGTTCTTGAACGTTTTGGTCGTAATGGAAACAAATCTTTAGCATTTTGTTCAGGATGGAATCTAAAAAAAGGTGCAATGGCATCATCAGCAGCACCAGATGATAATAATATCATTGTCATGGGAGCAGATGCTTCAGATATGTCTATAGCAGTAAATCATCTTATAGAAAATGGAGGAGGACAAGTAGTTGTTGCAGACGGTAAGATTGTAGAATTTCTTTCATTGCCTGTAGGAGGTATTGCCAGTGACTTAGATGCAGCAGAAATAGCTTATCGTGAAAAATTATTGACAAAGGCAGCCAATCAACTCGGTTGTAATTTACCAGAGCCTCTTATGTATATGTTTTTCTTACCCATTACAGCAATTCCTGACTATGCGATTACAGATGTAGGACCTGTTGATTGTATAGCATTAACTACATTTGATCCAATTATTGAATTGATAGAAGATAAATAGAGTAAGGGGTTGTAGTAGATGGAAAAAAAACAATTAAAAAAGCTTATAGATATTGCAGCAGGAAGAATACCAGCAGATTTAGTGATCAAGAACTGTAAAGTAGTAGATGTATATAATGCATCCATTGTTGAAGGGGATATTGCTTTATGTGAAGGATTGATTGCAGGTGTTGGAAAATATGAAGGGGTTAAGGAAATAGATGCAAAGGGACAATATGCAGCACCAGGCTTTATTGATAGTCATATTCATGTGGAATCTTCTTATGTGAGTCCTGAGGAGCTAGGAAGACTCATTGTTCCTCATGGGACAACTACAATTATTGCAGATCCTCATGAAATCACTAATGTATGTGGTCTTAAGGGAGTAAATTATATGATAGAAGCATCTAAAGGCACTGCTTTAGATATTCAATGGATGTTACCCTCTTGTGTACCTGCAACACCTTTTGAACATTCAGGAGCATCTATTCATGCGCAAGATATGAAAGATTCTATCAAGCATGAAAAAATTCTTGGATTAGGAGAATTTATGGATTTTCCAGGAGTAATCGGTGCAGAAGATGGTGTATTAGATAAATTGTTAGTGGCAAAAAATGAAAAAAAATTAATCGATGGACATAGTCCAGGCGTATCAGGAAAGGATTTGAATGCTTATGCAGCAGCTAGAATCCATACAGATCATGAATGTGCTACGGTAGAGGAAATGCATGATAGGATTTCTAGAGGGATGTATGTATTGCTTCGTCAAGGATCAGCTTGTCATAATCTGAAAGAATTACTCAAAGGAGTAACTCCACTAAATAGTAGACGTTGTATCCTTTGTGCAGATGATTGCCAGCCAAAGACGATTTTAAGCGTAGGGCATTTAGATCATCACTTGCGCATGTGTATAGAAGAAGTTGATCCGATTATTGGGATTCAAATGGCTAGTTTAAATGCAGCTGAATGTTTTGGGTTAGAGGACCGAGGTGCTATTGTACCAGGATTAAGAGCAGATATAGTATTGATAGATGATCTTAAGGATTTTAATGTGCAAAGAGTATTTATTAAAGGACAAGAAGTAGCAACAAAGGGTGAGTATATATTACCTATTACTTATCATGATATATCTCAAACAAAGGGAAGCTTTCATGTAAAGGATTTTTCTAAAGAAAAATTAAGACTAAAGATTAATTCTGAGAAAGCCCATGTGATTAAGATTCTACCAGGTGGTGTAGTTACCAGTAAAGAAATAGAAGTCATCAAACGAGATGAAAAAGATGAATTTGTATATGATTCAAATATAGATATTGCTAAGGTAGCAGTAGTTGAGCGTCATCAAAACACGGGCAATGTAGCTTTGGGATTATTAAAGGATTATGGGATAAAAGAAGGAGCTATTGCACTTTCAGTAGCTCACGATTCTCACAATATTATTGTAGTAGGTGTAAATGATACAGATATGGCATTTGCAGTAGACAAGCTAATTGAACAAGGTGGAGGCATTGTACTTGTAAAGGATGAAAAAATATTAGAAAATATGCCTATGCCAATAGCAGGTCTCATGAGTGATCAAAAAGGTGAGTGGGTAGATGAAAAGCTTACAAATATTCATAAGGTAGCTTACGATATTCTTAAGGTAAACCTAGATGTTGAACCTGTAATGACACTTTGTTTTATGTCTTTAGCAGTTATTCCAGAGATCAAGCTGACAGATATGGGACTATTTGATGTAATAAAATTCGAATTTATAGATATTGAAGCATAAATAGATTAGTGGAGGTAGCAAGGATGATAAAAACTGAAAAGAGGTTGACATGGTTTAACAGAGGAGATATAGGTGGACTTACGTATATTCTTACAAACAATATTGTAAATTATATTATTGTAATCGCTACTCTTTCAGGAGTGTTAGGCTGGCCTGATAAAATTGTCTATGGACGAGTAATTCCAGGTATGTCTATGGGACTTTTAGTAAGTTGTTTATATTATGCATATACGGCCTACAAATTATCTAAAAAAGAAGGAAGAACAGATGTGACAGCATTGCCATCTGGTGTATCTACACCTGCTATGTTTGTTATTTTATATGGGGTGATTATGCCGCTTCATTATTCTATTAATGATCCAGAACTTGCATGGTCTGCTGCTGTTGCAGCATGCTTTATAGGAGGAGTAATTGAGTTTTGCGGTGGTTTTATCGGACCGTGGCTAAAAAAGAGAATTCCACGAGCAGCTCTTTTAGGAACAGTAGCAGGAATTGGTTTTATTTGGATGGCTACTCAAGGTGTATTTGATTTATTTGGAGATCCAATTATAGGACTTCCCGTTTTATTAGTAGGGATGATTGGTGTTTTTGGAGGATATTTGTTTCCTAAAAGAATTCCACCCTTTGCTGTAGCTATTGTAGGAGGAATTGTTTATGCGTTAGCCATTGGACGTACTCATATTGACTTCTCAGGTATTGGTTTTTATGTACCCAATCCTGTTAATTCTATAGAGGCTCTTATAAATGGCTTTGCTATAGTGATACCTTATTTAACGATTATTATTCCTATTGAAATTTATAATTTTATTGAAACCATGGATAATGTAGAAGCAGCAAATGCTGCAGGAGATAACTATAGTGTAAGAGATACACAATTTGCAGACGGTATATGTACGATGATTTCTGCTTTGTTTGGTGGAGTTGTACCAAATACGGTTTGGCTTGGACATGCAGGGCTAAAAAAAGCAGGAGCCAATATAGGCTTTTCATGGGTAGGTGGAATTTTACTTGCCATTGCAGGAGTTTTTGGACTCTTTACATTCTTTAGCGCCTTAATTCCACCGGCTATTGCAGCAATTACATATTTATGGTGTTCGATTGTTATGCTATCTCAAGCATTTAGAGTGTGTGATGAAAAACATTATGCTGGAATTGGTATAGCCATGGTTCCACCTATTGCAGACTTTTTATTTACGCAAGTTACTGGAGCAGTAGGTCTTTCAGATATATGGACTGAGACGCTATCTTCAGGGGTTGTAGGTTATGGTACAGAAGTAACCCAAAGATTAGCAGCTTCGGGAGTCATGTGGAATGGAGTTGCAGAAGTGAAGGCAGGGGCTATTATTATAGGCATCCTTCTTGGGACTTTGACTGTTTTTATCATTGATAGACAGTTAGACAAGGCTGGACTTACAGCCTTAGCAGGAGCTGTTCTTTCGTTATTTGGATTTATTCATAGTGCATCTTTAGGTATATTTTTTAAATCTACATTTATGATAGGTTACTTGATAATGGCGGCCATTTGTTTTATCCTTCATTTAGGAAAAGGTAAATGGTTTGATGTACCAGATGATTTTGATTATGTATAATAACTTAGATATTTAGTATATAAAAGGAATGTGCTTTCTTTAAGTGAAAGCACATTCCTTTTATTATTAAAAATCATATTCTATATGATTTTATCTATTGTGCCCATATAAATACTTGATTGCTAATAGTAACCAAGTTATAATGCTATTATATATTACTATGATTAAAGAAGGAAACTGATTTTATTTTGGGAGAAGTGATTTCAAGTGAGGAAAAAATATTTGATGATTATATGGATTACTTTTATTCTTTGTATGACTGGCTGTGACAAGTCAAGCGCAAATATTGAAAAGTATCTTAATAGTGGTACTACAATTGATACAAATGCCAAAGACATTATGCCCAATCTTGATGATTTACCTAAATATGAGAATATTGCATATAAATATACTCATAAAACAATGTTTCTATTTGAATCTGATTCAGTTGCTCTTATTGTGAAATATGATGATAAAACATATGAGAGCGAAAAAGATAAATTGGAAGAAAACTATACTTTTTTAGAAGATAAAGTGAAAGATATTATTCCTGAATATGAGTTTTCAATAAATAGCTATACTTTTAAAGTGGTAGCTGATCATGAAAAAAGTAAGACAGAATTTCCAAAATCTTTTGGCATGATTGGAACATCTGAAGAGAAAAAAAGTATAGCATATTTGTATTTTTATGATTTTGATTTAGATTATATAGGACAAGAAAATGATAGACACCCTATGGCTAATTTTGTTAAGAAGTATTTTGAATACAACTTTTAGTCATGGGTTTTTCATATGATCATAATTATCTTTGGTTTATAATCATGATATTGAAACACATTATTCTTATAATGATTATTGAATATAAACTGCATCTGGATATGGAAAAAAAGTGTGTTACACAGTTAAAAAGAGAATAGATAAGATAGAATGTGGAGATTATCATTGAAAGATATAAAGATAGATTTTGGTGAAATAGACCCCAAAGAGAGAGTACATGATAGATTAACTAAAAAACCTCAGTAAATTTAGATAGATTGATATATGCTTTTCTTGAATGAAGACGTAGTAGTAGAATTATGCGAAGAACATAGATTTAGAATCAAATATAAATGCATACTAGGAGAATAATATAAAAATGGAAAATAAAAGTAAAATATCAAAGGATAAGAAGAATTTAACAGATGTTCAAATCAAACGTTTAGAAGAATTTAATAGAGTTCGTGAAGAATTGCTTGAACAAGGATATAAAGAAAAGGATTTAAGTGTGAGTACTTTAAAAGCGAATGTTATGGTATTGGTAACTACAGCACCAATTTTTGTAGTATGCTATTTATTATTTTTCGCAATTTATGGAGAAAATTATAAGTATACGAGATTAGATATAGGATTTTGGATTATTGTACTTATAGGAATTGTTGTACATGAATTGATTCATGGAATTACATGGGCAGTTTTTTGTAAAAAAAAGTGGGGGGCTATAGGATTTGGGGTAGATTGGTCAACACTTACACCATATTGTTGTTGTAGTGAAGGGCTTGCATTTAAAAACTATGCTTTAGGATGTGCAATGCCCACTATTGTTGTAGGGTTATTGACATATATTATTGGATTAGTATTAGGAAATTATTTTTTTGCTATGTTTGGTGCATTCCATATTTTATGTGGAGGTGGAGATGCATATATTTTATGGTTGATTCGTAAGGAAAAGAATGCAATAATTGTTGACCATCCTTATTTAGTAGGATGTGTTGCGTTTGAAAAATAGGTTGACGTAAATGAGTATAATCTTTAGTTTTATTTAAGACATATCATTCTTATATTACGTATGGAATCAAACTAAACTAAAATTGTAACTAAATCACCCCTAAGAAATATATTTATATAAGAAGAGGGTGATTTTTTTTATGAGAGATGGGGGACAAGCAGAGGTAATTGAAGTGAAAGCTTGTATATATTAGTCTGGAATTGTGAGGATATTTTGATTTATCAGTGATATAATCATAATAAATATAACTAAGGAAAGAGAGATTCTATTGAAGTGGCAAGAGGTAAGAGAAATGTGCCCAGATCAATTTGTAAAGATTGAAATTTTAGAATCCCACATTGAAAACGGAAAAGAGTATGTTGATGAGGTAGCATTTATAAAAGCAATTACTGATGAAAATGAAGCTATGGAAGAATTTTTTAAGGGGAAGGGTAATCAAAGATAAAATCGTAAAAGCATCTGGATATGGTGGAAAAGTGTGTTACTCAGTTAGAAAGAGAATAGATAAGATAGAATGCGAAGATATATCATTGAAAAGCATGAGAGATGTTATGAGACATTATCAGAGAAAGAAGGTCAATTTTATGTTTGGGATAAAAAATAATAATCAGTTTAAAGTTAATGAAATACGAACAGACTTTGAATTGAAACTTCTAAACAAGGCAAAAACAATGGTGCCGGGCTTACCACCATTACCGTGGAGTAAGAGAGTATATATTCGTGGTGCTGGAATTATTGCAGGTGGATGGGATAAGGATGATAATTTTTTCCTTATATCTGACTATGCTTATAGTATTAATAATCCATTAAATGGTGAAGTTAGTGATGTTATTTATGATTATCAAATAGTTAGTAAAAATTTATCTAACGATTATCTAAGATTTAAGAAGCCATCTTCTAATGAGGTGATTAATATTTTTGGATTAAATTCAGGGGATGGTATACATATAAATAATGATGGTTGGAACATTGAAGTTATCTATCCATGGTGGCCTCGTGCATCAGTAATAATTAATAATGTTTTTGAGAATAATGCTTCATCAAGGGAATATTTAGATAAGACATATATGATTGATATTAAAGAATTAGATGGATGGATAAAATGTGGTTTTTCGAATTCAGGAAATAAATTTGCAATATTAGGCTCCGGTGGAGCAGTTATATTTTCTATGACATAGATATATATAAATGTCACGTAACAATAAATTGTTATTTGTGCAGTAGAAAAGGCTGCTAGAGCTGAACTGCACATCTTCCAGTAACTAAGCAAGATATGCCTAAGTAGCTGAAATATAGGTAATGTGAGACGTTATACAACAGGAGATTGAAAAAAATGAATAGATTTACAAGGTGAAATTTTAAATTCTTGTATAGTAAGTATTCACGATAGTAATGTCGTGAGCAACACAAGTTATGCGAAATACTTTATTAATGGAGGGTATTATGAATGGTCAATTGTATCATTTAATTAAAGTTATTGATTCATCAAATAAGTCTCTAAAAAATAAGAAGATTGATAAATATGAAGATGAAAAATACATAAAGAGTGTTCTTTTTAAAACGACTGTAGATAATTCTTTTATAAGTAAATTATTTAGGGAGAATAAGATAAAAGTCGTTGCAAGATCGTTAATGGAATGGTACGAGTATTTAAAAGTAAGAAATTGCAAAAGAGTGTATGCTAAATTAGTAGTAAATGCAGATGATAGGAATTTATCAGCATTCGCAAATGGAGTAAGTGGTCAATTTATGATATGTATTTATAACGGCTACTATGAAGTGTGGAGAAATGTATTCGAATATAATGAAAAGAACTGGGATGTTCAATATCATATGATACAAAAAATTAATGAAAAATTCATCTTAGAAGATGTGGATCATAATGAAGCAATTGATAATCTTATTGAATGCTATCTAAGGATTGGTAACTTTGCTCTAGAAATTAAAGAAGAGCATTGGTCTAAATTTTTCTATAGTGGAAAAGAACATTTGGAAAGAATGAAGAATGATGAAGAATTTGATATAGAGCAGCTGTTAGTGAATATCAAGTGGCCTTTTGGAGGAATGGGATCGTGGAATGATTCACCACCATATTCTGCACATCAGCTTGGAAGGGAAGATGAATTTAAACTTGTAAGTGATAAGCTGTATAAAGCAATACATACAGCTGTTGAGGCTACTTTAAATAAATCATAAAGCACTTTGTATGTTCTATAGTTTTTAATTTTTATATCAAATTTTTTATAGATAGTAGACATGCTGATTTTTTACATATGATGGGTGGACAAACCTCTTTCTTTTCTTGAATTAAGACGTAGTAGTAGAATTATGTGCAGTAAGGATTCTTTAAATAATTTTATCTTCTTATATTGGGTATCAAATACAAACTAAATTAAAATTGTAACTAAATCACCCCCTATGGAACATATTTATATAAGAAGGGGGTGATTTTTTGCGTTATAGAAGATACTGTCATAAAAAAATGAAAGGCAGCTTAAAAGCGTTTATAAGTATCATACTTATTTTTTTAGTACTTATATATGGATCTTTAGTAATTGATAAAAAAATTAAGCCTGCTTTTTTAGCAATAGCAGAAGTAAACCCGTCTGTGAGTTAATGGTTAGTTTTAAGGTGAGGGTGTGTTATGGGATGGATTGATTTTTTTTATGAGGTAGGAGAGGACAAGCATAGGCAAAAAGAAGTTATTATAGGATAAGGTTTATAGTTGTTGAAGAGTAAAAAATGGTATAATATTATATATATGGTATAAAATGAAGGCTTAATACAAAAATTGCAAGAAAAAATGACTTATATAAGAAATGATTTTATTATAGAATGAAATCTCTTGGTATCTAATAATTATATGGTAAAATATGTATTGATAAGTTATCTATGAAAAAGAGGGATACAAATGAAGACGGTAGAGAGCATTTTAACACCAAACATGATTAGTATTTTAACTTTATTAGCTACTATATTAATACCTATTTTTATATATTTTATGGAAAGCAAAAGCAAAATTTTGAAGTATAAAGTTATTTCAATAACAAATATATTAAATGAACAAGATGAACTTACTGACCAGATAAAAATATTGTTTAATGGACAAGAAATAGAATCTCCTCACTTAATAGAAATACATTTTTATAATTCTGGGAATATCCCTATTAAAGCTGATGATTTCTATAAAAATATTCTAATAAAATTAGATGAGAATGTTAGTGTACTGACAAAAAGTACAGAAGGCATTGCCCCTAAGGATTTAAAGGTAGATTTATTAGTAAATCAAAATAATATTGAAATATTACCAACTTTATTGAATTCTAAAGATAGCTTTAAAATAAAATTTATGACTAATAAATTAAGTGAAAATATAGATGTAAGTGGCAGAATCTTAGGCGTTAAATCCATTAATGAAGAAAAAAATAAAAATACAAACAAACTATATTCAGGATCAATTTTTTTAATTTTATTATCACTAACACTTATTTGGATTCAACCTCAAATACGTTCTTTAGATCCGACTACTATAAATTTAAAATTGATTTTTAAAGTTATAGCAATCAGTACATTGATGACTATGTTGAATTCAATACTAAAACAGTCTGGAAGAGAAGAACAAGCTATGATACCAATGTTAGTAGGGATCACATCAGTTTTAATTATTGTAATTCAAATATTTTCAAACTTTCTTGCACTATAAAAATAACATGTGGAGATTATAGAATATTTAATGGGAGATAGCGTATAGAGGTTAGGAGAGAAGCAAAAATGTTAGGTTCATTTTTAAAAGACTATTACGATTTTTTTATGAAAAAAAATATGTTATCAGATTTTCTGAGAGAGGGAAGTAAAACAACTGGTATGAAGAAACAACTACATATTGATAATATTTATGATTATCTTAAAATTATTAATATGTGTGAAACAGAAAAACAACAAGACAGATTTAATTTAGCGAAAAATTTTTTGTATAGAGGAGTAACGAACAAAGAGTGGAAGCTTGAGCCAAGTTTAGGATTTAATAATTTAGTATTTTATGAGAGCAGAATGATTTTTGATTTTTTGGAATTAAGACCAGATGAATTCAAAAATATGGATGATTTCAATATAATTGCTAAAATGCAACATTATGGATTGCCTACAAGACTACTGGATTTTACAATGAATCCCTTAATTGCATTATATTTTGCATGCTGTGATACGAATGGTTATGATGTTGATGGAAAAATATATATAGCTTTGCCATACGGCAACGATAATATGAATGATTATATAAAACAAGTGTGTTCTATTTATAAAAAACTAGATTTTAATTTAGTATCTGATTTGGGATATTTTTATACATATATACAATTGGTTTACGGAACTAACAATATATTTTTTGTTAGACCAAATTATATTACGGAAAGAGAAAAGAGACAAGAATCTATTTTCTTATTATTTGCAAATGGATTGTATAATTATGATACAGATAGTATTATTACAGATAAAGAAGGTGTTAGTATGTATACATCTAATGATGCTAAATTGCCGTCGCTTATCAAATATGCTGATTCATTACATGATGTCTGTGAAAGAGATTTAGAACAAAACTTTATTGAAATTATTATTCCAAAAGAGATTAAAGAAAAACTTCTAAATTCAGTAGGAAAATTGGGAATTAGGAAAGATTATATATTTCCAGAATTAGAATATACAGCAGAATATTTAAAAAGCAAGTATAAGAAAATGGATATGATAGTAAAGAAAAATGAGTTTAAAGAAGAATATAATTTTTAAAAGATATCAGATAATGCAAAAAATATAATTATGTATGATACAGGTAAATAGCAAATCCAACATAATTGAAAATTAGTTGTATATAAAAGCTCCTCAATCACTAGGAACTTTTAAACTATAGTTTAAATTATTCTTTAACAACTTGTTTTGAATTATAAAATTTTCCATATCGATGTGATATAAAATTGTATTGTGTATGAGAAATGTATTCAATATGAATACCATGAAAATGCTAAGTGTAGATGGTGGTAGCTTTAAAGGGAGTGATAATTATGGCAAAACAGTTATCGGCAACAGCAATATACAGATTAAAAGAAGCATTGTGTGTTATTTTTTGGTATAAAAGTGATTTAGAATCATTTTTACGTAATTGTATAAACGATCAAGGCATCATTAATAGAGTTAATTTAGGAAACTACAAAAGACAAATTGTTTCAGATGTTGTTAATATTTTATGCAAAGATCAGCAACATCATTTAGGAGATATAAGACGTTTGATGTATGAAGTATGTCAAATGGATAATTTTATACATCTAGAAAATCTTGAAGATGGAAAGAAAAAGGCTGAAATAGCAACAAGAGCTGTTCAATCCTTAAAAGAACTAGTAGAGGCACATGATGAAAAAATAAAAGAAGAAGAATTGATAGCACAACGAAGAAAGGAAGCTATGGAGAAATTTTCTTCTAATAAAGCTATTTTAAAAAAACTTGATGAAATTAAGAATTATTATTGTAGTCTTTTTGCAACAGACAATCATCAAAATAGAGGCTATGAATTAG
The DNA here is from genome assembly GCF_001282725.1 of Inediibacterium massiliense. Classification (NCBI taxonomy): domain Bacteria; kingdom Bacillati; phylum Bacillota; class Clostridia; order Peptostreptococcales; family Thermotaleaceae; genus Inediibacterium; species Inediibacterium massiliense. The sequence goes on along the minus strand of NZ_LN876587.1, from coordinate 1,540,197 downwards.
AGAGAATAATGTATGAGTTATTTTCATTATTTGATCTAGATCCAAAATCTTCATTTAAGAACATAGGCGAACAAGTAGATGGAGCATTTTCATTAGAAGGAACCGACTATCTTTTTGAAGCAAAATGGACAAATAAATTACCAGATCTTAGTGAACTAAATAGTTTCAAAGGAAAAGTTGAAAGAAAACTTGATAACACGCTTGGTCTATTCTTATCAATAAATGGTTTTGCAAAGGATGCAGTAAATATTCTTTCAAGCAGTAGAAGTACGATTTTATTAATGGACGGAGCAGATTTGATGACAGTTTTAGAAGGAAGAATAGATTTTGTATCCATGCTAGTGAGAAAAAGAAGACATGCATCTCAAACAGGAAATATCTTTTTTAGAATAACAAGTGATATATAAATCTAATCAATTTTAAAAAAACTGGTATGCTACAAAATTACTATTGTATTGCCTTGAGTAAAATCTACAAGATAATTGAAAATAAAAGGATAGAATGTAATTTTAAAAATCATATTTTTATTTTGATTGATTTGAAAGCGACATATTGTATAAGTATTAAGTGATATGTTGTTTTTACATTATCATAAATTTTTTCAGACCTCTTTACTGTAGTAAAGGGATATACAAATTTTATTTAAATGGATATATTATGCAATGCCTTTCGAGTAGCTTTAAAAAGATAAAGCATATGCGAGAACTTTTTTATGTTTTTTCTGTCTACTTTTCATTCTTATCTTGATTACCTCTATCTTGCGGATTATACAAAGCAACTAACAAAGCCGTATTAATAGCCAATGACTGGTTTTTCCTAATCTTATAAATCTTTTCCATTTCTTTCATAACCCGTTGCTTAATTTCAGCATTAATATTTACAGAATCTTTATTTCTAGTTCCTGCATAGATTCTAATAAAAACATCTGAAAACTGTTTGAGCTTTTCTGGAGAATTTTCTTCTTCGAATTTATTAATGAAGTTGACAATTTTATTCATTTTAGAATCCAGTGGTTTTATGTTTTTATCTAGGGTAAGTAGGTAATTCATAATATGATCAGTATTACTTTTCATAGAAGCCTTTTTCTTTGTACTTTTCTGAGAGGTATCTTTTAATGGATCAGAAAGATAACCGTTGTTGTTTTCATCAAATATCATTTTTACTTGACCATCAAGAATGGAATTGTGATTTTTATAATCAGTATTTTTATCTATTCCCATATCTTCTTTTCTAGGTGTATTACATTTCTTTTTACAAACTTCTCTAATTTTATTAACAATTGTTTGACGTGCATAATTCTTATCAAATTCTTTGTTGAACATGATTTTGATTCTATTTGTGGTAAGTGGTGGATTTTGATCCACGAGCTTCTTTAGATATTTTTTTATTTCATCTGTCAACGTAATTTTATTAGCCATAATATCACATCCCTTACAGCATGGTTTTGGTACATACTATAAGATATTTGGACTAGCAGGAATTTATGCTAATGTAATTATTAAGGCTTGACCTAAAGTAAAAGGAGAACTTTAACATAAACTTTAAGTTTAAATTTTAAAGATAAAGTAGAGGAGTTTCATATATTTCGAGATTTCCTAGGCAATAATAACGAGAAATTTGGTACATTCAGTTTTCAGGTTGAATTATCAGATTGCTTAGTAGATGAAAACTATGTTTATATTGTAAAGAATATTAGTAGCCTTGCAGAAAAAGGAGCAATAAGTAGATTATATCGAGGTCTTAAGGATGATAAAAATTCGAAGTATGCTAGACGAGATGAATTTGTTAACAGATTTCAACATGAGACACTTAAATACAAAAATAAAGATTGGGTTGTTTATCATAAAATAAAACGTAATGATCTTTATAATGATGAAGTGACAGCTGAAATTTATTATGCTATTATTAATGACTTTATAAATGCTATGTTGTTAATAGAAGAAATCGGACAAGGTAAAGAACCATATATGTTTAAAAACACTAGGAGTTCGGAAGTGTTTTTATTAACATATAATCCTAAGATATGGAACTGGAGAACTATCAAAGAAGCTATTGATAGTATTGAAAAAACAGGGGCATGTGTTACGAGATGGAGTTGTGGCACTAGAAAGAAATTTAATGAAGGGGCTAGATGTTACCTTATTAGGTTAGGGGGTGAATCAAAAGGAATTTTTGCTTTTGGGTGGGTCAATAATGGTGCTTATAAAGATATTCATTGGGATGAAAATAAAGAAGAAGAGTATAAACATTTTGAGGGGAATTCTCATGTCCATTTAAAATCTTCCTATATGGGTGCAGAAAAGATGATCATTATAAATAAGGGAAAGCCTATTTTAGGGACTTGGCAGAGTGTATACTTTTGTGAATTCGATGGTCCTAGGAATAGAAATGTATGGATTTAAATTATGGAAGATTAAAAGGGTATACATCAATGGGATATGCTATCAAAGAAGAATTGTAAATAGTATGAAATAAATTTTCATGTTTTTATGATCAATAATCACTAAATCACCCCTATGAAACATATTTATATATGAAGAGGGTGATTTTTTATGGGGAGGAATGGACAAGCAGAGATAATTGAAGGGAAAGCGTGTATATATCAGTTTAGAATTGTGAGGATATTTTGATTTATCAGTGATATAATTAAAATAAATATAACTAAGGAAGGAGAGATTCTATTGAAGTGGCAAGAGGTAAGAGAAATGTGCCCAGATCAATTTGTAAAGATTCAAATTTTAGAATCCCACATTGAAAACGGAAAAGAGTATGTTGATGAGGTAGCATTTATAAAAGTAATTACTGATGAAAATGAAGCTATGGAAGAATTTTTTAAGGGGAAGGGTAATCAAATAGTTTACAGTACAAAAAATGAAAAAATTATAATAGAGATAGTAAAGAACGTAGGAATAAGAAGGGGTATATAGTATGATAAGATTAAGGCTTAAGGACGGATTATTATATATAACAATAAATCTATTACATCAAGGAAAATCAGTAGAAGTAAAGGATATGATAGTAGATACGGGAGCATATCATACAATTATAGACCCGAAGTATTTAGAAGAAATGGAAATTGGTTTATCTGCTGAAGACAAAATCGTAAAAGCATCTGGATATGGTGGAAAAGTGTGTTACTCGGTTAGAAAGAGAATAGATAAGATAGAATGTGAAGATATATCATTGAAAGATATGAATATAGATTTTGGAGAAATAGATCCACAAGAGCGAGTAAACGGATTATTGGGATTAGATTTTTTGAGAAATGCAGGAGTTATTATAGATTTAGTAGAATTAGAAATGTATAAAAAATAACTGCCTTATAAATATAATATACATGCTATGTAATAGTTGTATTGGTGGTAAAAATATATTTTCTCTATAAATAATCATTAAATCACCTACCTTTATCATATTGATATAAGAAGGGGGGTGATTTTTGCGTTATAGGAGATACCGCCGTAGGAAAACCAAAGGTAGCTTGAAAGCATTTATAGCGATAGCAGAGGTAGACCCGTCTGTGAGTTAATGGTTACTTTTAGGATTAGGGTGCGCTATGGGGTTGATTGAAAATGGGTTGCTTTTTTATGGAGGGATAGATGGACAAGCATATAAACTTGGCTAAATTTAAAGGGAAAGATTGTGGCTTTATAGAATATAATAGAAAAATATGTAAAATATTATCAAGAACAATACTAAAGTTTTCTTTATGTATTTGATTGAATGGAAGTTTAAATGTATTCTACTGAGCATGCCTATTAATTTTTTAAATAGAGTGAGGGGAATAAATGGTGACAGTTGATATAGAAAGAATAAAGGAAAAGATGAGTACTTTAAACGATGATAAGCTTAGAAATATAGTTTTTATTGAATATGGTGATTATGAGGAAGAAGTTATTGAAATAGCAAAAAATGAGTTAGTAGGAAGGTATGGTAAAAACATATGGGAGGCTAAAAATACTACGCTAAAATATGTTATTGATTGTATTGAATATGAAGACCTAGAGAAGGCAATCATTGAACTTTACCCTAATATTCAAGAAAGTATCAATAATTATTATATTATTTTTGATAGGCTACTTACAATAATACCAAAACAACAGGACAAAATAAGGATTTTTATAGATGTGGATGATGATACAGTATTTTGTGAGGATATTAAAACTGGAGAAAAGATTATAGTAAAATATTGTGAATGGGACGAATGGTTAGGTTTTTACATTAATAACAGGCAACTGCAACAACTTGGAAAAGAAAAGTATATGGCATACTGTCTAATTGAAATGACTTCAGTTGGGATGAATGAAAATACTATAAAAACAAACTTTAATGGGGTTTTAGATACTGTAGCAAATAAAAATATATCTAATGATACAATTTCTTTACTAGAAGCTGACAATGAAATTACATATAAAAAAATTGCTAAACGAGGTAATTTAATCAGAAAGGGTTTAACTGATGATGAAGAATGTAGCCAAATACGACCATGGGTAAGGTTTTGGGCACGTACAATTGATATTATGATATGGTTAACAATTGTTAGATATATTGAATTGCGTATTTCATCACCAATTACAAAATGGATCAGTTCATTTGCTTGGGGGACTATTAATAGTTTATTAAGTTACACGATTTGGGTTTTTATAGAAGCTTTGTTACTATCGAAATGTGGATATACTTTAGGTAAGTGGATTTTTAAGATACATATTCGTGATACTAATGGAAATAGATTACTGTTTATAGAAGCCTTGAAAAGGGGGAGCTTTGTACTACTTTATGGAGAAGGATTAATGATCCCTTTTGTTACAATTATCACTAATATTAAATCGTATAATAGATTAATTGATAGAGGAAAAACAAAATGGGATGAAGAAGGAAAGTTTGTTGTTTATCATGAAAAAATAGGATGCTTTAAAATTATACTAGCAACTATAATTATTGTAGGAAATTCTATTATAAGTAGATACATATATCATATATAGCTGTTTCTGAATTTTTAACAGGATTGGGTGAGGGAATATAATAGATTGTTAATTAAGGAAAGCAAGAAAATAGTTTTTGTATATGTAAGCTTAAGATAAGAGTCTTGAAGTTAAAAATACAATTGAGAAATAATAAAATTTGGTCTAATAGTATAGCTGCGTTATTTGTAATATTAAGATATTATAAATACATGTTACATAATAGTAATTTCTTGTTCAATAACAAGATAGGTGGGTAAATGATAAAAAGAATAATCTTTGAAAATGGAGGTTTATCAAATGGCATTAAGGAATATTCGAATTTTAGGCGATGATATATTAAGAAAAAAATGTAGACAGGTAGAAAAGATTGATGATAGAACTTTAACTTTACTTAAAGATATGGAAGAAACATTGCATAATACAGAAAATGGAGCCGCGCTAGCAGCACCACAGGTTGGTGTTTTAAAAAGAGTTGTTGTAATAGATATGGGTGAGGGGATCATATATCTGATCAATCCAGAAATAGTTGAAATTGAAGGAAAGCAAAAGGTTGTAGAAGGGTGCTTGAGCATTCCAAATAAATGGGGCAAACTAATAAGACCTAAAAGGGTGAAAGTAAAAGCATTGAATGAAAAAGGAATGAAATTTACTATAACTGGAGAAGGCGATTTAGCAAAGTGTTTATGCCATGAAATTGATCATTTAGATGGCATACTCTTTATAGATAAAGTAACAGAATTCATATAAGAATAATAGAAACATATTGAAGTAAATACGTATACTTCTTATATTGCGTATTAAATACAAACCAAATTAAAATTGTAACTAAATCACCTACCTTTATCATATTTATATAAGAAGGGGGTGATTTTTTGCGTTATAGAAGATATGGTCAAAGAAAAATAAAAAGCAGCTTAAAAGCGTTTATAAGTATCATACTTATTTTTTTAGTACTTATATATGGATTCTTATTAATTGATACAAAAATTAAGCCTGCTTTTTTAGCAATAGCAGAGGTAAAAGCAAGAGAGATTGCAACAAGAGCTATTAATGAATCAATAAATTCTAAAATTTCTGAGGAAATTAAATATCAGGATTTAATTTCTATAAGAACAGATAATGAAGGAAATGTGACTATGATGCAGGCCAATACTATTATGATGAATAAAATTGCCTCCGAAGTAGCTTTGACGGTTCAAGACAATATTCGTCAAATTAAAACATCTAATGTAAGTGTTCCTTTAGGGACGGTGTTTGGAAGTCAAATTCTTGCAAAATATGGGCCAAGGATTAATATCAATGTTACTCCCATTGGAATGGTCAATGTAAATTTTAAAACGGAATTTGAACATTCTGGTATTAACCAAACAAGACATAAAATTTATCTTGTAGTAAAGACACAAGTGAGAATTATTGTTCCTTTTTCTTCAAAAGCGGCAATGGTTCAAACTTCTGTACCTGTTGCAGAAACTGTTATTGTAGGAAAAGTTCCAGAAAATTATATTTTTGTACCAAAAGATCAAATGCTAAATTTAGCTCCAAATGGTATGGGAAAATAATGAAGATTATAAAAATAAAAGCTCTCATTCTTATTTAAGTGGAATGAGAGCTTTGTATTAATTTTTAAAAAATCATATAATTGAATAAATTGGAAGTTGAAAATATTTTATTGCATATTGAAAAAATATAATTCGTATAATATAATATATCAATGCAAGTCGAAAAATGTCTAAAAATTGCAAGGATAATTATAAAAGATTTTCCAAATAGAAAAAGGAGGAATAAGATGTCAAATGTAAATGAAGGACAACCAAGAGAACAATGGGGATCTAAGCTTGGATTTATTTTGGCAGCTGCTGGATCGGCAGTAGGATTGGGAAATCTATGGAAATTTCCATATATAGCAGGAAAAAACGGTGGAGGAGCTTTTGTACTCATTTATTTTATTATACTATTTTTAGTAGGTTTTACATTGATGCTTGCAGAAATTACATTAGGAAGAGCGACTCAACTCAATGCAATAGGTGCATATAGAAAAATAAGAAAAAGCTGGGCATGGGTAGGCAGCTTAGGTGTGGTGGCCGCTTTTTTAATTCTCTCATTTTATAGTGTAATTGGAGGATGGGTTATTAATTATACTATGAAGTCTTTCACAGGAGCTTTACATGTTACAGATGGACAAGCTCTTGGAATGATGTTTGAAAAATTGATTACAGGGACAACGGAACCAATTTTGTTTCATGGACTTTTTATGCTTGCTACTTTACTCATTGTATTAGGTGGAGTAGGAGGAGGAATTGAAAAGTCTAATAAGATTTTTATGCCAGGACTTTTTGTTATTATTATAATATTAGCTATTCGTTCTATGACTCTTCCTGGAGCTAGTGAGGGTATTAAATATTTATTAGTTCCTGACTTTTCTAAAGTTACAATAGGTGTAGTATTAGATGCATTAGGACAAGTATTTTTTTCTTTAAGTTTAGGAATGGGATGTATGATTACCTATGGAAGCTATTTAGGAAAAGACTCTAATATTCCACAAAGTTCTATTATTATTCCCCTTATTGACACGGGAGTTGCAATTTTAGCTGGACTTGCAGTACTTCCAGCAGTATTTGCCTTTGGATTTGATCCATCTTCAGGACCGGGGCTTATATTTGTTACTTTTCCAGCAGTTTTTGCAAAGATGCCCTTAGGATCTATTTTTGAAGTAATGTTTTTCTTACTTGTATTGTTTGCTGCTTTATCTTCTTCTATTTCTATGCTAGAAGTTATTGTAGCTTATGTAGTAGATGAATGGAAGATAAATAGAAAGATTGCTACTTTATTGACTTCGTTGATTATATTTTTATTAGGAATTCCAGCTACTTTATCTTTTGGACCATGGTCGCATATTACTATTTTACCTGGGAGAGGATTTTTCGATACATTTGATTTTATTGCAAGTAATGTATTGCTTCCTTTAGGAGGATTTTTGTTGTGTATATTTGTAGGTTGGATTTGGGGAACAGAAAAAGCTATAAAAGAAGTGAGAAATAATGGAAAAATTTCATTTCAGTGGGCTGGAATATGGTCATTTTTAGTAAAATATGTAGGACCTGTAGCTATTTTAATTGTAATGGTTCGTTCCTTTTTATAAGATCGAGATAAAATCTCGGTCTTTTTTCTTTTAAAATATATGCAAGATCTTCTTAGAATCGTTTATAATAAAGAGATAGAACAAAATAAGGTTGGTGATTGTATGGAGAATGAAATATTAGAAGTTATAGAACAAAAGGCTATATTAGTAGGAATGAGTACAGGAAGTAATAAAGAAATAAATATTGAAAGCTCAATGAAAGAATTACAAGAATTGGCACAAGCAGCAGGAGCAAAAGTGCTTCATGAGATGATACAAAACAAACAAAAAGTGGATGTGGCCTTTTACATTGGAAAAGGAAAAGTTGAGGAGATTAAAATCCTTTGTGATGAGATGGATGCCAATTTGGTCATTTTTAATGATGAACTTTCAGGTGCGCAAATTAGAAATCTTGAAGAGGCTATAAATGTAACAGTCATTGATAGAACCATTTTGATTTTAGATATATTTGCACAAAGGGCTCAATCTAAAGAAGGAAAGCTACAAGTGGAATTGGCTCAACTTCAATATAGATTACCTAGACTTGTAGGACTTGGAAAATCTTTATCTAAAACAGGTGCGGGGATAGGAGCAAGAGGTCCAGGAGAGAAAAAACTTGAATTAGATCGAAGACATATATTAGGTCGAATTCATGATATAAAAAAAGAGCTTGAAGAAGTAAAGAAAAATAGGCAAATTCAAAGAAAACAAAGACAGAAAAATGAAATTCCCATAGTAGCATTAGTTGGATATACTAATGCAGGAAAATCTACTTTGATGAATGAATTTATGAAAATATCAGGTACTATAGAAGAAAAAGAAGTATATGTAAAAAATATGCTCTTTGCAACACTAGATACAGCCCATAGAAAAATTATACTTCCAACTAAAGAAGAATTTATTTTGATTGATACAGTAGGATTTGTAAGTAAACTTCCTCATGCGCTTGTGAATGCTTTTAAAGCAACATTAGAAGAAGCGCAGGACGCAGATTTATTGATTCATGTAGTAGATGCTACAAATGATGATTTTAATATGCAATTAGAGGTAACGGAGAAAGTTTTAAAAGAATTAGAAGTGAAAGAAAAACCTACTATTTTAGTATTCAATAAGATAGATCAAATAGATGATAAAATGCTATTTCAAAGAGAAGATGCTATTCATCTGTCTGCATTAAAAGGATTGGGAATGGACGATCTTATAAATCTCATAAAAGAAAAGTTATTTCTTCATATGAAAAAGGTGCAAATGCTTCTTCCTTATGATCAAGGGCAAATCGTATCTTATCTTTGTGATAAAACAAAGGTAGAACAAAGAGAATATAGAGAAGATGGAGTTTATATTATAACTTGTTTAGGCCCTGCTGATTATAATAAGTACAAAGGATATATTTTAGAGGAGTAAAAGATATGAAAGATCTCACAAGTCTATGGGAAGGTATAGATTTTGCTAAAGATTATAGGATTACTTATCTTTTATATAAAGAAGGAAAAAGCATTGATTTGATTGCTAAGATTAGAAGAATGAGCGAAGAACAAGTGAAAAAAGAAATTATTTTAGCAAAGACAGAACAGCTTCAAATAAAAGATTATGAAAAATCTATTTTAGAAAAAATGCTTGAGGCTAGTAAAGATGAGAGAATTAAATTAATAGAAAATATGTCAGTAGATGAAAGAAAGTATTTAGGTAAAAAAATTTATTATTCCTATGAAAGAATTAATAATGCAGAAGACAAAGCAGTTTTAATTTGGATTATTGGAGAGCTAGGACTTTTACCATTGTCTAAAATTTTATACAAAGATATAAACCATCCTCATGGAAATGTAAGAAGAATGGTTTGCTCAGCTTTGTATAAACTTGGAGATGAAAAAGGAATCTTTTATTTACATAAAGCTTTATTGGATAAAAAACCCCAAGTACGTCAATATGCCGCAAAAGCTTTGGGCAAAATTGGAAATGAACAATCTAAGATGAGATTAGAAAGATTGATTCATAATCCTAATGAAAAAGATTATGTTAAAAAAGCATTTTATGAAGCCATTGAACATATTGAGAGGAAACTAAAAAAATCTAATGAATGATTTTTTTAGTTTCCTCTACTACTTTCATAATATTTTTATAAGCCTGTATAGTGCCTTTTGCTACGATAGGCCTACCAAATCTTACCCAATGTAATCTTCTAGAAGAAAATCCTCCAATACGCATAAGAGTATTTACACAGGGGATAGTATTCACAAGGAGAAGTTTTTCACTAGAAGGCGCCAATATTTTCCATGTATCAAGAATAGAAGAGAGTACAATATGTGGAACAAATTGCCTACCTAATGTGTATATTGAATTTCCCCATTCATCGGTACCTCTATAAATAATTTTGCCTGCATCTGTTTTTTCTAGAGCATCAAAAAAAGGAACATTTAAAAGGTCATATTCTTTTGGAATATGATCTAAAGGGAGCATATTTAAATGGATTGCAGCAGCAGTACAAGAAGAATGACATCCTCCTACACAATGATAAATGATGTGAATGATCATCACCTCCAATGGATTCTTCATTAGTATGTGTGAAAAAGAATTGAATTATGAAAAGATTATGCATGTTTTGTGATAAAAGAGATATAATACTATTAAAGAAAAAATAAAAATTTCTGAATAGTCTTGAAAAATAAAAAAATATAGTATATGATAATGTTATATAATATGAAGGGAGGCATGCCCCATGCTTTTTAGAAATTGCGCGGGAGGCGTAGTATTCTTTGAGGAAAAGGTTTTGCTTTTAAGAAATGAAAAAGATGAATGGGTATTACCTAAAGGAGTAATTCGTAATGGGAATCTCTCAAGAGATGTTGCCATAAACCGTGTAATGGAAGAAACGGGTATAAAGGCAACAATTATCTCGACGGTTGGAGAAACTTGTTACGAATTTTTTTCATTAACAAGACAAAAACCTGTTTGCAATCAGATTACTTGGTATTTGATGCGTGCCCTAGATACAAATTGCCAATTAAATGAAGATCTAGAATTTAAAGAAGTGGGATTTTTCAACATAGATGAAGCTTTAGAAAAAATTACATACCCTCAAGATCATTCTTTGTTATATCTTGCCTATGAACAATATAAGGATTTGGTAGGAGCAGAAATGATGGTATAATAAAAAAGAGTAGTTTAAACTACTTTTTTTTATTTATTAGGAAACTATATAAATGAATAAATGGTGGATAACTTTAGAAAGTTAAATTTTCATCAAATTTTAAGCAACGGAAATTATGAATGAAATGAAAGAATTCCGCTTAGGCCATGAGCAATTCCGGTAGGAATATGCGAAATTTTTTATTATTTTGTGAAGGAGGAATAGGATGCTTAAAAGATATAAAACCATATTACAATATGCTCAAATAGAACATATGATTGAAAAGTCAAGATTTATAGGATATATAAAGCCTGTAGAAAATGAAGAAGATGCTATAAGGTTTATTGAAGAAATAAAATCTATACATAAAAGTGCTACTCATAATGTACCTATTTATATGATTGGACAAAATAATGAGGTACAAAGATATAGTGATGATGGAGAGCCAGCAGGAACGGCAGGAGTACCTATATTAGATATGTTAAAAAAAGAAGATATTAAAAATGTTGCTATTGTAGTGACAAGGTATTTTGGCGGAATTAAACTAGGAACAGGAGGACTAGTTCGAGCTTATACAAGTACAGCAAAGCTTGTTATGGAACAAGGAAAAGTGATTGAGAAAGTCCTTCATGATTTGATAAAGATAAGGATAGATTATACAATGCTTGGAAAAGTTCAAAATGAGATATTAAATGCAGGCTATATTATCAAAGATACGATATTTGATGAAGCTGTAAATATACATGTGTATGCTCCAGTGCAAAAAAGTGAGGAACTGATTCATATGATTCAAAATCTTACGAGTGCTAAAGGAGAGACGAAAATCGAGAATACTTTATATTTAAACGAATTCAAAGGAGAGATCTTAAAGGATTGAGAAAGATAAAAGTCGTAAAATTAGTTGCGACTTTTATCTTTATAAAAAAATTCATAGATTCCCATTAAGAATAAAAAGACTCCAAATAATTTTCTTAAAAGCATAGATGAAAGATGAATAGCTAAAAAAGACCCTAAAATAGCACCTATAACTCCTAATCCTATTAAAGGAAGGGACAATTTTGTTTCAACGTTTTTGTTTTTTAGATGAGTGATTAGAGCAACAGATGCTACGGGAATAAAGGAGATGAGATTTACACTTTGTGCTTGTTGTTGTGTAAGAGAAGTAAAAAATATTAAAGAAGGAATCAAGATGGTTCCACCTCCAATCCCCATACCTCCTATGATTCCAGATAACAGTCCTATACATATTAACATGAGAACACCATCCTTACAGCGGCTACAATCATAAATAAAGCAAATATTTTTCTAAGATATTTTTCAGGAATTTTAGAAAGAAGTTTTGCGCCTATATATCCTCCAATAATCCCACCTAAAATTACTTTTTTTGTAATATCCCAAGCAATCATACCATTCCTTAGATATATATAAGCACTGACAATGGCAAGGGGTAAAATTACAGATATAGATGTTGCATGAGCTTTATGTTGATCAATATCTAGTATAAAAAGTAGCCCTAAAATTAATATAGTACCTCCACCAGATCCAAAAAGTCCATTGAGTATACCAGTAAGAATACCCAATACAATAAATCTAAAAGTAAATAAGTTTTTTTTCATGAATTCACCTACATCATTATTAATAAATTACCTATATTATATAGTGTGAGCGATTAAAAATATTTTATGAGTCTATTGACGTATTTATAAAACTATTATAAAATAAATACATAAATTCCGATAAGAAAACTATGAATTGGAGGCGTGTTATGAAAATAGCAAATAGTATTATAGAATTGATAGGAAATACACCTATCATAAAGTTAAATAAGCTTGTTGGGAAAGATGATGCAGATATTTATTTGAAGCTTGAATCCTTTAATCCAGGAAGTAGTATAAAAGATAGAGTAGCTCTTAATATGATTGAAGTGGCTGAAAGGGAAGGAGATTTAAAAGAAGGTTCTGTAATAGTAGAGCCTACAAGTGGAAATACAGGAATAGGACTTGCTATGATCGGAGCTTCAAAGGGATATAAAGTAATACTTGTAATGCCAGAAACTATGAGTATAGAAAGAAGAAAGCTTTTAAAAGCATTTGGTGCAGAAATTGTGCTTACAGATGGAAATTTAGGAATGAAAGGGGCTATTGATCGAGCAAATGAAATTGTAAATCAAAATCCGTCTTATTTTATGCCCCAACAATTTGAAAATACATCAAACCCACAAGCTCATAGAAAGACTACTGCTCTTGAGATTCTAGAGCAAATGGATAATGATTTTGATATGTTTATATCTGCAGTAGGAACGGGAGGTACTCTTACAGGAATTGGAGAAGTACTTAAACAAGAAATGAAAGAAGTAAAGGTAGTAGCAGTTGAACCTAAAAATTCAGCAGTGCTTTCAGGTCAAAATCCAGGACCTCATAAAATTCAAGGAATAGGCGCAGGTTTTATTCCTAAAATTTTAAATACAGATGTGATTGATGAAATTGTTCAGGTAGAAGATGAAGATGCTTTACAAACAGCGAGACTAACAGCTAAAGAAGAAGGTATTTTGGTAGGTATTTCATCGGGAGCAGCTATTTATGGAGCTATCAAAAAGGCCAAAGAATTAGGAGCAGGAAAGAAAATAGTTGTGATTACTCCAGATTATGGAGAAAGGTATTTAAGTACAGATTTATTTGATTTTGAGGCATAGTCTATAGACTATGCCTTTATATATATGAGTTTTGTGGTATAATATCTAGATGTAAAGGTTTTCATTACCCAGAGAAAGGAAAGGTCTTATAATGGATAAGGATATACAACAAAAGATTGATCAAACAGTAAAGTGGCTTCAAAATCAAGTAGAAGAATCAAAAACCAATGGACTTGTTGTAGGCATATCTGGAGGAATTGATTCAGCAGTAGTTGCCTATTTAATAAAAAAAGCATTTCCTAAAAATTCTTTAGGTGTAATTCTTCCTTGTAAAAGTAGTCCAAAGGATAAAGAAGATGCTATATTAGTTGCACAAGGATGTAACATAGAATATGTGGAATTAGACCTAAGTGCAGTTCATGATATTTTGTTAGATAATATTGTAGGCACTATGAGAAATAAAAATATATTAAGAAATGAAAAAAGTCTACAATTAAGTGATGCAAACCTTAGGGCTAGATTGCGTATGAGTTCAATTTATTGTGTAGCCAATACACTAAATTATTTAGTGGTTGGAACAGATAATGCAGCTGAAATTTATACAGGGTATTTTACAAAATATGGAGATGGAGGAGTAGATATTTTACCTATTGCACATCTTCAAAAAAAAGAAGTATATGAATGGGCAAAATATATGGGTGTTCCTGAAAGTGTAATTAATCGTCCGCCATCAGCAGGTCTTTGGGAAGGACAAACAGACGAAAACGAAATGGGAACTACTTATGATAAAATAGATGCATTCTTAGAGGGTAAAAGTATTCCAAAGGAAGATGAGGAAATCATACAAAGATTACATACACGTTCTGAGCATAAAAGAATGACTCCGGCAGTACCTCCTATTTTTTAGTAAATTTATATATGCATAATATATTTTTTATGAGAGATAATAAGTTTATATAGGACAGCATAGAAAGCGACAATTCAGGATTGAGTCCGACTTTAGAAGCGGCAACAGTCTTAAAGACCTTTCTTAGTTGTTCCTATATTTTTATGTGCAAAAATTAAGGGTATGGTGCTTATGATTTATATTTTCAAATCACAAGAAACGTACCCTTGATTTTTACATAGATTTAGTTACATCTTCAATCATGAGCATAATATTTTTCATGACGATACTGCCGTTAATTTTAATTAAATGCATATCTTTTTTTTCTATAGATTTAGATAAATTGATGACAGATACATCAAATTTATCTACTGTTGATTTAGCTTTTTTTTCAATTAATGTAGATTTTACACTTTGAGAAGTTTCTTGAATTTTTTCAACACTTTTTTGGGCCGAAACATAATCACCCATAGCGGCATTTAAAACAGCATGTCTTGTTAGAAATTTTAATGTATAGATAGCAGGTGGTATGTCTATTTTAAAATAGGGCATAAATTTTGGTAAAAAAGAAGTTAAATGATTGGTAGTTGTAATTGTATTCATGTAATCTTTGTTGATTCCATAGGTTGTAAGCATATTGAGTGTTTCTTCAAATCCAGAAATAATATCAGGAGAAACACTTTGAGCTACTAATAAAGGCTCTAATACGTTCCATTTATTATGAATCATCAGAATGGTTTGATTGATTTTTTTCCAAGTTTCATCAATATTCTTTGGAGGTTTTGCTTCTTTAGAGGAGTTTGTATCCTCTTTTTTGAGAATATCTGTTAAAATACTTTCATCAATGGTCATAGGTTTTGGTTCTTTCTCTACTATTTTAGAAGTTTCTTGATTTGTTGTTTTTTCATCTTTTTTCTCTTCTTTTTTTACAGATTCTATTTGTATTTTTTCTTCCTCTATTATTTTCTTTTCTACTATGACTCTTTGAAAATAAGGAATCATATCTGTTTGATTCATAATGGTTAAAGTATCTTTTTCTATTTCTTTTACGACGGTAGGAAGAGGTTTTGGTTCATTTTCTTTTTTAGGTGTAGGTTTTTGAACTTTTTTTGTGCAAGATGTAGAGAATAAAATAATGCAGATAATAAGTAATAAAGAAATATATTTTTTAGAATTTTTCATATGATCACCTCTAAAATAGTATTTCCAATGATTATAGAAAGCATACTTTAAAAATTAAGGAATAGTTTTGATGCAAAGCAAAAAAGATGGAACAAGTCCATCTTTTTGAACGCATGACATAAATAATGTATAAAGTAAAGATATTATTTTTTAATGGAATACATTCATGAATATGGTAATGATTGCTCCATTAAAGAAGTCGATAAATAAACTTCCTACAAGAGGAATAACAAAGAAAGGAGTTGGAGCTGGACCAAAATTGCTTGTAATAGCTTCCATATTTGCAATGGCATTTGGAGTAGCACCCATACCAAATCCACAATGACCTCCTGCTAGAATTGCTGCATCATAATTTCTTCCCATAATATTGAAAGTTACAAAGTATGCAAAGAAAGCCATGAGTACAGTTTGAGCGATTAACATGATTAGCATAGGGACAGCTAGATCAGCCAATTGCCATAATTTTAATCCCATTAAAGCCATAGATAAGAAAAGAGATAATGCAATACTTCCTAATAGATCGATTTCTATAGTTGGTACTTTATAAGAATGAGTAAAATCTGATATATTTCTTATAATAGCAGCTGCTAACATAGCGCCTATATAAGGTGGGAAAGTCATACCTGTTTTTTGTATAAACATTGAAATAATTGTACCAATACCCATTGCTAAAATAATTTGAGATGCAGCTAAAGAGAAATTTTTAGGAATTAATTCTTGAGTCTTTTCTTCTGACGAAGCAACTTCTGCATTAGCTTTTTTGTTTGTAGAAGTTAAAAGATTATTTTTTTCAATTAATCTTTTAGCAATAGGACCTCCTAACATACTTCCCATAATTAAACCAAAGGTTGCAGAAGCCATAGCAACTGTCGTAGCACCGATAGCGCCTGCTTCTTCAAATACAGGACCAAAACCACCAGAAGTTCCATGTCCTCCTGTCATAGGAACAGATCCTGTTGAAAGTCCGATTAAAGTATCTAGGTGGAAAACCTTTGCAAGGCTGACACCAATTACATTTTGGAGACAGACTAAAATAACTGCAAGGAGTAAAAATAATAGAACTTGAAGTCCACCTTTTTTCAATAATTTGAAACTAGCTGTAAAACCTACTGTTGTAAAAAATGCTGTCATTAATACAGTTTGAAGAGTGGTATCGATTTCAAATTCTAAAATATTAGCTTGCTTTAAGATTAAAGCTGTTATTGCAAAGATCAAACCACCGATTACAGGTGCGGGGATGCAAAATCTTGATAGTACATTTACTTTTCTTCGGATTGCGTGTCCTAAGAATAAAATGATTACTGCCAGGGCTACCGATTGAATTATATCCAGTTTTAGTACCATGTGCATACCTCCTAATATTTTATAAGATTAGTTCTATGTATTTATTATAAGGGGTATGCTACAAAAAAATACTTGTTGCTACAATAAGTTACAAAGAATTTTTTTACAATTCAATATTATTAATAAAAGTGAAGTTTTAAATTCATTTTTTTAAATATTCAATCTAGAAACTATTCCTTCTATAAACTTTTTTACACTAATTTTTCCTCTGTCCTCTTTTGAGTTTTGTATATGTCTAATTTCTTGCTTGACTTGTTTGAAGTCAAATAAAGATGAGCTGTATTCAATGAATTTATTGTTATAATAATCATCATGACCGAGTGTTGCAATATTCTCTAATGCCTTAAGAATCGTTCTTCTGATTCTTTGTTCAATTGTTCTTGCATAGACAGAAGAATTATACATCATATTTTTTTTCTCAGCGATTTTACGATAGATATCTTGCAATTGGTAACTTCCTGAAATATTTTTTTTATTATATGAAATCACTTGACTAATGAGTTCAATTAAATCATTATATCCTAATTCACCTATAATACCTATATCTGTAAAGATATCATCTATTTGTTTTTTCCAATTAAATTGAGGTTCTATTGGTTTTGATTTTTCTATATGAAAAACAGCATCTTTAATGAGTGCTACAGATCTTTCTAATTCAATATTATGACAAACTCCTTGAATAACATTTAATGCTTCAATTTGATTGAGAGGTTTATGAATAAAAAATAAAATTCCATTCTCATAAGCTTTTGAAATCATATGTGCATCTTCCACTTGGGAAATCATAATAAATTTTCCTCTATATCCTAAAGCTTTAGAAGTTTGTATAATTTCAATTCCATCTTTTTGAGGAAGTAAAAAATCAATAAGTACAATATCAGGTTGATAAAACACGATTTCTTCAGGTGCATCCTCTCCACGGTCTAGTTCCTCTAATACATTTCCTAAATCATTTTTTATAATCAAATATTTTAGCATTTTTCTTATATTAATATCATCGTCAATAATTAAAAAAGTATTCTTCATGATCATCCCTCAATTAATATTTTTTTTGGTAATATAATTTGAAACGTTGTTCCTATTTTTAATTCAGATCTTACATGAATTTGGCCTTGTAATTCGTTTATAATATTTTTCACATGAGAAAGGCCAATTCCTGTAGATGGATTTCCAGAGTTTTTGTCATATTTTGTTGTAAAGCCAGGATTAAAGATATAAGGAAGAATATCCTCGTCAATACCTTCTCCATTATCTATGACTTGAAATATAATGTGATCTATATCTCTTTTTTGGAAAACTTGAATTTTTCCATATTTTTCGCAGGCATCTATAGAATTGATAATTAAATTATTGAGTATTGTAAATAAATGAAAATATTTATGCATTTTAAAATTTTCTTCATAACTAAATTCCATAGAGATATGAAGATGATTTGTTTTTAAATAACGATAAGTATTTTCGCGAATAATTATAAACATATCTTCAAGCATCATAGTATCATTTTTTTCAAATGTATTTAAAAAACTTTCAAAGCCATGTAAAACTCTATAATAATCTTTTTTGATTTCGTGAATTTCCCTAGCAATATTTAAAGTCTGATCTTTTATATCTTTGTTGTCTTTAGATGCTTCATATAGGTTATAGCTTTGTTTCATAATATTTTCAATATCATGAGTAGATTTTTTAAGATAAAACATTTCAGCTTGAATATCAGAAACCAATAGATTGAGTTGAGTATATCTTTTTTTATGTTCATGGGTTAGTAAGAAAAGTTCTTGTTTTTTATAGAAAAAGTAAATCAAATAAGCAATAATACTTCTAGCTACGCCAACTAAAATAATAATTTGGAGAATGGGATAAAGAATTTGATCATGTCTGACTAAGGTTTCTGATATATTACTTAGTATATCACTAAAAGCTAAACCTATAATAGGAATGATAAGTTGATTTTTTCTTTGTTGAATATGAAAAATAGAGATAAAAGTTCCATATATAAGATAATAAATAATAGAAGGTCCATGCGCAACAAAAATATTTTGTAAAGACATATGATAAAATAATAGATCCAATAAACTTCTTTGTATTAAAACCACAATTCCTGAAAATAAACATATTAGAAAAGGAGAAATTTCTTTAGTAACTAAGATGGTTACATTTAAAGCAATAATTCCTGCGGAAAATCTTAAAGAACTACTAAAAGGATAAAAATAAATTTCTCCAAAAGCTGCTACAGATAAAGAAAAAAGAATATATTTCTTGAATTGATTCATTTTTGTCCCTCCATGGTTTGATTCTATATAAAGATAGTGTATCCTAAAATGAAAATCATCACAAATGATTTTTTATTGAAATGATTGAATCATCTTATAACTCTTTCAAAAGAAGATTTTGTTATAAGGAATAAAAGTACAGACACAAAGCATAGGTATAAAAATAAAATAATACTATCTTTTTCAAACTTACTTAGAAGGGAGCATATAACGTATGAACCAAAATGGAAGAATAAAGAAAGTATTTCCAGGAGGAAATACATCAAAGGGATTTTATTCTTATTATGATCAAATTATTGATTCGAAAGCAACAAAATTATGGATTATTAAAGGAGGACCTGGAGTAGGAAAATCTTCATTTATGAGAAAAATTGGGTATGAAATAGCTCAAAATGGATATGATGTAGAGTTTCATCAATGTTCATCGGATTATGACTCTTTAGATGGAATTATGATACCAGATTTAAAGATGGCAATGATTGATGGAACATCACCTCATGTAGTAGATCCAAAATATCCAGGAGCGGTAGATGAAATATTAAATTTTGGACAATTTTGGAATGAACTTGGAATTCAAAAACACAAAGAAAGTATTATCAGGATTAGCAAAGAAACTAGTAAATGCTTCCAAAGAGCATATAAATTTTTTGCAGCAGCAAAGCTTATCAGAGATGATATGAATGCAATATATGAGGAAGCGTTAGAAAGAAGAAAATTAGATCAAAAGTTAGTCACACTTAAAAAAGAATTATTTCACCACTTAGATTATAATGAAGAGGGAAAAATCAGACATTTATTTGGAAGTGCATTTACCCCTAAAGGATATGTAGATTATTATGATACTATTTTAGAAGGAATCCAGACTATTTATTATGTAGATGGAACTTATATAGATACAATGTCTCAACTTATAGAAAAAATTGCTTATGAAGGAATGAGTAGAGGGTTGAATGTAGAAGTTTATCATGAACCCTTAGATGAAAAAAATATACAAACACTAATTATTCCTTTGTTACAAGTAGGTATTACTACAAGTGATAGATATGCCCATTCTTGCAATCAAAAAATAGTATTTTCAGATTTTCTCAAGAGAGATATTTTAAGTTTGTATGAGGATCTATTAAAAGAAGACCGAAAATTTTATGAAGAGCTTATTGACACAGGTATTTTCAATATTAAAAAAGCCAAGGAAAAACATGATCAACTAGAAAAAATATATATAGAATATATGGATTTCAAAAAAATAGATGAATTGAGAGAGAACATTTTACAAAAAATATTAAAGTATGCAAAAGTAAAGTAATAAAAATTTATAAATTCTATTGCAGGATAGGATTTATTTCTATATAATTAATAAATGTGAGTAAAAATATTTTCCAAGCGTATACAGGGTAGAAGCAAAAAAAAAAGAGTGTCTTTATAGACACTCTTTTTTTTGGAGATGATCATCCCTAACTATTTTTTGTAAATAAATAAAAATATCTTTTTCTCGGATAGACAAAAGATTGGATATTTTATGGATCATTTCGTTTTTTAAGTGATAGTCTTGTAGAGCACGATTTCCACAAACAAATTCTATACGGGTATAATCTTTGTGATCTTCTAACTTTATAATTTTGATGATTCCTACTTCTCCAGTATGAGAAGGATGGATTCCATTACATGGAGAAAAATCAAATTTGTCAATTTCGACGATTCTAATATTTTTTTGAATCGAAGGAGCTTTTCTTAAGGGCATTTTTTCAATTTGCTCAACAGAAGGATAATATTGTTTAATATGGAAGTTATTAAAAACAATTTGATTTGCAAAATACTCTACTCTCTTAGCTTGTGCTTGAGATAATGGATTGATGGCTACATCTATGGTACTAAAGTTTTTGTTCAAATGAAAATCAATTGTTTTGACATTTAATAATTCTTCAAAGCATGCAGATAAAATATGTTGTCCTAGATGCTGTTGCATATGGTCAAACCTATTTTCCCAGTTGATACTACATTTTAAATTCTGACTTTGTTGTGGCTTTTTATCTACTACATGATAAATTTGATGATCTTTTTCATAGACATAAGAAACAAAAATATCGTCTACAGTACCTATATCACTAGGTTGCTCATTTCCTTGGGGATAAAAGGCTGTTTGATCTAAAACTATATGAAAAGATTCATTTTTTTCTTCGTAATGAACAATATTGGCTGTAAATTCTTTTAGATAGATATTGTCATAGAACAATTTTTTCGTCAATAAAATTGGCTCCTTTCGTGATTAATGGTATATATAATATTCTATACAAATAAATAAAAATCCTTCCATAAGAAAAAGGAGATGATATCATCTCCTTTTTCTTATGGACGTAATGTAATCAAATCTTTATGAATAAACAAGATTTCCCCTTGTTCTGTCAGAACTTTGTAGTTATTAGATGAAAATCCTAAAAAAGACTCTATCCAATGATTGGTATCTTCTATGATGGCAATAGGTTTAGAAGAATGTTGAATGGTTCCTTCTCCTAAGATAAAGTTTTTATATTTAGAACTGTAATAATATGTTTCTTTTGTTACGATACTTTCTATAGGTTTAAAATCTGAGGGAGAAGGAAATTTATTTTTTATTGCTTTTCCCTTTTGTCTATGGATGGATACAGAAATTACAGGATATTCTTTTTGTATAATATCTATTTGGTTGTTTTCAATAATTTGAATCCATTCATCGGAGGGAGCTTTTTTATCTATCCATTTGGAAGCATATATTTCATCTGAATATTTAGTCTTTTTAAATATACTTTTAAATTCATCATCTAGATAAAGAAATATTTCTATAAATTGTTCTACAAAAAAAGCGCCAAATCTTTCGTCAAGAAGTTGATGAGTAATCATTAAATTGTAACCTAGATCTTTGATAGGCATAAATTCTATACTTTCTAGTGGAACAAGATTTTCTACTTTGTTTGTAAATACATATTCATTTCCAATCAAACGATAAATAGCAATAACGGATAAATCTTTTGAAAGATTTAGGGAGATAATTAATTCATTTTCATCATTAGGAATAATATTTTCTTCATAAAGATTTATATCCATGTATTCTATATATTTGATCCATTGATCATAGTTTAAATTTTTTAAGGTAGTAAGAATAATGGATTCCTTTGCTTGCTTATGAAGGGATTCTTCGCTACTTTTATATTCATCTATGAGAGAAGATGAAATTTTAAGATTAGGTATGACGTAAGTTTTAAAAGTAGATACATATTCATTTTGATAAAGAAATTGATAAAAGATAAAGGACAAAAATAAAAGTACACTTAAGAGCACGTATGTAATTAGTTTTTTAAACATTTCAATCACCTCTTTAAAATATATGTAGGAAGGATGTAAATTTGAACTAATTTTTAATTTCTAATGGATTAAAACACAAATAGAGACAGGCTGCATAATATATAGTAAAGACCTAATGAAAGGATGATCTAGTTGTGAATGAAGTCAAGAAGATCTATGAAGGAATGAAAGAATTTATTCAAGTTTTTATGGTGAAATATGAATATGAAAATAGAGGTATATTAAAAAAAATGAAAATAGATAGTCGTTTAAATATGGAGTTAGAAGATGAAAAGTGGTCAAAATTATTTCTTAAAAAATCTTGTTTGAATCATTGTGCAAAAATCATTTTATTAAGATATATAGAAGATGCAGAAATGATGACTTCTAAATTAAATGAAAAAGGAATGGATAAATGGAAAAGTTTTTCTAAAAATTTAATGGAAAACCTAAGTGTTCTATATGATATTGCACTTAAGGATGCAGAAGAAGATGAAAACCTTCGTCTTAGAGAAATCTTTCAAAAAAGTGATTATGATTTATTTAAAATAGATGATGAGTTAGCATCTATTATTTATCATAAATTTTCCATGATTGACTTTTCAAAATTACAAAAAGAAAAGATTCAATTTTTATTTGCTTTACTATATTCTTTAGAAGAAAGAGAAGATATGAGGTTAGAAGATTTTTATAAAAAAGCACCAGCTCTTTCTTATATACTAAATATAGAAAGTAATAATACTATACTATAAAATTAGGTAATCCTAGTTTTATAGTACAGTAAATGATAAAAATTTATATTTTCACATGAAGAATAGGGTATAATAAAAGAAACTAGAGTGATCATAAGGGGAGAGAACAAAATGGATTTTTATAATTTGACAATGAATATAGAAGAAAAGGTTCTAAAATTTTTGATAGAATATGAAGAAGATGTTCAAATGGCCAAAAAAGAGTTTGATCAATTATGCAAAGCTATGCAAAATGATGAAAATATGCTAATAGACTTTAATGAATGGTTAATTTACGATTATAAAGGAATAGATGGAAAAACTTGGATTCAAAAATATTATGAACAACAAAAAGAAGATTTAACCCAAGAAGAAAAAGTATTTATACAAAAAAGAATAGATTCCTATTTAAGTATTTATGAATTGAAAGAAAGCAAGGATCATAAAGGGAAATTTGAAGATTTATTTACCAAAAAATATGAATATATTGATTTGCAAACTATAGAAGATGTACAAATTAAGGATTTGGTATTAGCTAGAATCATAAAGACTTCAGGGCATGTATATTTTTATAGACCTATTTACATACCTCCTATTTTTAAAAAGAGCATAGAAAGAAATATCATTACTAAATATAATGAATACAAGGAAAAGACTTCTTATGGAAATTGGGAAAATTTTTTAAAAAACAATACTCTTTTACTACAAGAATATTTAGGAGTAATTACACAAGTATTAGATCAAAAAGAAGATGAAGAGGAATATAAAGTGTGGCAAAGTATTTATATTCTGAAAGATGAAAAAAAAGTGATACAGCAGTTAAAGAAAAATGAAATGATACAATTAGATTTTGAAGAAAGAGATTATACTATTTTCAAATTGTTTGATAAAGATGAACTTCTTGCTGAAATTAGCATACAAAAAAATAAAGTGGAAGTAGAATGCAATTCAAAAGGAGCATGTATAAAGGCAAAAAAAATAATAGAAAATATTTTAAAAGAAGATATTAAACATTATAAGGATGAGGTATTAGAACTAGATGACTTATTATAGAGTTATTGACATAAAAGAATGAAATATATAAAATAATATAATAGTTATGATGAAATGAATATTTTAAGGGGGATAAGAAATTTTTATGGAAATACCATTATCAGATTTGGTAGACTCGTGTAGAGAAGAAATATATTTAGAGTTAGATTTATCAGAGGAGCAGGAAGAGAATGATTTAAAATTTTTGAAAGAGCTTAGAAAACTTGTAAAAAAATTTCATAAACCAACTGAGCAAATTGATTATTTGATTAGTCAATTAGAAGGGAATGCAGATTTTGAAAATGTAATCAAAGTTTTTGATATAAATGAAACAAGTATTAAAAAGAAAATTGAAAAACATCCTTATTTTAAAAATCCATGTGATTATCCAATTCGATTGATTACCATTATGAAATATTTAAAAAAGAAGGGTGTAGATATTAATTTTAAGGATATGGATTTGATTGTAGATAAATTGATACAGCAAATAGATGGAGTAAAAAAAGTTGGAGAAGGTATGTATTTTAAAAAAGTTATTAAATAACGCGTATTTTACGCGTTATTTCTATTATAAAGTATAATAGTATATACAATAGGAAGGAATTTACAAGAACATATAGAAATAATATAGATGAAAATAATGATTTTTAGGTGGAGATAGGATGGAAAAAACAATACAGACTGTACTTAAACAAATGAAATCTTTAGATCAAAGTGAGTCTGATCATATTATAGAGTTATGTAAAATATTTTTTTTAAAATATTTTGGAAAAAATATTTTAAATCAATTAGGAATGAATGTAGATGAAAAATTACACGAGAAAATTCAATGGGATACAATAAATGATTCATATTTTAATTTTACTATTTTTAGTAAGGAGTATGAAAAAACTATTTCTTCTAAACAAAAGGAAAAAACAGGAAGTTTTTATACTCCGGATTATATAGTAGACTATATAGTAGAAGGAAGTTTATTATATTATTTTGAAAAGAAAACAGGATGTGTAAAAGAAAAGATAAAGGAATTCTTAAAAGGAAAAGAAGTATTAGAAAAAAAAGAAATAGAAGATCTTCTCTATTGGATCGATAAAGTGAAAATTATTGATATTGCTTGTGGAACAGGACTTTTTTTGATAGGATCTTTTCAAAAAATATTTAAATATAAGAAAAGAATTTATGAATCATTATGTAAAAAAACAGATGATTTTTTAATAAAAAAATATATTGTAGAAAATAATTTGTTTGGAGTAGATATTCAAAAAAATCCTATAATCATTTCAAAATTGGTACTGTTTTCTTTGGTGTATGCAAATGAAAAAAGGTTTATACAAATTTTACCTCGTTTCAATATGATACAAGCAGATAGTTTAACAGAAGATGCTATTCTAAAATGGGGAAAATTTCATATTGTATTAGGCAATCCACCTTATTTTGGGGAGAAAGGGAATAAATCAATTTTTGATTCAGCAAAAGAGACTTCCTTTGGGAAGAAATATTATGAAGGAAAGATGGATTATTTTTATTTCTTTATTTATAGAGCAATGGAGATTTTAGAAAATAATGGAATACTTTCTTATATCACTACCAATTACTTCCTAACAGCAGATGGGGCTTGTAAATTAAGAAATTTTATACAAGAAAATACTACCTTTTTGCAAATTATTAATTTTAATGAATATGAAATTTTTAAGTCTGCTAAGGGACAACATAATATGATATTTTTTCTTTCAAAAGGATATGATGAATTTTGTCCTATTCAAATTCAATATATAATGGAAAAAAATATGAGTTCACAGGAAATTTATGACCATCTTGATCATTATAAAAGTGAAAAAATCAAAAAGTATACATTGGATGACCAAAGGGATATTTATGGGCAAAATGGACATATTTTTATAGAAGAAAATAATGATTATAAAGCTGTTTTAGAAAAAATATATAAAAAGTCTGCTTGTAATTTAGAGTCATTATGTCATATTAATCAAGGAATTGTCAGCGGAGCAGATAAAGTGACAAAAGAAATGTTACAAACAAAAATTTCTCCTAAAGAGTTACAAAATAGAAATATGATAATGGGTCAAGGCATATTTGTACTTTCTAAAGAAGAGGTCATTTCTTTAGGCCTTTTACAATCTTCTTATATAAAGCCTATGTATAAAAATAGTGACATACAAAGATATAAAGCAAATATCAATACTGATAAATATATTTTATATATTTTAGATGACACCTTTATCAAAACACAAAGATGTGAAAAAATTTTACAATATCTCTTGAAATATAAGCCCATACTAGAAAAAAGAAGAGAGACTCTTAAAGGAACTCGAAAATGGTATGCTCTTCAGTGGCCAAGAAAACAGGAAATATTTGAAAAAGAAAAAATTATTGTTCCTCAAAGAGCCAAAAAGAATAAATTTGCTTTTCATAATGGTTCATGGTATGCTAGTGCAGATGTGTATTTCTTGACAAAAAAAGATAAGAATATAGATTTAAAAGTATTATTAGGGTTGTTAAATTCTAAGATTATGTACTTTTGGCTTTATAATAGAGGCAAAAGAAAAGGGCAGTTTTTAGAACTCTATGCAACACCCCTAAAACATATACCTATTCTTTGGCCAATCAATACAAAAGATGCTCAAAGGATAAAGTATTTTACAAACAAAATGATTGGAAAAGGTGAAAATCATATAGAACAACAAAATATAGATCAAATTTTTTATAGACTTTATGATTTTACTCAAAGAGAAATAAAAATGGTAGAGGATTTGTATGGTAGAAATATGAGAAAATGAAATTTTTTAGGCTATGAGCGATTTCTATAGAAACATGCAAGTTTTTAAAGTTTAAATCACAAAATTAAAAAATTAGAATATTATGTATTGAAAATACAAGGGCTACAGTAATGAAGACAAAAAGGAGTTATATAGTCCCTTAAATGGAAAGGAGGCTATATTTTGCGGACATTGAATATTTTCTTTCCTACGCAAAGTTTAAGAGACTATTATATGAAAAAGATTTTTCATTTAAAAGAAAAAATGTATGAGCAAAATATATCTATTTGGGGAGTAAAAAGTATTCAATTTCAGAAACAATATAGAAAAATTCCTGGGTATTGGGTAAAAATAAAACTAAATGATGAACCAAAGGGAGAAATTATTAAGGATCATATTTATAAAAGTATTCCATGCTTTTGGATAGCAGATCAATTGTTTTTTCCTAAAACATTTATTTCTCAAAAAGAAATGGAGCAAATGTGGATTCAAAAATATAGACTAAAAAAAGCAATATTTGATTCAGATGCATGGAAAATTTTTTTTGAAGAAGGCAAGAAGCATTTACAAGCAGGAAGAATTGATATTGCAAAAGCCGCTTTTTTATGTATATATAAAAATAATCCGTTTTTTCTAAAAAAATATAAAAGATACTATGTATTTGAAGATTTAGCATATTATTACGAAGCAAAAGGAGAACTGCATGAAAGTATTCGTTGCTTAAAAATTCAACAGAAGTTGCAGCCAGATTCATCTGAAGCTTATTTAAATATGAGTAATTTTTTACTTTTGCATGGATTATATGAAGAAGGAATTCAGATATGTATAAAAGCATTAGAAGTCAATCCTGAAGATGGCCATTTAGTGAATAATTTAATTGTTGCATATATGCATTGTGGATATTTTGATAGTGCAGTTTTATATCTAGAAGAGCGTATTGAAAAATACCCAACTGATCCATTGAATTGGAAGTTGATAGGAGATATTTTGTTTCAAATTGGAAAAGATAAGGCGGCTATTGTATGCTATGATAAGGCTCTAA
This sequence comes from Inediibacterium massiliense, assembly GCF_001282725.1. Classification (NCBI taxonomy): domain Bacteria; kingdom Bacillati; phylum Bacillota; class Clostridia; order Peptostreptococcales; family Thermotaleaceae; genus Inediibacterium; species Inediibacterium massiliense. The sequence goes on along the minus strand of NZ_LN876587.1, from coordinate 1,511,783 downwards.
GTTTAGATGTAGAGGATTTGTGGGGTATGAAGGATGATATGTATTATAGTTTAGCCATTGCTCATCAAGAAACTTCAAATTATCAAAAGGCAATTGAGTATTATGAAAAGTTTATAAAAGAAAATGAAATGGATATGGTTATTTTAATGAATTTAACGAAATTATATGGGAAAGATTTAAAACAATATGATAAAGCTTTATATTATGGAAAAAATATGGTAGAAAACTATCCTGAAAATGGATATGGTCACCATAATTTAGGACTGGTGTATTTAAGTATAGGAGAGTTTGAAAAAGCTAAATGGCATCTTTATAAAGCGAAACAAATTCTTCCTAACTATCTTCCTGTATATGAAGCTATTTCAAAATTAAAAAAAGAAACCATTAAATAGCAAGTCAATTTTTATTGACTTGCTTATATATTGTACAAAGTGAGAAAACACTACAAGCGTAGCGATACAACTGTGGTGTTTTTGTAGTTTACATAGATACAATCCTATGGTATAATCAGTTTGAAAGGATACATATATATGTAATTTAAAGGAGGAACCATACAATGAATAAAATAAATATAAGACAATTGACAATGACAGGATTAATGGCTGCGTTGGTTTTAGTAGGTACTATGCTTATTCAGGTACCAACTCCTACAAAAGGATATATTCACATTGGGGATAGTATGGTATATCTTAGTGGTATATTATTAGGACCCGTTTTAGGAAGTATTGCTGCTGCTATTGGTTCTTTATTTGCAGATGTATTTTCTTCTTATTTTGTATATGCACCTGCAACTTTTGTGATTAAAGGATTAGATGCTTTAATAGTGGGTTATATGTATCATAAACTAGTAGGAGAAGATGATGGAGTATCTAAAAAAATAGTAGTTTTTGCTTTATCAGTTGCTTTAGGATCTATAGTGATGGTTGGCGGATATTATTTATTTGAAAGTATATTATATGGATTTAAAGGAGCAGTAGCAGGTGTTGTAGGAAATATTACTCAGGGAATTGGGGGAGGAATTCTTGCAGCTCCTCTTATGATTGCATTAGATAAAGTGAAATTTTTTCAAAAACTAAAAATACATTATAATAAATAAAGCTTCGTGAGAAGCTTTGTTTTTTTCTATATAATACCACCTTCTTTTTTGAAAATTTTTATACCAAAAGGGAAAGATAAAATGAGAAAAGGAGGATTGGTATGATAAATTCTATTCAAGAAAGAAGAGTAAAGGTTAAAAATGGATATCAATTATATCTAGAAATACCTGAAAAAGAATATTTGTTTGCATATGATGAAAATATTAGTACAGAAAATGCAAAGGATCTTTTAAATCAATATTTAGAGGTTCATCAAGATGATGGTCGTCTAGATCATGTAGAAATCAAGCATGATAAAAATAATCATAGTGTAAATATAAAAGCTAGTTTAATTTATGAAGGAAATGATCATACAAAAGGTAAATATATACCTAGTCATTTAAGTTAGGAATAGATTAAGACATACTTTTTACAGTATGTCTTAGTTTATAGACAGCGTGCCCAGCGAAGCTGTAATTTACTTGCTGATGAAAGTTCAGTCTAGGTAATTGCCAAGAAGCCTAGTAGCTATAAGACCAGTGCTATCAGAGATGGTAATACTGAAGCGTCTTGAAAATGTGCTCTAGTAGTGCTAGCAAAGATGCAGACCGTAACATAAAGTGAATCCTGCAGCACTGTTATCTCAACCCGTTAGGGAGAAAAGAGGAAGACGAGTCTCTTGTCTTAAGATGAAGTCCATGGAATGTGTGAAGAACTTGGATTACAGCACAGAAGAATCCTCTGGTGTATGGGGAGCGGTATGTATCGAAAGTAAATTATGGAACTGGGGAGACCCTACTTTACACAGCGATAGCTGTAAAGCAGATGCATATAAGCCGATAGGTGAAATTACATTCTAGTAGGGAGGGAGTCGGAGGGGAACATAGTACCAAATATGGAATGGACAACAAAACCATTCTTAGGAAAGGTTCCCTACTTTGTTCACGTTTTCTGAGGAGGTAAGAGTGAGTGAATGTCCAAAAGACTAACGACACCATAGATAAAGTTCGACAACTTCAAAGGAAACTATACCAATCAGCCAAGAGTAATAAAAGCAGAAGGTTTCATGCTTTATACGATAAGATATATAGAAAAGATGTACTTGAGAAGGCATGGAAACAAGTCAAAACTAATAAAGGAAGTGCAGGAGTAGATGAACAAACTATAGCAGACATTGAAGATATTGGGGTAGAAAAGATATTAGAGGAAATACAAATTCAAATATCAAAAGGAACATATAATCCACCACCAGTATTAAGAAAAGAAATTCCGAAGGATAATGGAAAGGTAAGACCTCTAGGAATTCCCACAGTAAAAGATAGAATAATACAAACAGCAACAAAGATAGTGATAGAACCTGTTTTTGAAGCTAATTTCAAGGAATGTTCTTATGGATTTAGACCTAAGAAAAATCAGCATCAAGCACTTGATAAAATAAGGCGAGCTTGTAATAACAAAGGAATGTGGGTGTTAGATGCAGATATATCAGGATACTTTGATAATATAAATCATATGAAATTATTACTGCTAGTTGAAAGACGAATAAGTGATAGGAGAGTAATTAAGCTTATACGAAAATGGCTAGAAGCAGGAGTAATGAAGGATGGGATAGTTGTTCAAAGTGAACTGGGAAGTCCTCAAGGAGGTGTGATATCTCCATTACTAGCAAATATTTACTTAGATTACCTAGATACGGTATGGGAGAAACATTACAAGCATTTAGGTAAACTAATTAGATTTTGTGATGACTTTGTAGTTGTTTGCAAGAACTATAAAGATGTAAAACATACACATAAAGCTATAAGCCTTATAATGCAAAGATTAGAATTGAATCTAAATAAAAGCAAGACGAAAATTATATCTTTATGGGAAGGAAAAGAAGGTTTTGATTTTCTAGGGTTTCATAATCGTAAGGTTAAGACAAAGACTATAGATGGTAGAATCTACTATACACTTATCCAGTGGATTAGTAATCAATCAATAAAGAAAATATATGACAAAGTTAAGAAGACTCTAGATAGGAAAACCCTATATGTCTCTAGTAAAGAAATGGTTAAGACATTAAATCGAAAGATTATAGGATGGCGAAACTATTATGGATTGTCACCATTCAATAAACTGGTGAAGATTGATAAATATATAAGAAAGCGGCTAGTCATTTGGTTTAACAACAAAAGACAGGCACGAAAGAGAAAAGAATTTTATGAAATAGTAAGTCGATTTAATGATATGGGCCTAAAATATGTTGCTTAAAAACTCGTAATGCAGATGGAAGAAGAACATCGGAAAGCCGTATGAGGGAAAACCTCACGTACGGTTTGATGAGGAGATGGTGGAAGAGATTAAATCAAATCCACCATTTTACTCTACAAGTCATAAAAAACGTCACTAAATTTTCAAATTTGGAAAATATATAGAAACGATCGAAAATAGCATTACAAACTCACTACACTCAAACAGTGTAATGCTAAGCGTTTTCTCACTTATTCTATATTTTCACAAATTCTTAATAATTGTTCCTTATTTCTAAGCAACGGAAATCTTGAATGTAATGAAAAGATTTCGTTGGCGCCATGAGCTTGCAAATTTTATGACTTTGCTAAAATATAGTTTGTCAACAGTATGAGACATACTTTTTACAGTATGTCTTTTTGTGATAAAAAATAATATTTAGGAAAAAATAGATAAAAATCCATAGAAAGGAAATCGATATGAGAAGACCTCTATTTTGGATAAGTATTTTTTATATCATAGGAATCGTATATGGATATTTATTTTCTCCGTCTTATATAAGTATGATTTTTCTGTTTCTTATTGGATGTGTATTCATTATTTATACGAAAAAAACATATTGTTTTATTTTTCTTTTTTGTATTTTATTAGGTATTTTTCTTTTAAAAATAGATTTGGATCAAAAGAGTATTTATGATTCTTTGGAAAACGAATCTATAGAGATTATAGGAGATGTAGTAGATATAGATTATAAAAAGTCAACTTCTATTTTATTAAAAGCAACTCAAGTGGTATACAAAGAAAAAATATATAAGGTATATGATAAAGTGCTTATAAAATACAAAGAAAAGCATATGAAATTTGATTATATAGTGGGAAAAAGAGTTTTTATAAAAGGAAAGGTTACAAAGCCAAAAGGAAGAAGAAATCCCAATATGTTTGATTATTCTATGTATCTGAAAATGAAAAAAATTGATGGAGTAGTATATAGTCATAAAATAAAAATTCTTGGAGAGGGCAAAATTTTTCCTATATGGATTATGTCTAAAAATATAAAAAATAAGTTGATCTATTTTGTACAAAATATTATGCCTAAAGAAGAAGGGGACATGTTATTAGGAATTATTCTCGGAAATAAAGAGGGTTTAGATGAAAAGGTATATAAAACCTTCCAACGGGTAGGAGTAGCTCATATCCTTGCAGTATCAGGAATGCATGTAGGGATACTTTATTTATTTTCTAATAAATTACTTAAACGATTTCCTGTGTATATAAGAATCGTTTTTCAGTCTCTGATTCTATGGGCATATGCTTTTATTACTGGAGGAAGTTCTTCTGTTGTAAGAGCTGTTTTGATGCTTCATATTTTTTTTATAGCTCCTTTACTTAATAGAAGGTATGATTCTTTAAGTGGGATTTCTGCTATTGCTTTTTTGCTTCTGATTATCAATCCTATGTATATTATAGATATGGGGTTTGTGCTTTCATTTTCTGCTGCTTTTTCCATAATAATTTTATATAAGCCTATTGATAAAAAATTAGTATGGATTCCAAATAAAGTTAGGAAATATTTAGTAGCTTCTATTGCTGCTCAAATAGGAACTATGCCTATTGTGGCTTATCACTTTTTTTATATTTCTTTTGGAGCTTTTATTGTAAATATTCCTGTTGCTATTTTGGCAGGCTTAATTGTACCTATGGGTTTTATTATGATTATTATTGGATTCTTTAATATATTTATAGCTTCTTTATTAGGAATAATTATTTCTTATTTATTAAAAATAATGATATTTTTGTGTAATCTTGTAGATCATATGCCTTTTAGTAGTATAGAAGTTGTCTCTCCATACTGGACATTCTTTTTATTTTATTATGGGAGTATTGCTTTTTGGATAAGCAAAAGAAAATTTAAGATGAGTAAAAATAAGATTATAGGAATGATCACAGGAATTTATATTGTGAGTATAGGGATCTATCATATAATACCTGCAAAAATGCAAATAAATTTTTTAGATGTGGGACAAGGAGACTGTATCTTGATTCAAACACCCATGCATAAAAATATTTTAATTGATGGAGGAGGAAGTTTGAAAAAAGAAATAGACATAGGAGAAAATGTTGTAGTTCCATGTTTAAGAAGAAATGGCATTGGAAAAATTAATATGATGTTTTTATCTCATGCTCACAAAGATCATATAGATGGACTTATTAGGGTATTTGATCATATGAAGGTACACAATATGTTTATAGGAGCAAATTGTAAAGATTCTATAGAAGAAAAAATACTTAGAGAAAAGTGTAGGATTCATAAAACAAGAGTGTACGAAATCTTAAGAAATGATACAATAAACATTGAACAAAATCTATCTTTTCAAATTCTTCACCCCAAAGATCATATGACTACATTGTCTGAAGCAAATAATGATTCATTAGTTATGTTGATGAAATATAAAGGGGTAGGAGTTTTGTTTACGGGAGATATAGAAAAAGAAACAGAAGAAGAAATTGTAAAAGAGTATTCTGATCTTCATGTAGATATATTAAAGGTAGGTCATCATGGCAGTGCAACTTCTAGCACAGATGTTTTTATTCAACATATTAAACCTAGGATTGGAGTGATTCAGGTAGGAAAGAATCATTTTGGACATCCTAATCAAAGTATATTAGATGAATTTTCTAAAAATAAAGTAAAAATTTTTAGAAATGATGAAAATGGTGCAGTGATAATGGTCATTGATAAAAATAAGGTAAAAGTTAATACAATGGAATAATAGGAGGATTCTTATGGATTATAAAGACGTACTAAAGGATCTAAAGAATAAGCAATTGAAAAATTTATATTTATTATATGGAACAGAATATTATTTAATGGATCATACAATGGATACATTGAAAAAGGGAATTGTTGATCCATCTTTTGAACAATTTAATTATCAAATGATAGATGGAAAAGAAGCTAATATAAATAGGATTATAAATGCTTGTGAGACCCTTCCGTTTATGGGAAACAAAAGAATGGTTGTTGTAAAAGATTTGGAGTGCTTTACAGGCAAAAGAAATAATATTAGTGAAGAAGAGGAAAAAAATCTTTTAGAATATTTTAAAAATATTCCGGATACAACATATTTATTCTTTGTATCCAAGCAAGATGTAGATCAACGAAAAAAGATTGTAAAAGCCATCAAAAGCTATGGAGATATCATAGTATGTAGTAAATTATTAGAAAAAGATGTTTATAAATGGATTCAAAAAAGTTTTCATAAATATAATAAAGAAATAAAAGATAGAGAAATTGTTTTGTTAGTTGAAATGATAGGATACTTAGACAAAAATTCTCAAAAAACATTAGAAGATTTAGATCAAGAAATTCATAAATTATGTAGCTATGTAGGAGATAGAAAAACAATTTTAAAAGATGATATTGAAATACTAGCACCAAAAACAATAGAAAATAATATATTTGCATTGGTAGAAGCTATTGGAACAAAGGATGTGGAAAAGGCGTTATATTTGTTTAATGATATGATCATGGAAGGAGAAGCAGAAACGAAGATTCTTTATATGATTACAAGGCAATTTAGACACTTATTTCAAATTAAGATTATGGAGAATCAAGGATATACTCCTATGGCTATAGCACCAAAGTTAGGATTAAAACAATTTGTAGTGAAAAAATACTTGAATCAGGCTCGAAATTTTAATATACAAACTTTGAAAAAGTCTTTAGAAGTATGCTTGTCTACAGATGAAGCTATAAAAAAGGGAAGAATGGATGGAAAAGTAGGTATGGAAATGTTGATTGTACAATTTGCAACCAAAAGTAAAAAAGCGTACTAGGTACGCTTTTGCATATTCTATGGGGAATACATGACGGTTGTATTACATAGCTTTGTTTAATTTAATTGCTAATTTAGCAACTTTTCTAGAAGCAGCATTTTTGTGAAGAGTACCTTTTGCAGCAGCTTGCATAATTTTCTTTTCAGCGAAAGAGAATTTTGCTTTTGCTTCTTCTACATTACCAGCTGATAATGCTTCTTCAAATCTTCTGATTGCTGTTTTAACGATAGATTTGATTTTTCTATTTCTAGCTGTTTTAACGTCAATTACTTTAATTCTTTTCTTAGCAGACTTAATATTTGCCAACCTGTTCACCCCCTTATTACCCAATTCAACAAAAGCTATTTTATCATGATTATTGCGAAAAAGCAAGGGAAAAACTACTATTTGTTTTATACCCTTTACAAGCAATTTTTATACATGGTTTATAGGAAAAATGCATAAAATAAGAAAATATCTAAGTATATAAGGATAAACTAAGGAGGGTCAAAATATGTTTCAAATTCGAACTGATTTAGCTGTAGAAGCAAGAGAAATGTACAGAGAAAATACAAAAACAGAAATTCCAGGAGTAAAGGTTCATCAAAGAGAAGAAAAATTTGCTACCATTACTCATGTAGAAGTTTTAGATCAACAGGGAAGCAAAATAATGGGAAAACCTAAAGGAAGTTATATTACAATTGAATCTTCAGGCCTTAAAAATGCAGATGCAGATTTAAAAGATGATGTAAGTAAAATTTTAGCAAAAGAATTAGTAAAACTAACACCTAAAAAAAATAATTTCAAAACTCTTGTAGTTGGACTGGGAAATTGGGATATTACACCAGATGCATTAGGACCTCAAGTAGTATCTAAAATATTTATTACAAGGCATTTATTTGAAACCTATAATAAAACAGAGGACCCAAGTGTTAGACCTGTTAGTGCTATTTCTCCTGGGGTTATGGGTACAACTGGAATTGAAACGGTAGAAATTATTAAAGGAATTGTAGAAAAAACACAACCAGATTTAGTTATAGCTATAGATGCTTTGGCTTCTAGAAAGATGCAAAGAGTCCATTCTACTATACAAATTTCTACTACAGGAATCCATCCAGGATCGGGAGTTGGAAACAAAAGAAAAGAATTAAGTGAACATACATTAGGAGTACCTGTATTTGCAATAGGAGTACCTACTGTTGTAGATGCAGCGACTATGGCCAATGATACTATAGGGTTGGTGGTAGAAGCTTTAGCCAGTCAATCTTCTAAAGAGTCTCAATTTTATCAAATTCTTAAGGAAATGAATGAAGAAGATAAATATCATTTGATTAAGGAGGTACTAGATCCTTATGGAGCAAATGTGATTGTAACTACAAAAGATATTGATATGATCATTAGGAATATTTCTCAAATTATTGCAAATGGTATTAATATAGCACTTCATCCAGGTATTGATTTAAAAGATGTAAATAGATATTTACAGTAATATATTTTAAAAGCCTCTCATATAATTGGTAGTACAAACAAAAGAAACAAGAGAGGTGTATGGATCCGTGAAAATAAAATGTATTGAGCTAAGAAAATATCATAAATGGATAGGGATTATCATTACGAGTGTTATGCTTATTTTGTTTTTTAAAGCATTTATTTGGGATGCAAAAGATATTATTGTAAAGGCAAATGGTCTTTCAAAAGGAAAAGATATTGTACAAGCACAAACAAGAGGATTTAAGGATGAGCTATTTATTGGTATTTTGAATAAAAGTATTTCTGCTTTAGAAGTAAATTATAAAAAAGAACATAAAAACTACAAGAGTATAAAAAAAATCATTGTAGAAAAAATGCTCAATTTTGATTATGAGGATCCTAAAACTTTATTTCAAGCACAAATTTCTATGCTCAAAGAAGCAGATGATGATTTAGGAGAAGATATGCACGGTTCTTATGAAGAAGAAAATCCTATAAAAGATATAAATCAAGAAGTGATCACCACAAAATCTTTAGGCATGCCTACACAAAATGAAAATACTCAAGCAAAAGAAGAAGTAAAAGCTACCAATAAAGTGGTAGAGGAACCTAAAGACAATGTAAAGATTATAAGTTCTCCTATTCAAAAGCCTGCAAAACTTACATTAGATAAAAATAGTCCTTCTATTTTTATTTATCACACACATCCCACAGAGTCCTATATGCCTGAATCTGTAGGAAATTTCCATTCTCTCAATCGAAAATACACAGTGAGAGCGGTGGCAGATGAGTTGACAAAATTTTTACAAAGCAAAGGACATAACGTCCTCCATGAAGAGACTTTACATGATTATCCGTCTTATCAAAAGTCCTATGTACGATCGTTAGATACTCTTACAAATTATTTAAATAAGTATCCTAGTCTTAAAGTTATATTTGATGTTCATAGGGATGCTGCACCTAATACAGAAACAGCAAGGGAAAATAGTTATGTAGTCATCAATGGGCAAAGAGTAGCAAAGTTTTCAATAGTGGTAGGAATGCAAAATCCAAATGTAGAGAAACTTTTAGTTCTTGCAAATTATATTAAGGCAAAAAGTGATGAAAAATACCCAGGACTAGCAAAAAAAATTATTACTAAACCTTATAAATTTAACCAATACAATTCAGATTATTATGCACTTATTGAAGTAGGAAACACAGCAAATACTATAGACGAAGCAGAAAGAACAGCAAAATACTTAGGAGAGATTTTAAGTCAAGTGTTAGAAGATATAAAAAATTAGAATGAAAAATTTTTATATTTCTATAGAATAAAAAGCATTTTTATTGACAAAAATAATATTGGTGATCAATATGAGTAGAGCGAGGAAGGCTGAAACTAAAAAAATAGAAAAGAGACAAATCGGGAAAAGGTGGCTTGTTTTTCCTTTAATTATGATGATTTTAATAAGTGGTATTTTATTTGTAGATCGGTCTTATCGTTCTATGATGATGATTCACGAACCTAAAGTATTTGGATTAGAAAGAATCAATGAAGAAGTTTATGCATTTATATTCTGTGGAAAGAATTACTATATAAATAAGAAAGAAATATATCAACAATATAATAGTATTAAAAAAGATATTATCACTTTTGTAGAAAGTGTGAAAAAACAAAAAGAAATTTTATTAAAATAATAGTAAAATGGCTGAGCTTTTGCTCGGCTATTTTATTGATAATATAATCTTTGCTGTATAATTTATCTATGATATATAGATAAATTATGATATAATAGTAAAGATTATCAGATCGTAATAGAGGAGGAGTAGGAATGAGCAGTAATCGTCAGCAAAAGATTAGGAACTTTTGTATTATTGCCCATATTGATCATGGAAAATCTACCCTTGCTGATAGATTAATAGAAAAGACAGGTTTGCTTACTCAAAGAGAAATGAAAGAGCAAATACTAGATAATATGGATTTAGAGAGAGAACGGGGAATCACTATAAAACTTCAAACTACCCGTCTGATTTATAAAGATCAAAAGGGTGAAGAATATATATTAAACCTAATTGATACACCAGGACATGTAGACTTTACTTATGAGGTATCAAGAAGTCTTGCAGCATGTGAGGGAGCCATATTAGTAGTAGACGCAGCACAAGGAGTTGAAGCTCAAACCCTTGCAAATGTATATCTTGCTTTAGAGCAAAACTTAGAGATCATACCTGTAATTAATAAAATTGATCTTCCAGGGGCTAGACCAGATGAAATAAAGGATGAAATAGAAGAAATTATAGGGATTGAGGCAACAAATTGTCCTTTAATATCTGCAAAAGAAGGATTAAATATTGAAGATGTATTAGAGGCGATTGTACAAAAGCTACCAGCTCCTAATGGTGATGAAGAGGGAGCTTTAAAAGCACTTATTTTCGATTCTTATTATGATAGCTACAAAGGAGTAGTAGCAGATGTAAGAGTTAAGGAAGGTAGCATAAAAGCAGGAGATAAGGTTTTAATGATGGCTACAGGCAAAAAATTTGAAGTAACTGAAGTAGGAGTATTTTCTCCTGGACCTATGCCAGTAGACAAGCTCTTAGCTGGTGATGTAGGATATGTTACGGCAAGCATTAAAAATGTATCGGATACCCAAGTGGGAGATACAATTACTAGTGCACTGTCTCCAGCAAAAGAACCACTACCAGGTTATAAAAAAGTAATTCCTATGGTATACTGCGGAATTTATCCAGCAGAAGGAGAAAAATATGAAAATGTAAGAGATGCTTTAGAAAAGCTAAAAGTAAATGATGCTTCATTAGAATTTGAAGCAGAAACATCTAATGCTTTAGGATTTGGATTTAGATGCGGATTTTTAGGACTTCTTCATATGGAAATTATTCAAGAGAGATTAGATAGAGAATTTGATTTAGATATTATTACTACATCTCCAAGTGTAATCTATAGAGTAACCAAAACCAATGGAGAGGTTTTGATGATACAAAATCCTACGAATCTTCCTTCTACTCAAGAGATTAATTTTATGGAAGAGCCTATTGTAGATGCACAAATCATGCTTCCAAACGAATATGTAGGGAATGTAATGGAATTGTGTCAAGATAGAAGAGGAACTATGAAGCATATGGAGTATATTGATGAAAGAAGAGTACAACTTCATTATGAACTTCCTCTAAACGAAGTAATTTATG
>NZ_LN876586.1:949363-1005142 GCF_001282725.1 Inediibacterium massiliense | reverse complement strand
TTTGGACCGTGTCTCAGTTCCAATGTGGCCGATCACCCTCTCAGGTCGGCTACTGATCGTTGCCTTGGTAAGCCGTTACCTTACCAACTAGCTAATCAGACGCGGGCCCATCCTATACCGATAAATCTTTGACTCCTATATGATGCCATACTAGAGTTTTATGAGGTATTAATCCCGGTTTCCCGAGGCTATTCCTCTGTATAGGGCAGGTTGCCCACGCGTTACTCACCCGTCCGCCGCTAACTCCTTTTTATTCCACCCGAAGGCTTCCTAAAAATTTGTTCGCTCGACTTGCATGTGTTAGGCACGCCGCCAGCGTTCATCCTGAGCCAGGATCAAACTCTCAAAATAAAAATATATATATTTTTATCTCGCCAACGAAATTGTTCATTTTCATTCACAATTTCCGTTGCTCAAATAAAATCTTCGAGGTTTGTGCTTCTTGCTCAAAATATCATTTTGGCATTTTGCATGTTTTTGCTTGTCATTTCTTGTGCTGTTTAGTTTTCAAAGGTCAATATGACTCGTTGTCGTTTTGGCGACTTAATCATCTTATCATTTTTTGTCGAATCTGTCAAGAAAACTTTTTTGGTATTTTTTAAGAGTTTCTTTTCGCAGCGACAATTGATATATTACCATAAATTTTTTTATAGGTCAACGATATTTAATATATTTTTTTATTTTTTATAAGTGAACCCCAAATATGAATTTATTGCTTTCATTATTGTAAACAATTTTTTATATATTTATTCTTCTTTTTAATCATCTAGGCGATAAAATATGAGAAATCTCATTATATTTATCGCCTATTTTTCATCTAATCCATAACAAATATATTCATTTTCTATTTTAGATGCTTTTCTTTTATATGATTCAATTGTTTGATACACTCTTTTGTAATTGAATCATGAGGATTTATTTCCATAGATTGATGAAAAATATCTTCTGCCTCATCTATTTTACCTATTTCCATATACAGCATCCCTAAATTACAAAGAATTTCATTATCTTGACTCTTAAATTGAAGAGCTTTTTTAAAATACTTTTCTGATTTTGTAAAATCTCTAATCATTGCATAACAAAGGCCTAGTTCATTTAGTGTATCTACTTGAGTAGGCTTTAATGTTAAGATTTTTTTAAAATATTCAATAGATTTATGCACTTCTCCTATTTGCCTATACCCTAACCCCATAAAAAATAATAAATTCCACCAATCTCCATATCTTTCTACCAAAGGAGTAAGTTTTTCAAGGCCTAATGAAGCTTTGTTTTCTAAGATCAATGTATACCCTTCTTCATATTGAATCTGATCTTTTATTTCTTTTAAATTTATTAATATTTCTTTTCTTTTTTCTTCATCTCCCTCAAGCTCCAAAAACTTTTCCCATGTAATCTCTGCTTTTTTAAAAGTTTTATCCTGAACATAATGAAATCCTAAATGATAATAACTTAAAGAAAAATCAGGATACTTTTCTGTAATAATTTCTAAAGCTTCTACTCCTTCTTTATTAAATTCTTTTTTTATACTTTCATCTTCTTGTTTTTTTGCAATATCCTCACAAATTCTAGCATAATTGTATAAACCATTTAAATCTGCATCCTTTAAAGTTACAATTGCTTTAAAATAAATAAGTGCATTATAAAATTTCTCTTCTTCTGCAAATTTTAGTCCTTCATAAGCCATATACTCTAGTATTTTTTCATCAAATGCGTATAAAAACTCTTTATATTCCTTTATGTATTTAAATTGATGATCCAAACCAATGATCATAATCATTCCTCTAGCCATACTCGCTAGTGAAAAATTATAATCTGTCGTTCCTTCTTGAATGGGCTTTACTAATTCATTCATTGGTATAGGAATAGGTATTTCTTTTAATATTTCAAACTTATTTTCTGAAAGGTGTGCATCTTTTCTAAGTTCGATAAACATGACTTTTTCCAATCTATCTTTTATGTATTCCTCTATTCTTGTTAGCATCTTATTCCTCCTTGGCAAAACGACACAGAGATCGTTTCCTACAATTTATTATAAATTTATTTAAGTATTGTTATTGTTTTTTTTCTTGAAAATACTCCATCATAACATGAGATTTCACATACAATATAAAAAGAATTACCATTACTAATAGTATAAATACCATAAGGACTCTTTTGATCAATAGTTGATGAAATTGATAAAAATAAATAGGTCCAAAAGAAATTCCAAAAAATCTAAAGCTATTATAACAAGCAGTAATGATACCTCTTTTCCCTTTTGGAACACAGCTTGTCACAAATGTATTTAAAACTGTCAATATCATTCCTACCCCTATGCCTATAATCTGTAACAAAATCATATTATAAAGTTTGATAGGAAAATAAAAAATAAAGCTACTTCCAACAATACACAATATCAATCCGACTATCATCATTTTTGAATAAAGATGCTCTTTATTTTTTAAATAACCTCCTAGCCAAAAGGAAATGATAGACATGCTTAAAAGAGGAAGAGCTACGAACAACCCTTTTTTGAGCAAACTCTCTTTAATATCCATTACTTCTGATAAATTTGCAAGTATTCCATATAATACAAACAAACTAATCCATCCTATAAAAAAACATATAAAAATAGGACGTCTTTTATACTTTGTAATCATCATAATTTCTTTAACATATGTTTTCAAAGGCTTTCTCTCTGCCATATTTTTATCTTCATCAATTACAAACCATATCAAAAGAGCAATAGGTATGGTTAAAAAAGAATAAGAAAAAAATATAATGTACCAAGCAAACAAAGCAATAATAGACCCCAATATAGGACTAATTACTTTTCCTATTCCATTAGATGCTTCTATAATCCCTAAGGCTTCACTTCTTTCTTCTGATGAAAACATATCACTAATTAAAATCATAGCCATAGGAGAAGTTCCTGCAGCCCCTAACCCTTGTATGATCCTTCCTAATAAAATATATGGATATGGAGATGCAAAAAATATACTTGCTATGCCAGAGATCACTCCTCCTAATCCATAGACAATTAAAGAAGGAACTAAAATTTTTTTTCTTCCTATTCGATCCGATAAAAATCCTAAAAAAGGAATCAATATAGCTGCTGGAAATGAAAAATAGCTAATTAATAAATTAGCTTCATACTGATGAATATGAAGTTCTCTTTTAAGATCAGCAAGAACTGGAATAAGCATAGAATTTCCTAATACCATTATAACTGGAACAAAGGAAAGAGAAACAATCTTTAATGTATTATTTTTATTCATTTGATCACCTTTTTACATATTGATTTGAATGTTTTCTTCCCTACTATCTTTACAATTTTTTCATATTTTCATACTTTAAAATATAATTTTTACAAATAATAGTTTCACTTCATACTGTTGAGAAACTATATTTTAGCAAAGTCATAAAAATTAGGAACAATTATTGACAATTTGTGAAAATATAGAATAAGTGAGAAAATGATTAGCATTACACTGTTTGAGCATAGCGAGTTTGTAATGCTATTTTCGAGGGTTTCTATATATTTTCCAAATTTGAAAATTCAGTGACGTTTTTTATGACTTTGTTTACAAATTCATAGTTTTATTTAATTTTTCATATTTCTCATAAACAGTCTTTTTCTTCTAGTTGTAGTACTTAAAATCCCAAATAAAAATCCCCTATACACCATAGTAAAAGAAATTAAAAACTGCCCTACTATATAAAGAACTACGCCTTTAATAGAAAAGGATAAAGGTATATTTCCCATCAAAATATTTATATTCATTACTTGTCCTAATATATAATAGATCATAATCCCCAATAATATATTTGGAATCCACCAATCTATAAAATTTTCTTTCATAAAAGAAAAAGAATATGAAAAGTTTTCTCCTATGGATTCATCTCTTTGATAAATCACTTCTAAAATACAATTGAGAAAAACAAAAGCTACTAGTTCAATTACAGTCCATAAAGTAAATGTTCCAATTTTTATATGCATAACTGGAGCTAAAATAAGATCTATACCATAATGTACAAGCCATATGACAACAAATATTCCGTAAATCTTCCATAGATATATAGTAAATCCCTTCTTAAAATCTTCTATAGATATCTTTCCATATCTTATGATATTTTCAATTAAATACAAATAATTTGATAAAAGAGCATTTTGAACAATCCCAACTAAAATTCCTCCTAATATCCCAAATAAGACAGCTACTCTAAATAATAATATAGAAATGATCAAATACACAAATCCAGTAAATACTATAGGCCAATTTTTCACAGATGCTTCAATGGTCTTTTTAAGGACTTTTTGATTGGTGATATAAATATCTTGAATCATATTCATAATACCCCCTCCTATATAAATATTTTTTCATATCTGGCTTTTTCAAACACTTTATGATCTAGCTCATAATCAAAAAATATAGTTGTTTTTTCTTTTTTTATATCTTTTATCAATGGATTTTGTATGATTTTTACAATATCATATTGGAAATTATGGAAACTAACCTTTTTAATAATTTGTTTTGCAGGTATATTTTTATACTGAGGCAAATATTTATTTATATTTTCTTCTTCATGTAAAAAGTCATGAATTCGTTCATGAAAATGTGGTATATCTACTTTTTTAAAAAAATGTGGTAAATTTCCTTTTCCCTGCATTAAATAATCAAATTTTAATAACTCCATAAATATTTCTTCATCTACAAATTGATTTTCTTTATAAAAACAAATCAAAATTTCATACAATCCATTTTTGCCATGAGATACATGATGATATCCTTTTTCTTCCCAAAATATTGCAAATTCCTCATAAAATTGAGAAGGACGATTGTAAAATTTATTGATCATATATTGTACAGAATGATGAAAAGCATGACTATTAAAAAAAGTCTCTACCATCTCCTCTATCATCTTTAATTTTAAAATTTCTTCATAAGTAATATATTTATTTTGCAGTACTTCATAAGGTGCTTCTTCCCTATATACATATTCATGTAAATCTTTTTCTTTTCTAATGGGAGATCCTTTTAATAATTTTAAAAATCCAAGTTGTAGCTTTTCTGGTTCTAATGCATATACATCATCAAAGGACTGTTTAAATCTCTCAAAACTCTCAAAGGGAAGTCCTGCAATTAAATCTAAATGTAGATGTATGTTCTTAAAGTGAGATATTTCTTTTACTATCCTACTTAACACATGAAAATCCACATGTCTATCTATGCTTTTCATAGTTTGATCAAAAGTAGTTTGTACCCCAATCTCAAATTGAAATAATCCTTCTCTTACAGTCGATAAAAATCTCAGTGTTTCTTCATCTAACAAATCAGCTGTAATTTCAAAATGAAAATTTGTATATCCATTGTCATTTTCACAAATATATTTCATAATCTCAAAGCTATGACTTTTTTTTACATTAAAAGTTCTATCTACAAATTTCACTTGTTTTACTTTCTTTTCCAAAAATAATTTTAAATCTTTTTTTACCCTTTCTATAGGAAAAAATCTTACCCCTCTAATAGTAGAAGATAGACAATATTTACAATTATGAGGACATCCTCTAGAGCTTTCATAGTATATAATTTTATTTTCATCTTCTAAAATCCCATCACTATAAGGAGATGGTATGATGGATAGATCTTGAATCAGAGGTCTTGCTTCATTTTCATATACTTTATTATCTTCTCTATATACAATACCTTTTATTTCTTCTTTTTTACCTTTTTTGTCAACAACAAAGGAGAGAAGCTCTCTGAAGGTTTCCTCTCCTTCTCCACAAATAATATAATCTATTTGTTCTTCTTTTTCCATAAGGCTTTTTCCGTCAAAGCTTACTTCGGGCCCTCCTAATACAATAGTAATATCTGGTCTTACTTTTTTTAAATTTCTTATAATCTCTAATGTATTATGAATATTCCATATATAACAAGAAAAACATACCAAATCATAATGTCCTTTATAAATCTCTCCTAATACATAATCTGTATGATGATTGATAGTATACTCCTTAATCTCCATAGAAAAATCATCTTTACAATATTCATATAAATATCTTAAAGATAGAGTTGTATGAATATATTTTGAATTTAGTGTAGTAAGTAAAATCTTCATCTGTTAGTTCCTTTCTTTTTTTCTTCATTATTCCCAATTCATTATATCACATTCATATTTTTATCTAATATACCCTTTTATATGAAGAAACCTTAGTTTATTAAAGTTGTAATGACTTAGTGGATAATATAGCCGGTCAATAGTATGAGCCGCGATTAAAATTTTGTCAACAGTTTTTTCTCCTGGTAATATTTTAACCACTACTGGTGTATGATCAAAACCATCATCCTCTTGAAAATTAATTTGTACTATATCTCCTAACTCAATATCTTTTAAACCTACCTCTTCTCCAATAGGCCCTATCCCTTTATTATTTGTAATGAATTTATGAAAATATTTCACACTTGTCCAAGCAGGCGCTCTATCCTTTAAATTTCTATAATACCATCCATAATAGTTATAATACATAGGACAACCTCCTGCATATAATACTTGTGATGCAAAATTTGTACAATCTCCACCCATTTTATCAAAATCAGCATACTTAGGATTCCTTTGAAGAGCCCAATATACGGCATATTCCACTGCACTCTCACGATTATATTCATAAATTTGTTTCATCATCATCCCTCCTCCCTTTAGCTTATTCAAAATGTTTTCTTTGTTTCTATTCAATAATTTTTTTATTTTATCTTTATTTGAAGGTTTTATGATTTTTTTATCGAATTATAAAATATACTTGTACATAAAGGAAGAAAGGAGATAATCATGGAACAATTTGATAAAATTTCAATTGAAGAAGTATCTAAAAAAGATATGCTTATGATCTTACAAGCCCTTGAATATACAGGAGAACACACAAAAATAGATGCATTTTTATCTTTAAAGGATAATATTTTAAAACAATTATGTTCTTTGGCAGAAACATCTGAAGAAGAATTTATTGGATATTTAGAAAAATAGCACACATTTTATGTGTGCTATTTAAACTTTCTAAAGTCTTCTATACATCTCATCTTTTAAATGATACTCATCTTTTAATGCATAATCAATTTCATTGATTAAACGATTTTGATCCTTCGGCAGGTCTCCTCCTAAAGCAACATAATTAGATGCATGATTGCTTCTAAAGGTACAATTTTTCACATCTAAATTTTCAAGTAATTCTTTTGTTTCAAGAAGTACTTCTTTAGGAGTTAAAAGTTTAAACTCCCCACTTTGTACTTGATCATACATTTGTGTTCCCCGTTGTAATAGTAATGTAAGAAGTCCTAAGTAACGAGGGTTTATGGCATTAATTACTCTTGCAGACTCTTTAGCATGCTCTAACCAATTTTTTTGCCCTCCAATACCAGATATGAGTGTCACTGAAAGATTTATTCCAGATTGAACCATTTTTTGTCCTGCCAAAATTAATTCCTCTGATGTGACACCTTTTTTAATGTTTGTTAATATTTCATCACTTCCAGATTCTACTCCAAGATATGCAATTCCTAATCCTAGCTTTTTAAGTTCCTTTAATTCTTCTATATCTTTTCTTAAAATATCTTTTGGAGCACTATATATCCCTACCCTCTCACATTCTGGAAATAATTCTTTTATTTTTAATAAAATTCTTATCAGATATTCTGTTTTTAAAGCCAGAGCATTTCCATCTGCCAAAAATATACGTCTTACCTCTTTATAATAATCTCTTGCCATTTGTAAATCTTCTTCTATTTCTTCTATTTTTCTCATTCTAAATTGTTTATCCTTATACATGCTACAAAAGGTACACTCATTATGAGAACAACCAATAGAAGCTTGAATAATTAGACTATAAGCCTCACTAGGTGGCCTATATACACTTCCCTCATATCTCATTTTATTCCTCCTTACATCTTTTCAGGTGCTTTCATTCCCAATAAGTTTAGTCCATTTTTAATTGTTTGTTTTGCTGCATAAACAAGTAATAATCTTGCTTTTTTTAAATCTTCATCTTCTACAATAATAGGACAGTTGTGATAAAATCTATTAAATGATTGAGCCACGTCTACAATATATCTTGTCACAATAGATGGTTCATATTTTCTTGCTGCTTCTTCTACTGTTTCTGGGAATTTTTGAAGATCTCTCATTAAGTCCATAGCTTCATCATTACTTAATAAAGTATAATCTATATTTTCATCTATCTCCATTTGTGCTTTTCTAAGTACACTACATGCTCTAGCATGAGTATATTGTACATAAGGACCTGTTTCTCCATCAAAATTTAGAGTACGTTCCCATGAGAAAGTATAATCTTTAATTCTATTATTAGAAAGTTCTTGGAAAATGACCGCTCCAATTCCAACAGCCTTTGCAACTTCATGAATATCTTCAAGATTCGCATTCTTTTCTTTTATAATCTCTGTTGTTTTCTCTACAGCTTTTTGAAGCACATCTTCTAAAAATACTACTCTTCCCTTTCTAGTAGACATAGTTCCTTCTTCTAAGCTTACAAGTCCAAAAGGAACATGTACACAATCATTTGCCCAAGTATATCCCATCAGTTCTACTACTTTAATCCATTGCTGGAAGTGTAGATTTTGTTGAGATGCTACTACATATATATTTTTATCAAAATTATAATGTTCTTTTCTATAAATAGCAGCAGTAATATCACGAGTAATATATAAAGTAGATCCATCACTTTTTCTAATAAGTGCAGGAGGCATATTATACTCACTTAAATCTACTATATCTGCTCCCTTAGATTCTTTCAAAAGTTTTTTTTCTTCCATTTGATTTAAAATTCTTGGCATTTTATCTGAATAAAAGCTTTCTCCTGCATAAGAATCAAAAGAAATGCCAAGCATATCATAAACTCTTCCAAATTCTTTTAAACTCACTTCTCTAAACCATTGCCATAAGGATTTTGCTTCTTCATCTCCATCTTCTAACTTTTTAAACCATAGTCTTCCTTCATCCTCTAAAGACGGATCATTTTCTGCTTCTTCATGAAATTGAATATAAAGTTTTAGTAATGTAGGAATAGGATCTTTCTCTACTTCCTTTTCATCTCCCCATTTTTTAAAGGCTACAATTAATTTTCCAAATTGAGTCCCATAATCTCCAAGATGATTAATGGTAATAGTCTCGTATCCTAAAAATTCATATAGCTTATAGATAGCATTTCCAATTACTGTACTTCTAATATGTCCTATATGAAAAGGCTTTGCTATATTAGGAGAAGAAAATTCCACAATTACTTTTTTCCCTCTTCCTAGCTCTGAGGATCCAAAACAATCTTTTTGTGAGAATACTTCCTGAATTACATTTTTTGCAAAAATACTTTTATCTACAAAGAAATTTACATAAGCTGCAGTATTTTCTACTTTCTCAAATAATTTGTTTTCTCCTATAGAAGAAGCAATCTCTTGAGCAATCATATTTGGTGATTTTCTAAATAATTTTGCTAGTTTAAAGCAAGGAAAAGCATAATCTCCCATTTGAGAATTAGGAGGTATTTCAACCATTTCTAAAATTTCAGCTGCACTTAATTCTTGAATTTTTCCACTTAAAATGTCTCCAATTTCTTTTTTAAAATCAATCATATTCATTCTCCTTATATTTTATTCTTAAAAATAATAAAAACTCTCACCTCTTCATGAAGAGACGAGAGCTTTCCCGTGTTACCACTCTTGTTGATACAAATGTACCCACTCTATTCCTAGATAACGGTAGGAATCCGTTTTACTTACTTATTTTCAGCAAAAATCTCTAAGGTACGTTTCAACTTTAGTAGTGTATCGGACTTTCACCCTTTCCGACTCGCTTTGACACATCTTAAAATCTACTTTCCTCGTCATCGACAAATAATTCTTTTTGTCTAATAATTTACCATATTTCTTTATTGAAATCAAGTCCTTATTCATTATTCTAGTATGATATAATCAAAAGAAATATATAAATTTCTACATATTCATTTTTATACAAATTATTGGAGGTATTTTAAAATGATAAGATGGATTGGTTTATGGATCAAATACCTTATTGAAAAAGAAGAATTCTTTATTTATCCACATAAACAATATAAAAATATTTATGATATGATTTTACATAAACAATTTTGGTTTTCTCACTTTTTTATTCATTTCCTAGAAAATGATTTTTTATACCATTCTATAGATATTCAAAAGAGTATTTTATATAATCAATACAAAGAAATCAAAATAAAACATGGCTTCCAAAAGTTATTTTTTTACAAAATTATATTTTTAGAAGAAGAAACAACTTCTTCATTAGAAGAGCTTTCTACTTATTTACAGCAAGAAAAAATACCTATTCACATGATAGGTATTTATATGAATTCTTTTAAAATCGTTTCTATATTTTCTAATTTTAAAGATTCTCAAAATGTTTTACCTTTTTTTCATAAATATATACACTTTGTCTATACAGATGATACAAAAGAATTCAATATATTAGAAATAGAAAATAACACTAGAAAAGAAAAGGGCTATATATTTAAAGAAAATCCTTTTTATTTGTACAAATGGATTATTGGAATCAATATTATATACTTTATTTATATGTCTTTACATGGAGGCACTCAAAATATATACAACTTAATTGAGTTTGGAGCACAATACAATCCACTCATTGCAGCTGGGCAGTATTATAGACTATTTACAAATATGTTCATTCACATTGGAATTGTCCATCTTATTTTCAATAATTATGCTCTTTATTCTTTAGGAAAAGATGTGGAATCTATTTATGGATCTTTTAAATTTTTGATCCTATATGTTTTTTCTGGTTTGATAGGATCTCTTTTAAGTTTTGTCTTTAGTGTTTCTGTATCTGCGGGTGCATCTGGTGCCATCTTTGGTCTTATGGGCGCTTATATTTATTTTGGAATACATCGCCCCTTTGTTTTTTCATCAAGATATGGGATGAATTTAATAACTATGCTCATTCTCAATATTGTATTTGGACTTTCCAATCCAACCATAAATAATTTTGCTCATCTAGGTGGATTCATTGGAGGACTTTTAACTAGTTTTTCTATTGGACTAAAAGAAGAAAATATATTCAAAAAAGAAAATATAAAATTTCAGTTCATAATAATCTTTATAATGATTATTTTATTCAAGACAGGTATATTGGTTCAAAAAATTTCTAATTTTTAACACTTCCCTTTATAATTAGGAATCATTTATGCAAAATAACCGCTCAAATGAGCGGTTATTTCCATGGGTAATTTTCTTCATTCCATATGACCATTCCTTGTTTTTTTAACAAAGCAGCTGTCACTCCATCTCCTGTCTTCTTCGTTCCTGAAAATGTCCCATCATAAATCATTCCACAACCACAGGATGGACTTCTTTGTTTTAAAATAGCTTCCTTTATGCCATATAATTTGGCAATTTTTAAAGTTTCCTCTGCCCCTTTTAAAAATTCATTTGTTCGATCTTCTCCATCTTTATTGATGACTTTAGCTTTTTTAGATAGTACATCCTCTCCATCCCCTCCTAAAATTTCACAAGGAATTCTTGGAGTAGATAATCCTCCTAATTGTTCTGGACATACTAAAATAGCTTTTTTCTCTTTGATCCATTCTAAAATTTTTTTATTTTCATTGCTTCGTCCATTGTATTTACAATTTACTCCCGCTAGACAAGCACTAATAAGTATCATTTTACTCCTCCTATTTAAGCTCTACAATGGTAACTCCTGTTCCACCTTCTCCATAAGCTCCATCTCTAAAACTTCTTACATGCTTATGACCTCTTAACATTTTTTTAATTCCTTCTCTTAAAACTCCTGTACCCTTTCCATGTATAATGGTTACCTCAGAAAGTCCCGCAATATATGCATCATCTAAATACTTGTCCGTATCCATATAAGCTTCTTCTAAAGTCTGTCCTCTTAAATCAATAGAGCTTTGTACACTTTGTGTCTTTTGTTTCATAATTTGTCCTGCTCCAGTTTTTGAATACTTTTGTTCTTCTTCTTGATCTATTCTCAAATTTTTAATATTTACATTGACCTTCATAATCCCAACCTGCACCAATACGTCTCCTCGATCATCAGGTTTTTCAATTACCGTTCCCTTTTGATTTAAATTTAATAAAAATACATTGTCTCCAGCCTTTAAGTTTTTAGGAGGCTTAGTATTGATCACACCTAAACTTAGTCCCTCTTGCATATCATTTATTTTTTCTCTTAATTTTTTTCTATTTTCTTCTATTTTTTTATTTCTCATTTTATCTTCTTCATTTTTTAGTTGTTGCAAAGACTTAATAATCTCATCTGCTTCTTCTTTTGCTTCTCTTAAAAGCTTCCTTGCTTCTTCTTTTGCTTCTCTTATGATTTTTTCCCTTTGCTCCATAAGTCTTTCATTCTTTTGTTCATATTCCTTTTTTTGCTTTTCTATAATTAATTTTAATTTTACTGCTTCATCTCTTTCTTCTTCTGCCATACGTCTATCTTTTTCTATGGTCGTTAAAAGATCTTCAAATTCAATGTCTTCCTTTGAAATAAGTCCTCTTGATCTTTCGATGATTTTTTCATCTAAGCCTAATCTTTTAGAAATTTCAAAGGCATTAGATTTCCCTGGAACTCCTATTAAAAGCCTATAAGTAGGACTTAGGGTTTCTACATTAAATTCTACAGAAGCATTTTCTACTTTTTTTGTAGTCAGTGCATACTCTTTAAGCTCTGTATAATGGGTAGTGGCAATGACTCTTGCCCCATTATAAGCTAGGTGTTCTAATATAGAAATAGCTAGAGCTGCTCCTTCTGTAGGATCTGTTCCTGCTCCTAATTCATCTAGTAAAATAAGTGAGTTGTCTTTTGTATCCTTTAATATTTCAACAATATTTGTCATATGAGAAGAAAAGGTACTTAAGCTTTGTTCAATGCTTTGTTCATCACCAATATCTGCAAATATTTGATCAAATACAGACAACTCTGTTCCATAATCAGCTGGTACATGAAGTCCACATTGAGCCATTATTGTAAGAAGTCCTACTGTTTTTAATGTGACAGTTTTTCCTCCTGTATTAGGTCCTGTAATCACCAATGTATGAAAATCTTCTCCAATCCATATATTTGTAGGC
Source organism: Inediibacterium massiliense (assembly GCF_001282725.1). NCBI lineage: Bacteria > Bacillati > Bacillota > Clostridia > Peptostreptococcales > Thermotaleaceae > Inediibacterium > Inediibacterium massiliense. The sequence goes on along the minus strand of NZ_LN876586.1, from coordinate 992,018 downwards.
ACTACATGATTTTTATTTAATAAAGGATGTCTTCCATTTTTAATTTTTGCAAATCCTTTTTGATTCATATTAGGCTCTATAGCATTCATAGATACAGCAAGCTTTCCTTTTGCAAATATAAAATCTAAAATAGCTAAAATAGTTTGATTGGATTTTATTTCTTCTGACTTTTCTCCTACCATATCTGTAAGTTCTTTTAAAATACGTTCAATTTCTGCTTTTTCTTTTAATTTTAACTCTTTTAGCTCATTGTTTAATTCAACAATAGCCATAGGCTCTATAAAAAGAGTAGCACCACTAGAAGACTGATCATGTACAAGGCCTTTCATATTTCCTCTATATTCTTGTTTGACTGGAACTACATATCGATCCTGTCTAATCGTAATAATTGCATCTTGTAGAAATTTTTGATTTTGACTAGATGATATAATCCCATTTAATTTACTCCTAATGGCCGTATTTTTATTTTCTATACTTCTTCTTATGCTTCTTAAGGTAGGACTTGCATGATCAGAGATCTCATTTTCTCCAACAATACATTCATTAATCCTATCTTCAATACTTCTAAATGTAAATAAATTTCCTGTATATCCTCTCAAAATAGGAAATTTATCTTCTCCTTCATTGGCTTCTTTCATAAAGCTTTTGATTCTTCTTGCAGCTCTTAGAGTGTCACTTACTTCTAAAAGCTGAGATGGTTCTAAAAAAGACCCAATTTCTGCTCTTTTTATATAATAAGATAAATCATGAACCCCTCCTAGTGAAATACTTCCTCTTTGTAATATAAGACTTGTTGCTTCATGAGTTTGTCTTTGATACTCTACTACTTCCTCATACTTTGTAGAAGGATTCATATCTTTTGCCAATTCCCTTCCTAAGCTTGACTCCGTATGATTCAACAACATATTTTTTATTTTTTCAAACTCCAAAACTCTTAAGGTTCTTTCGTTCAATGCTAACTCCCCTTTATCTATTTGTATTACATAACACCTCTGAAGAAATGTCCTTTTGTAAATCCTTCTTTTTTGATTTGATCTATAAACTCTTTTTTAGGTAAAATTCCTTTCATTCCTTGTATATACATATTTAAAACATCTTTTATCTCTTCTTTTTTCTCTGTAGTAAACTGTATTCTAAAAGAAGATATATTTCCTTTTTGTAAATCTTTCATATGCTCTATCATACAAAGCTTTTGACTATTTAAAATCTGTATTTTACAATGATCATCTTTTACTATAGGAAAAATGACTCCTAGAGGATCTTTTAATCCAAGCTTTTTATTTTCACATATTTTACAATTTCTTTTCCCTTCTCCTAAAACACTAGAAATAGGACAAAATTTACTAATCATCAATGGAATATTTCCATGAATGATTACCTCTGTAGGCATGTCTGATCTTTTTACTATATCTTTAATTTGTTTTAATGTAAGCTCTAAAGATAGAGTACATTCTTTAATTCCCATTTCTTTTAAATTTTTTATAGCTGTATTATTAAATACATTGAAAGAATAATCAGAAACCATATATAAATCAAGTTCTTTACATATATTTAAAACCCCTAAATTAGAAACAAGTACACCAGGAATATTTTTTATTGTAGATATTTTTTGTTTAATCTTAAGAAGGTCTTGGTCTTCTATAATTCTTCCAAAAGACATAAATAGCTCTATATTTTTATTTTGGGCTAAATGTAGTGCTTCTTCTAAAGTATCTATATCTTTATAATAAATTCTATCTATAGGAAAATCTAATGCAGCCTTTAATTGTTCTAAATGATTTACAAACACATTTAATCTTGTTTTTTCTTCTTTGAAATCTTTTTGATTCATAGAATGATTCAATTTTGTATCTATGAAATTTATTTCTTTTCTATGATGATGATTTTCCCTCAATAAATTTAAAGATTCTGTTCCTTTTCTTCTCAGTTCATTCATTTCTTTAGCAGAAATAGCCACACCTTCATCTAATATTACATTCATATTTTTTAATATATACGGAGTATTTCCAAGTTTTTTGATCTGATTTTCTACTCTATCTTTATCCGTAGCAACCTTTATAGCTTTCTCTACTTTTTGCCCCTTTTCATGAACAAAATTTCCATCTTCATCCCAAAGGGTTAATTCTATTTGCTCTCCAAGCTTTCCAATAAACTCTCCTGAGATAGGAATTTGTACATCTTTTCTTTCATAAGTCTCTTGTGCCCATTTTAACAATTCATGATCTGATGTTTTATATACAGGTGTATGATTTTCTACATACTCTTTGAAGGATACCTCTACGATTTCTTTAGGTCCTGCAAAATTTATTTTTTCTCCATTTTTCCATAAAACATCTACCATAGTTCCTGGGGCATCTCCTTTTTTTGCCCATATTTGAATACCATCGCCCTTTGATATGTCATTCTCTAATTGAATTTTAACTCTATGTTTTTTATGATCATATCCTATGACTTTTCCTATTTTTATTCCCCTATTGCTTGGCTTTTCAAAACTCATTAATTTTTTTCCTTCATCTCCTAATAAATATCCCTTTGTAAATTTCCTATTAAATATCTTTTCTACTTTGTCCATCATCTCTTGATCTTTATGAATTTTTTTATGAATCATATAAGAATCAATAGCTTCTCTATATCCTTTGATTACAATGGCCACATATTCAGGCCTTTTCATTCTTCCTTCTATTTTTAAAGATGTCACTCCTAAATCTAAGACTTCATTTATATATTCCAAAGTATTTAAATCTCTTGGACTCAGTAAATAATCTCCAACTTTACTTTTAAATACTTTTTTACTTTCCAAATCTACAAGCTCATATGGTTTTCTACAAGGTTGGGCACATGTACCTCTATTTCCACTTCTACCTCCAATCATACTACTCATTAAGCATTGTCCAGAATAGGAAATACATAGTGCTCCATGAATAAAAATTTCAAGCTCCATATTTGAATTTTCTCTAATATATTTTATTTCATCTTTTGTCATTTCCCTTGATAAAACAACTCTTTTAAATCCCATCTTTTCAAGAAGTTTTACACCTTCAAGGCTATGAACTGTCATTTGGGTACTTCCATGGAGCTCAAAATCTGAAAAATTGTCTTTTATGAATTTTGCAACTCCTAAGTCTTGTACAATAATTGCATCTACATCTATACGATATAAAAAAGAAATATATTCTTTCAGCTTTTTAAGCTCCTCATTAGAAACTAACGTATTCACTGTTACATATACTTTGACTCCTCTTATATGACAATATTTTACTGTTTCTTTTAACTCTTCTTCATCAAAATTTTGTGCATATTGTCTAGCGCTAAATGATTTACCACCTAAGTAAATGGCATTTGCACCATTTTGTACAGCAGCCTTCATAGATTCCATGCTTCCTACAGGTGCTAATAGTTCTATATTCAAATTGATCCACTCCTAAACAAAATTCAAAAAAAGTAGTAATATTATTATATCACTACTTCTCTCATAACATGAAAAATATTGTATTTTACTTTCGATCATCAAAAGTTTCAATAAAGGAATCTAACTCTTTTCTAGTTTGTACATATTTAATTTGACTATCCAATACTTTTTTTTGAAGTTCATCATTCTTTCTTTCCATTTCTTCCATTTCCCTTTCTTTGTCTGCCAAAACTTCTTTTAAATTTTCTATTTCTGTTTTAAGATTTTCACATTCAATATTTTGAGATAATCCTTTCACTTCTTCCTGTAGCTTTGTGACAACTTCTTGATAATTTTCCTCTCTTTTTTCAAAATCAGCCATAGTAGCTACCAATTGTTCTTTTGTCTTTTCTAATTCCTCAAAAGGTTTTTTTGATTCATCCTCCATATTTTTCAGTTCTTCATGGAGCTTAAAATATTCATCTGCAATATTTAGGCACGTTAAAACAGCTACCATTGCCGTACTTAATTTTGTACTATTTCTTGCAATATGTACCATTTTATCATCTACATAATTGGCCACCTTTTGCATATATTCTCTAGATTCCTGACCAACCATTGTATATTCTTGCCCATATATTCTAACAATAACTTTGTTTTTGTTATTCATCTATATCTCTCCTCTTAAGTGTCTGGAGTCTTATATATGAATTCTCGAAAGAGGTCTTATTTCCTTCTTTCGATTAAAAAGAATCATATTTATACTATCTATTATATTATACTTAATATATGAAATAAATACTATATGTATTATTTCCTATATATTAGAATAAATAGGCACCCTTGTGCCTATTTCCTCTTTAGAAAGATGTTCTCCATTTTCTGGATTCCCTCCATATCTATTTTTTCAAATATTTTTATGGATCTTATAAATTCTTTATAAGCCATATCATAAAATCCATGAACATCATATAATTTTGCCAATTTCAAAAGCACCTCATCATCGTCTATTATATTCAACATATTTAGAGATTTTTCAAATATATCTGGACAAGCCCCTTCTATTAGTATATCTAATAATTCAAAAATACTATCTGTTATTTTCTTAGATTGCTCTTTGTCAAAAATATAAGGTTTTTCATCTTTTAATATTCTTTTAAAAGAATCATAAACAATATATTTCAAATTGTTTTCTGGTTCTCTTACTTGATATAATATTTGAGAACCTTCATCTATACGGCCCTCTAAAACTTTACATAAAAACATTTTATATATAGCTTCTTCTTTATATTCCTTATGATTTACTTTTTTAAAGCTATCATAAGCTTTATGATAATCTTTTAAAAACAATAAACACATTCCTTTATCATAAAATAAAATAGATGTATCTTTTAAATATTCTTCTGCTTTTAAAAAATATTCATATGCACATTTGTAATTTTTCTCCCTCATAAAGACTTTTCCTAAAATTATATAATTTGTTCCACTCAAATCATTGTCCATATAATTTTCTAATTTGTTTTTTATATCTTCCATTTCTCTTTTCTGTTTGTAAAGTATTTCATATAAAAGGGCTAAATTATGGATCGAATTCTTATTATATTGTAGTGCTTTTATACAATATACATATGCTTTTTCATAATCCTCTAATTTAAAATAGATATTGGCTAATGAAACAAATGATTTAACATTTCCTGTTCCTGTGATAAAATTTAACGATAAAGGCCCTTCTCCTATTTCTATACATCTTTGAAAGGCTTCTATTGCCAATAAAAACTTATTTTGTATTTTTAAAATTTCTCCTTTTTTGTATATCAAATCTGTAAAATCTGGATAATACCGAATCACTTTATCAATCAATTCCAGTGCTTTATCATACTCTTTTATTTTTTCTAATTCCATTACTATACTGAGTATTTTTTTACATTCATATATTTCATCATGAAATACATGAGATAATTTTTCATACTCCTTTATAATATCTATATTTTTATTGCTCTTACTATAGATATTTTCATGATTTTGTTTATAATATATTTTCATCTTAGGACCATGTAGCCCATCTTCTAATCCTTTATTATAAAAAGACACTAAACTATTTTGACTTTCATTGGATGATTTTAATAAAAGACCATGATTAGAATATTTTTTTGTATACCAATCACTAAATAATTTAGTAATATCTACTTTGATATAAGTATCTATTTCATCCTTAATTTCAAAAGTACTACATATTTTTTCATCTATAGGAGGTTGGTTTGAATAACTAACTTGATCTTCATAAAATTTTTCTTTTATTCTGTGTACTTGAAACTGTTTGATCACATCTTGATCATCATTTCTAATGACATAAAGTAACAATTCTACTTTCTCTACAGTTCCTTTCCCTACTAAGATAGGTAATGAAAACTCTAAAAGGCATCTATACACAGAGTCATCCATATATTTTCCTAAAAAAAGAGCATAATAATCTTTATAATTTTCATAAGTCATAAAGCTATTAATGGTCGTATTTTTTTTAGGACTTTGTTCTAAGATTTTTACCATATTTTATTTCTCCTCTCAGAACTTTTTATATTATCATATCAAGTTTTCCTTTATATGGTTCCTTTTATAACCTTTTTCATTATGTCTAATCCCTCTTCATCCATCCTATTAAATATTTTAATAGACCGAATACATTCATCATAAGCTAATTGTTTATATCCATGATGATCATAAAGTTTTGCTAGAAGGAGTAATACTTGATTATTTTCAATTAAATTTAAAAGTTGTAAAGATTTTTCAAACACTTCTGGAGTAGTAATTTCAATAAGCATATTGAGTAATCCAAATATGATGTTTACATATTCTATAGACTCTTCTATATTTTCACTTAATACTTTACATTCTTCATCTTGAATAATATTTTGAAAAGCTTTATATACTTCTGTAATTTTTCTTGTTTTCTCATGATTTACATCATCCAATAACTTTTGTGCTTGTTTCATTTCTCCTAATAAAATTTTACAAAGTATTCTTTTATAGATGGTTTTTTCATAAAAATTTTCATTGCTTATTTGTGTAAATTGTTCATAAGCTTTTTCATAATGTTTTAAATATAAATAATTCATTCCTATATAATAATTTAGCTTTAAAGAATTTGGCATAAATGCTTTTGCTTTTAAAAAATATCCTAGAGATATATCATATTTTTTTTGACCAAAAAAGATATCTCCTAACACAATACATGCTGGTCCATTCAAATTTTCTCCAAAAAATTTTTCCATTATTTTTTTTATATCTTCTATCTCTGTTCCTTTTTTTATAAATATTTTACAAATTTTATGAAGTGGAAGATGAAAAGTTCCTTTTGCTTTTATACATTCTACATAATATTTATACGCTTCGTCATCATCTTGTAAATCAAAATAAATTTCTCCTAATTTGTAAAGAGTTTTATATCCTCCCACATCATTTAGTATTTTTAGATGTATAGGAGGATCTCCATTTTTAACACATTTTTTAAAACTCTTAATAGCTAAAGAAATTTTTCCCTGGTTATAAAAAATATTTCCTCTTATATACTCTAAATCTGTAAATTTAGGATAATACCTTAACCCCTCCTCTATAGCCTGTAATGCTTTCTCATTTTTTCCCATTTGTTGTAATAAAACAATCATTCTCAGTAAAAGTTTAGGACTAAATGCTTTAGAAGGATCAAAATGATTGTATATCTTACTGTATAATTCATAAGCTTTTTCATATTCTTTCATTCTTAAATATTCATTAGCCATATTAAAAATATGAAAATCATCTTCTTTGTTTTCTAGTACCCTTTCTAAAATTCTAATATTTCTTTCTATCTTATTTTTCTCATTTGTTTCTTCTTTAAGATATCCATAATGATATATTTGTACTTTTTCTATTTTAACTTTTTCTTTAGAAATATCTCCTTCCCTAGATTTTAATTGCTCATGAATAGCTCCTTCGTATCTATATCCCTTATGATTTCTAATGATTCTAATATTTAAATTACTCACCATGTCTTCTCCTATCGTATTTCCTACATAGCTTAAAGTTTCAAATATATAAAAATCTATCTCTTTTCCATCTAATAAAGGAGCAATTTTGTATTTATCTTTTTTTTCTAATTCATCGTCTGCATCCATAATCAAAATCCAATCTCCTTTTGCCTTTTGCAATGAAAAATTTCTCGCATCACTAAAATTATCATTCCAAGGAAAATAAAATACATCTGCTCCATATTCTTTTGCTATCTTTACTGTATCATCAGTAGACCCTGTATCTACTACAATCATTTCATTCACAATTTCTGCTACACTATTTAAACATCTTCCAATATTTTTTTCTTCATTTTTTACAATCATACATAAACTTAAAAGCATCATAATCCCCCTTATACTAACTATTTAAAAATACAGCTATGGGATAAAATCCCATAGCTATATCCTATGCTTGCGCATTATAATATGCTTCAACAGTAGTTGTATCTGCAGGTGTTAAATGAAGTCTTGTATAATTTAAATATTTTACAGGAATAATGATACCCTTTCCACCTGGGCCAATTTCTATTGCTGTTGCAGCGTCATCTGCAAAGTATGCTTCTGTTTCAGTTGGAGAGATCTCTAATTTTGCAACAACTGTAGCTCCTCCTGTATTTCTTACATAATAAGAGTACATATTTTTTTCTGAAGTATCTATTTGTAAACAAGTAACTGCTGCATCAAAATCAGTAATGGTTGTATTACTTGTATCAAATGCATGTCCTACTAAGCTTACATCTACTGTATTGATAATTTCTGTTAAAGCATCAATAGTATCCACACTTGCCACATTACTTACTTCACTTACTGTTACTACGGCACTTATTGTATCTACTACATCTACGCTTGCTACATTGCTTACTTGATCTATTGTATCTACACTTGCCACATTACTTACTTCACTTACTGTTACTACGGCACTGACTGTATCTACTACATCTACGCTTGCTACGTTGCTTACTTGATCTATTGTATCCACACTTGCCACATTACTTACTTCACTTACTGTTACTACGGCACTGACTGTATCTACTACATCTACGCTTGCTACATTGCTTACTTGATCTATTGTATCTACACTTGCCACATTACTTACTTCGCTTACTGTTACTACGGCACTGACTGTATCTACTACATCTACGCTTGCTACATTGCTTACTTGATCTATTGTATCTACACTTGCCACATTACTTACTTCACTTACTGTTACTACGGCACTGACTGTATCTACTACATCTACGCTTGCTACATTACTTACTTGATCTACTGTATCCACACTTGCCACATTACTTACTTCGCTTACTGTTACTACTGCACTGACTGTATCTACTACATCTACGCTTGCTACATTGCTTACTTGATCTACTGTATCTACACTTGCCACATTACTTACTTGACTTACTGTATCTACTGTATTGATATAAAGTTTTCCATTTTCATCCGTTTGAACAGGATTATTGACATCACTTCCATAAATTTGAGTTTTTAATTGTTGTGCTACATTATTAAATACAATATTGTTAGGCATACTATTCCTCCTTTTTTTTAAAATGAAGTAGATTGGTTGTCTACCTCATTTTCTACTGTATTATATGGTGAGTTTCACAATATGTGATTGAAAATCAATTTACTTGAAAAAAATAAATTTCTTCACAATACTTTGTAGAAAACATATAAATATATTAAAAAGTAAAATTTTCACTCAAAGAAGGTGAATGCATGATAACTCCCCACTATTCTATAAAGGTTGCTTGTATACTAGATGAATTTGGTGAGGAATGGTTTAAATATGAATGTAATTTAATTCCTTTATATCTGAACAACTGGAAAGAAACACTCATCCATACACAACCAGATTTTTTACTTGTACAATCCGCTTGGCAAGGAAATCATGGTCAGTGGAAATATAAAATTAATAATTTGCATATAAAAAAAGATTCTTCCCTAAAAGAAGTAGTCTATTGGTGTAAAAAAAATAATATTCCTACAGTTTTTTGGAATATTGAAGATCCCTATCATTTTCATTCTTTTATAGAAGCAGCAAAAGAATTTGATTATATCTTTACAACAGATAGTGGCAGTATAAAGGAATATATAAAAATTGTAGGTCATCATCATGTCTATACCCTTCCTTTTGCAGCTCAACCCAAACAACATAATCCAATTGATAAAGATAAAGAAAAATCAGGAAAAGTTGGATTTTCTGGAACTTGGCATAAAATAGGCCATACAGATCGAATGAAAGATATGAAAAAAATATTAGAACCTTCTCTAAAATATAATGTTCATATTTATGATCGAATGTATCATTATAAAAAAGACCCTAATTATAAATTTCCACATATTTATCAATCACATATTAAAGAGGCCGTTCCTTATCCTCAAATAGGATCTATTTATAAAAAGTATGATGTCTTTTTAAATGTAAATACTGTACAAAATAGTCCAACTATGTTTTCTTGTAGAGTTTTTGAGGTCCTCGCCTGTGGAATCAACCTAATCAGTGGCTATTCTTTAGGAATTGAAAAAATGCTTCCTCATATAGTCAAATTATGCACAACAAAAGAAGATACAATAAAATATTTAGATTTATTATTAAACAATAAAGATTTAAGAGATAGGCTTTCTATTTTGGGATTAAGGACTATATTAGAAAATCACACATATAAGCATAGATTTGAAACTATACTAGATAAAATAAAATTTCCTTATGAGAAAATAAAAAAAGCTGGAGTATCTATCATTACTTGTACAAATAGAAAACACTGTATGAATAATATATTTGAAAACTATGCTAGACAAACATATCCTTATAAAGAATTAATCCTTATTTTAAATAACAATCATATGAACTACGATCGTTGGATAAAAGAATCCAAAAAGTACGAAAATGTAACTATTTTTCAAATAGATGAACAAAAGACATTAGGAGAATGTCTTAATTTTGCTATTTCTAAATCTAAGTTTGATTATATATCTAAAATGGATGATGATGATTATTATGCACCCAATTACATGATCGATATGATGAATGCTTTTGTATATACAGATGCAGATGTAGTAGGTAAACATGCCTATTATATTTATCTTCCTGATTATAATATTTTAGCTTTAAAATTTCCTAATACAGAAAATCAATATACTCCATTTGTAGCAGGTTCTACTCTTACCTTTAAAAAGAAAGTATTTGAGAAAATAAAATTTATAACCCATAAACCCTCTGGGTGTGATAGTGAATTCTTATTAGATTGTAAAAAAAATGGATTCAAAATATATTCTACAGATAGATTCAACTATGCTGGATCTAGAAGAGCAAATTTAGAAGATCATACATGGAAAATTACTCCAGACGAATTTTTAAGAAAATGTGAAATTATTTTATATACAAAAGATTATCAAACACATATTACCATTTAAAATCTTTTATGTATAAAGAGGGTATTCTTATGTATAAATCATTAAAAGAGAAATTTTTAGATAAAAGTGCTATAGTTTCTGTTATAGGCTTAGGATATGTGGGACTTCCTCTTGCTATAGCATTTGCTCAAGCTGGATATAAAGTATTTGGAATTGATACTTCAAAAGATAAAATTCAAAGTTTACAAAATGGAAAATCTTATATTTTAGATATATCAGATGAAGACCTTCAAAATGTCATTCATAAAAATTTATTTGTTGGGGATGATTTTTCTGTTTTAAATAAAACGGATGCTATTAGCATTTGTGTTCCCACTCCTTTAAATAAAACTAAGGACCCTGATCTTTCATATCTTTCTTTGGCTATAGAGAAAATAATAAAATTCATAAAAAAAGGAACCTTAATTATACTAGAGAGCACTACTTATCCAGGTACAACAGAAGAACTCATTACAAAACCTATTGAAAATAACAAAAAATATAAATTAGGAGTAGATTTTTTTGTATGTTTTTCACCTGAAAGAATAGATCCTGGAAATAAAAAATTAGATATAAGAAATACACCTAAAATCATAGGAGGAGATACATCTCATTCTCTTGAATTAGGAACAACTTACTACCACTCTATTTTTAATCACATGATTCCTGTCACCTCAACAAAAGTAGCTGAAATGACAAAATTATTAGAAAATACCTTTCGAAGTGTAAATATAGCTTTGGTTAATGAATTAACTTTAATGTGCGAAAGAATGAATATTAATATATGGGAAGTAATTGATGCGGCTTCTACTAAACCTATGGGCTATATGCCTTTTTATCCTGGCCCTGGTATAGGAGGTCATTGCATCCCATTAGATCCTATGTATTTATCTTGGAAAGGGAAAACTTTTGATTATTACAATCGATTTATAGAACTAGCTAATGATATCAATAGAAATATGCCTAGATATATAGTACAAAATATTGGCGAATTATTAAATCGTCAAGAAAAATCCATAAAAAATTCTATTATTTTTCTTATAGGCATTTCATATAAAAAAAATACAAGTGATCTTCGTGAATCACCTGCTATAGAAATATATAAATTATTAGAAGAAAAAGGAGGAAAATTAATTTATCATGATCCTTATGTTCCTCATTGTAAAATAAATAAAAAAATCATATATTCTCAAAATATTACAAAAGAAAATATCAAAAGTGCAGATCTTATTGTGATTACTACTGATCATAATAATATAGATTATCCTTTCATCATTAAACACGCAAAAAATATTTTTGATACAAGAAATGTTACAAAACTATATAAAAATAAAAAGCATATTACTTTATTAGGAACTCTATAAAAATAAAAGAGACTTGTTCATCCAAGTCCTCTTTTATTTTTGATCCTTATACAGTAATTTTTTTTGAGCATTTCTCATATCCTTCAATCTATCTATTGGCTGTGCAGGATTTCCTGCTATAATTTGATTGTCTTCAAATGATTTTGTTACTACCGCTCCTAATCCAACCATACAATCTTGTCCTAACTGTATTTTTTGCATAATAGCAGCATTCGGTCCAATCCAATTATTTTCCCCAATAATAGTACTGCCGCTAATCTGTGCACAGGCAGTAACCAACGTACCTTTTTTGATTTTACAATTATGAGCAATAAAAACTAAATCGTCTGTTATAATATGATCTTCTATTATAGTAGGCTCAATTGTTCCAGAAGCAATAGAATTCATGGCTCCTATAATAACATGTTCTCCTATATGGACTCCTCCAATATGAGGAATTCTAATAGGATTTTTGTTGGTTTTTCTCTCTACTCCAAATCCAGGTCCTCCAATGACACTATTTTCTCGAATTCTAGTATGATTTCCAATTTTAACATATTTTCTAATCTTTACCCCTGATTCAATGATACAATTGGATCCGATCACTACATCATGATCAATCAATACAAAAGGTTCTATTATGGTATTTTCTCCTATATATACATTTTCTCCTATGACAATATTCTCTTTATAATTATGATACTCTCTTGTCTCTTTTTCCTTTTGTAAAATATATTGAAGAATCATTGCATAATGTTTTCTAGGGCAATCCACATAAAGCACTTGATTATTATTTATAATATTTTTATCTTCAATCCATGCGTCTTTATTCACTAAAATCAAGCTATTCTCTACATTAGACAGATCTTTTTCATCTTCTAGGGACCACTTATTTGAAAAAATCAAAGAATGACTTTTAGGATTTTTATTGGTAGAAACATAAAATATATAAAAATCCTTTAAATCTTTATGAGAATATTCCTCTTCATACTGTAAATCTTGAATATGAAAAGTAAATTTTTTCATATGAAAATTCATCCCCTTTTCAAATTTTACCAATCAATTTAATGATTTTAAATGCCTCTGCATATGGAACATGAATTTGAAAACCTCTTATTTTTGCTCTTGCATATATAGCATGGATCCAGTCCTCTCCATACTTTTCTATCTGGGATTTATATGCAATCATACTTTCCATCTTTTTTTGTATAGTATCCGAAATATCTACATAATAATTGCTTTCAAATCCATAGGGAGTAATTCCTCCTGGAAGAATGGGTTCAAAACAATATAGATTTGCTGTATTCTTTCTCGAAGCTGCTATTACTGCTTCATAAACAATTCTATGATCCTGATGAGAATCATGTTCCCAACATGTATATATTTCATCTGGTTTAAACTCCTCTATTACTTGATCTATACTTTGAATTACTTTTCTTTGCAGTCCAAAAGTATCTTGATTAAAATTTAAATGCTTAATACTTGCTTTTAAGATACTCGCTGCCACTATAGACTCTTTGATTCGTATATCTGCTATATGGTCTCCTGTCTTTGTAACTTGTAAAATTAAAACTTCATGTCCTTTTTGTGTTAGTTTAGCAATCGTTCCTCCCATTTGAGGTTCAATATCATCAGGATGAGCACCTACTACCAATACTCTCATATCCTCACCCTCCTACTTTTTATTCATTTAAAATTGTATTCTTCTTTATCAAGCACATATATTTATAAATAAACATATTAGTAAATCGAGAAAAATAAAAATCGAAAGGAATGATAATAATTGAATACAATTAAATTATTTCCCACACAAAATGTCTATATTTCTCAGTACTATCCATCAATAAATTACGCTCAAGCTCCTTCATTAGATGTGGGTCGATTTACAGGTCCTGGAGATACAAAACGAACTTTACTTCAATTTGATTTCTCATCATTAGTAGGAAACATTGAATCAGCTTATTTAAATTTATATCTTTATCGAAATGAGGTTCCAAGTATATCTAAACCTAATACCATCTATCAATTAGAAACTTCTTTTGATCAAAATACTGTCACCTACAATACTGCTCCATCTTATTCATCTACCGCAAATGCATCTGTTTCTATTACTAATGAAATCAACAAATTTATACAATGGGATATTACTTCTTTAGTAAAAGGCTGGATGGAAAAGACCATTACAAATAATGGAATTATATTAATTGGATTAGAAAGTGCCAATGGATTAGTTGCATATAAAAGTACAAGATGGGCAGATTCTGCTTATTGGCCCTATTTAGAAATTCATTTTTCCGGAAATTATCTTTTCACGTATCCAGTAGAAAATGTTACAACAACTAATGATCAAAGTGGTTCTACTCCCATTTTTTTAGGTCCTAGAATAGCTACATTTGGTATAAAAAATACAGGTAATTATAGAGGAGATGTACTCATACAGCTTAGTCCTGACGGATCTACATGGATTGATCATCTTCCTCTTGCCTATACAGTTCCTTCTTTATCTTCGCAAGATACTATCACCCTAAGTACTTCTGCATACTTTAATTATGCTCGTATTGCTTATGCATCTCATACCCTTGGAGAACCTACTACTTTATCCATTTATGCTTCTATAAAAGGATAATATTAAAAACTGACAAATTCATAATCAAGAATAAAAAGCTTATGAATTTGTCAGTAAACTATACTATTTTACAGATGATATTTCATCATACCAATTCCAAGTTTTACTTAATCCTTTCTCTAAAGAATATTGAGGTTGAAAATCTAAAAGATCATACAGCTTTTTTATATTTGCTGTTCGATAAAATGTTTCATCCCATAAACGCCTAGGATTGTACTGAATATCTAAAGATCTTTTTGAAATCTTAAGGATATTTTGAGCTAAATCAAAAATACTTGTACTCTGTCCAGTTCCTATATTAAAAATTTCATTTTTCCCTTCCTCTTTTATTGCAGCCAAATATGTTGCCTTTACTGTATCCTCTATATAAGTAAAATCTCTTTTTTCATCTCCACTTCCTGTAATGATTATAGGTAATCCCCTAAGTGCTTGATGGATAAATTTAGGAACCACTCCTCTATAAAAGTTTGTATTTTCCTTAGATCCATAACAATTAAAATATCGAAGAATCGTAATAGGTAATCCATAATATTTTTTATAAAATTGGCAATAATATTCTCCTGACAATTTGGATATTCCATAAGGAGTATGAGGACATAGTGAACCATCTTCTTTTAATGGATATTCTGATGGATTATATACACAAGAAGTAGATGCATATACAAAACGCTCTACCCCTATTTTTTTTGCTAATTCTAATTGTGCTAATGTTCCTCCTCCATTTACATCTAGATCATCAATAGGTTCTTGAATCGATAATTCATTGGCAAAATGAGCAGCTAAATGAAAAATGATATTTGGTTTATACCGTTTATAAATACATTCTATAGAAGGATCTCTGATATCTTTTTTAAAGAAATATAAATTTTTCGATTGAGGCAGATTAGAAATATTTCCACTTGACAAATCATCTATTACAATTACTTTGTAATTTTTATGAAGAAATAATTCCACAAGATGAGATCCTATAAATCCTGCTCCTCCAGTAATAACAACTATTTTTGCATCTTCCATTTTTCCACCTCTTATATCCTATATATTTTCTTGTTTGTGTCTTTAGATAAAACATTTTTAGTATCTATAATGACTGTATCTACATCTGATTGAATCAATATTTGATCATAGTTTATATCCTTTTGTTTGGCTGTTATAATAATACAATCTGCATTCTCAATACATTCTATTAAAGAATTCACTTGAAAATCATATTTCATAGGTACTACCGGATCGTACCCTAAAACTTTTGCCCCTTGATCCCTTAATTTCATAGCTATATATACAGCAGGACTATTTCTACAATCTGAACAATAATCTTTCATTGCAAGTCCTATGATAGATATCTTAGACCCGTTTATACTTTTTCCTATTTTTTTAAATAACTTCTCAATCATTTCTATTTTTTTTTCTGGTCTCTTATCATTTAATTTTCTAGCAAGCTCCATTAAAACAGAAGATGGATCATCCTCCTTTAGAGCACATTTTAAATAATAAAGTGCATTAGGAATACAATATCCTCCAACACCAATTCCCGGGTCAAGAAGTTTCACTCTAGGATGAGTATTTACAAGGTCTTTAAGTTCACAAATATCTACTCCTAAATAAGATGCTATATCACTTATTTCATTCGCCAAAGCAATTTCTACATCTCTTGATATATTTTGTATTACTTTTGTCAATTCAGCTGTTTTAATATCTTTTGCTTTATAAATAGGAGTATGTGATAAACTATATAAAAACTTTTCTGCTACTTGATAACTTTCATTATTCATCGCCGCAAGAATTCTTGTATTATTTTTTAATTCTTCAAAAGCATAACCTTCAAGAATAGTCTCCGGACAATAAGATAAATAAATTTTTTTATTGACTTTTTCTAATTGAGGAACAATTATTTTTTCACATATTCCTGGAATCATCGTAGTCTTAAATAATAAAAGATCTTCATCTAAAAGAGTCGGAAAAATAGTATTGACCACCTTTTGAATAGGTGTTATATCTTGTGATCCATCTTTTAATGCTTCAATTCCTACCGTTATAACAAATACAGCTGGTTCTTCATCTATCCTATTATAATTGGTATATACTGATAATTTCTTCTGATGGATAAATTTTTTTGCAATTTTTGAAATATGCACACCATTATCATATTCATATATTGAAATTTCTCCTTTTTTTATATCCTCTATCCTTTGAGGATTTATATCTACTCCTATGACTTCATATCCCTTCATACACATAAACACTGCCATAGGGAGGCCAATATGTCCCAAACCAAAAACATAAATCTTCATTTTTATCCTCCTTATTTTTTATCCTTATATGGCTCCTAAAATATCATATGAATACAATATCTATAGGGTACCAAATTTGTTGCACCATATAGGAAGAATCTGCATATTTTCATAATAGGATAGTATCCTATAGGAGGAACAATAATGAATGATTTATACTCAAAATTTATAAAAGGAAAACTTAAAATAGGAGTTATATTAGATCCCTTTAGTTATGAATGTTTTAAATATGAAGCATATCTCATACCCCTTGATCCTTTTTCTTGGAAAAGTATACTCATCCAAGAAAAACCTGATTTGATTTTTGTAGAATCTGCTTGGGAAGGTAACAAAGGACGATGGTCTTATAAAATTGCTCATTTAGAAAAAATTAAAAATCAATCTCTCAAACAATTAATATATGAATGTAAAAAAAGAAAAATTCCAACTATTTTTTGGAATAAAGAAGATCCCTTATTCTTTTCATCTTTTTTAGAAACTGCTAAATTATTTGATTATGTCTTTACAACAGATCAAAGCTGCATACCCAAATATAAAGAGCTATTAGGCCATAATCAAGTTTATATATTGCCCTTTGCAGCCCAACCTAAAATACACAATCCTGTCCATAAAGATAAAGTTCGTCTAGGAAAAGTAGCTTTTGCAGGTACTTGGTATAGTATGTTTGAAGATAGAATAAAAAATATGGAAATAATTCTTAAACCTGCATTAAAATATAATTTGCACATTTATGATAGAATGTATCATTCTCATGCAAATCATGCTTTTAAATTTCCCAATCTCTATCAACCTTTTATCCACAGAAATCTTTCTTACGATAAAATGGTTGAATTTTATAAAAAATATGATATATTTTTAAATGCTAATATCATATCTGATAGTCCTACTATGTTTTCAAGAAGAGTATTTGAAATTTTAGCTTCTGGAACCAACGTCATCAGCAGCTACAGTATAGGAATAGAAAATTTTTTCAAAAAAATTGTTCCTCTATGTAAAACAGAACAAGATGTAGAAAAATATTTAGATCTTTTGATTCAGAATAAAGAATATAGAGACCGATTATCTTTATTAGGTCTAAGAAAAGTTTTAAAATATCATACTTATGAAAAAAGGTTAGAAACAATTCTTCAGAAAATAGGAATAAAAACTTACAAAACTGACTTAGGAGTGTCTATTATCACTTGTACAAATCGAATCGATAGTATAGATCCTATATTAGATAATTTTTATAGACAAAATTATAAAGAAAAAGAATTAATTATTGTTTTAAATAATAATCAAATGAATCTAAAAGATTGGAAGAAAAAAACAAAATTTGATAAAAAGATAAAGATATTTCAAATAAATGAAACCAAATCTTTAGGAGAATGTCTAAACTTTGGAATTGCTCAATCAAAATATCATTATATCTCTAAATTTGATGATGATAATTATTATGCTCCTCACTTCTTAGAAGATTTAATGAATGGATTTTTATATACAGATGCTCAAGTCATAGGCAAGCATACTTACTATTGTTATTTAGAAAAAAGCAATACATTAGCATTGAGGTTTTCAAATCTAGAAAATCGATATACCCATTTTTTATGTGGCGCTGCATTTATTATGAAAAAGCAAGTATGGAATCAAATAAAATTCCAAGATACAACTATACAAACTGTAACTTATTTTTGGCAGGATTGTGTAAGAAAAAGAATAAAATTATATGCTTCAGACCGATTTAATTTTATAGCTATAAGGCACCCCTCTATAGAAGATCATACTTGGAAAATAGATGATGATGAATTTTTAAGAAAATGTGAAATACAAGGGAAAACAAAAGATTATATTACCCCTATTACTGTATAAAATTTTTTACTTTAAAAAGCCTTACTTAAATAAGGTAGCGCTCAGACTGTTGACAAATTATATTGTAGCAAAATCATAAAAATTAGAAACAATTATTAAGAATTTGTGAAAATATAGAATAAGTGAGAAACTTCTTAGCATTACACTGTTTGAGCATAGCGAGTTTGTAATGCTATTTTCGATCGTTTCTTTATATTTTCCAAATTTGAAAATTAGTGACGTTTTTTATGATTTTGTATATAAAAAAAGCCTTACTTCAATAAAGTAAGGCTTTCTTATTCATTATCTTAAAGAACCACCAAGTTTTTCTTCCAAAGTTTTTACAATTTTTTCATGTACTTTTGTCACTTCTTCATCTGTCAATGTTCTATTCTTTGCTCTATAAGTAAGAGAATAAGCAATACTTTTATATCCTTCTTCTATTTGTTTTCCTTTGTATACATCAAATAGTTTAATGTTTTCTAAAATTTCTCCCCCATTGACTCTTGCAATATCTTCAATTTGCTTTACATACACTTCATCCTTTACTACCAAAGCAATATCTCTTGTCATAGCAGGATATTTAGGCAGTTCCTTATAAACTCTATCTAGTCTCGTAACTTCCATAAGCATCGTACCATCTATTTCTACTACATATACTCTTGTTCCCATTTTATAATTTTCTAATACATCTGGATGAATTTCTCCCATAACTCCTAATGTATGATTTCCATAGACTATATTTGCACATCTTCCTGGATGGAAAGTAGCATGATTTTTTTCTGGAATATATTCTATATTTTCTATTCCAAGTCTTTTCAGTAAAGCTTCTACAGCTCCCTTCATACTATAAAAATCTACTTCTTTTCCATACATTCCAATGGTTAATACTTTCTTTTCTATAGGTAATTCAGTAACAGGAATATTTTGGGGTATAAATGTATTTCCAAGTTCAAAAGCTCTTGCTTCTTCCACATTTCTATTATAATTTCTAGATAATACCTCTAACATATTCCCCATTAAAGTAGTTCTCATAATACTATTTTCTTCCCCTAAAGGATTGATCACTTTTACAACCCTTCTCATAAAGCTTTCTTTTCCAATACATAATAGATCAAAAACTTTAGGACTCATAAAAGAATAGGTTTGAATTTCATTTAAACCAACTGCATTTAAAGTGTTTTTTATAATATCTTCTATAATTTGTCCATTTGTCTTTGCTCCCTGGCTACTTCCTTTAGGGAGAGTCATATCCAAACGATTGAATCCATAGATTCTTGCAATCTCTTCTACAAAATCTATTTCCTGGGTAATATCAAATCTAAAGGTAGGAACTGTAACCATCATATTTTCTTCTTCATCTTGTACTTTCATCTCTAACTTTTCTAATATTTTAATCATTTCACTTTTAGATAATTTTGTTCCTAATAACTCATTGATTCTATTTGGTCTTACTAAAATATTTTTTTCTTCCTCTACTTTAGGATATATGTCAATAACTCCTTTGACAACTTTTCCTGCCCCAATTTGTTCAATAAGCTGGCAAACTCTATTGGCAGCCTTAAGTGCTAAGTCTAGATCTACTCCTTTTTCAAATCTCGCAGATGCTTCTGTTCTAAGTCCTAATCTTTTAGATGTAGTTCTTACAGAATCTCCATTAAAATTTGCTGACTCTAAAAGAATTGTCTGAGTACTTTTTGTAACTTCAGAGTTTAGTCCTCCCATGACCCCTGCTACAGCAACAGCTTTTTCTCCATCATAAATCATAAGCATATTTTCATCTATATTTCTTTCTGCCTCATCTAAAGTAGTAAAAGTTTTTTCCTCTGCGTTTTTTACTACTATTTTTTGATTTTTTAATTGATCTAAATCAAAAGCATGAAGAGGTTGTCCAAGTTCTAACATTACATAATTTGTGATATCTACTATATTATTAATAGAACGCATTCCCATTTTTCTTAATCTATTTTGTAACCATTGAGGAGAATGAGTGACCACTACATCTTTTATCACTCTTGCTACATATCTTTTGCAAAGTTCATTATTTTTTACTTCTATAGATGCATAGTCCTTAATATCCTCTGTTTCTTCTTTTATATTGATATCAGGATACTTTAAAGATAGATTAAAAGTTGCGGCAGTCTCTCTTGCCATTCCTATTACACTTAAACAATCGGGACGATTTGGAGTAATCTCAAACTCAATAACATGATCATTTAACTCTAATATATCTTTTATATCTGTTCCTAATGGGTACTCTTCATCTAATATATAAATACCATCCTTGATTTTATGTGTAGGGAATACCTTATCATTAATTCCTAATTCTTCTCCACCACACATCATTCCATTAGATACAATCCCTCTAAGCTTTCCCTTTTTAATTTTTGTTCCATCAGGCAATTTTCCTCCATGTAATACAACAGGAATATATTGACCTTCTTCAACATTTGTAGCTCCTGTAACAATCTGAATTACTTCTTCTCCAATGTCTACTTGTGTTACAACAAGCTTTTGTGCATCTGGATGAGGTTTAATTTCTAATATTTTTCCTACTACTATTTTTTCTATATTCTCTCCTAACATTTCTACTGTCTCTATATTGGATCCAGACATAACAAGTCCATTGCTTAAAGTATCTATATCTAAATTTTTAATATCTACATAATCGTTTAACCACTGTGTTGATATAAACATCTATATACCTCCCTTTAGAATTGTTCAATAAAACGCATATCATTTTCAAATAGAAGTCTTATATCTTCTATTCCATATTTTAACATAGTGACTCTATCTAGTCCCATTCCAAAAGCAAATCCACTATATTCTTCTGGATCTATTCCACATTCTTTTAATACATTTGGATGAACCATTCCTGCTCCTAATATTTCAATCCATCCACTTCCTTTGCACACCTTACAACCTTCTCCTTCACACTTAAAACAAGTTACATCTACCTCAGCACTTGGTTCTGTAAATGGGAAATGATGAGGTCTAAATTTTGTTTTTGTTCCTATTCCAAATAATTGTTTTGCAAATAAATCCAGTGTTCCTTTTAAATCTGCCATAGTAATACCCTTATCTATTACAAGCCCCTCTACTTGATGAAACATTGGAGAGTGTGTAGCATCCAATTCATCAAATCTAAAACATCTTCCTGGAGAAATAATTTTAATAGGTGGAGTTTGTCTTTTCATGGTACGGATTTGAACAGGAGATGTTTGAGTTCTAAGTAAAATATCTTCTGTGATATAAAATGTATCACTCATATCCCTTGAAGGATGGTTTTTAGGAGCATTGAGTGCATCAAAATTATGATATACCGTTTCTACTTCTGGCCCTTCTGCAATTTTAAATCCCATTCCTATAAAAATATCTTTTATTTCATCTAATACTTTTGTAAGAGGATGTTTATGTCCTAACTTACATTCTGTTCCTGGCATAGTAACATCTATGGTTTCTTTTTGAAGTCTAATGTTTTTTTCCTTTTGTTTTACAGCTTCTATTGCCTTTTGTAATGAACCTTCTATTTCTTCTCTTACTTCATTGGCAATTTTACCAATAAGAGGTCTTTCCTCATTAGATAAATCCTTCATGCCTCTTAAAACTAAAGTCAATTCTCCCTTTTTGCCTAAATACTTTACTCTAATTTGCTCTAAATCCTGCATACTTTTAGTAGCTTCAATAGCACTTTTGGCAAGATTTTTTATTTTTTCTAATTGATCCTTCATTTTCATACTCCTTTCAGATTACCTTTTTATATACAAAAAAATCTTCATCCCCAAAAGGGACGAAGACTGCTCCGCGGTACCACCCTAATAATTGAATATTTCAACCACTTATTGACATAACGGCGTCTACCGATAGGACCTACGATTATTTCAATCCTATAGTTCAAGAGTGAACTTCAGTTAGATTTCCCTTTAAAAATGCTCTCAGCTTATAACATTTTCTCTCTGTAAAGAATCCTATAACCTACTTTTCTCTATCCTCACTGTTTTTGTTATAAATGATTTGAAATCATTTGTTTATAGCCTAAATAGGCATGAATATTTCCTGTTAATAAAAAAATTTCCCAAAGCCATTCTGCTGTAGCGAGCATCATGCTCACACCCCTTTTATACTACTTTTCCTTCATTATAGCATAGCAAAATAAGGTTTACAAGAATGGCTTACTCCATTTTGTCATATTTTTAAAATTTTCTGATTCCTTCTTTGTCTTACAGCTTCATACATAACAATAGAAGAAGCTACAGAAGCATTTAACGACTCTGCACATCCAATCATAGGAATTTTCACTACAAAATCTGAACAATCAATGACTTCTTTTTCTACTCCATTTCCTTCATTTCCTATAATAATAGCCACATTTTTTGTATAATCTATTTCATCATAATAATAGCTTGTATCTAAGCTTGTAGTGATAATATGTATTTTTTGTCCTTTTAATATTTCTAATATATTTATGGTTTCTTCCATGTGGATAATAGGCATATGAAAAATAGATCCCATAGTAGATCTGATTGTTTTTAAATTATATAAATCTACACATCCTTTAGATAAAAAAACTGCATCAACTCCTGCTGCATCTGCAGTTCGAATCATAGTACCCAAATTTCCTGGATCTTGAATTCTATCTAATACTAAAAATAATCCATTAGATTTTTTAAAGATTTTCTCTATTTCATACTCCTCCATAGAAAGAATTCCTAAAATGCCTTGTGGTGTTTGGGTATCCGAAAGCTTTATAAATAAAGGCGTTGGAACTTGATAAACCTTTATTCCTTTATGCAATAAAATCTCTAAAATTTCATCTGCATCTTTACTTTTATATAATTCTTCACAAAATATAATATATTCTATGCTTTTCTTATTTTCTATAGCATCTTTTATAATTCTTATGCCCTCTATGATATATTTCTTCGTTTTTTGTCGATATTTCCTTTTTTCTAATTGTTTTGTAGTTTTGATGACTCCATTGTCCTCAGAGGTGATATACACGATTGACGACTTCATTTTATACTTTCTGCCTTTCTTTCAATTTTTTGTATATCATCATTATGTCCAATTACAACTAATACATCATCTTTTCTTACAATATCTGTAGCACTTGGAGCTATATTGATTTCTCCTCCATGCTTAATAGCCATTACATTGATTCCATATTTCGCTCTCATATCTAATTGTTGTAAATTTTTTCCTTCCCATTCTCCTAATGAAGAAATCTCTACAATACTGTAGTCTGGAGCTAGTTCTATATAATCTAATATATTAGAAGATACAAGATTGTGAGCTACTCTTACGCCCATATCCCTTTCTGGAAATACAACTCGATCTGCTCCAATCTTATATAAAACCTTTGCATGTAATTCACTTTGTGCTTTTGTTACTACATACTTTACGCCTAATTCTTTCACAAGTAAAGTGGCCATAATAGAAGATTGTATATTAGAACCAATTGTAATGACAGCAACATCAAAATTTCTGATTCCTAAAGCTTTAATAGCTCCTTCCTCTGTAGCATCTGCTTGTACTGCATGGGTTACAGAATCTGCAATACCTTGAATTACATCTTCATTTCTGTCAATAGCCAATACATCATATCCAAGTCCGTATAGTGTTCTTGCGACACTTGAACCAAATCTTCCACAGCCAATTACTACAAATTGCTTCATATATAACACCCCTTTATCCTACAATTACTCTTTCTTCTGGATATTTGATAAGTCCTTTATTCTTTTGTTGCATTTTAGCTAATGCTAAAGCTATAGTAAAAGGCCCTACTCTTCCTGCAAACATGGTAAAAATCACTACAATTTTTCCCATTATACTTAAGCTTGGTGTAATCCCTAACGACAAACCTACGGTTCCAAAAGCAGAAGTAGCCTCAAAGAAAATTTCAATAAATGAATGGTTGTTGTCTGTAATAGATAAAATCATAGTAACACCTATAATTAAAGCCATACTAATTCCTATAACAGCTAAGGATCTATTGACAATATCCCTAGGAATTCTTTTTTTAAACACTTCAGTATCTTCTTTTCCCTTAATCACACAAATAATTGTCCAAACAATTACCCCAGCTGTAGTAGTCTTCACTCCTCCCGCTGTAGACCCAGAAGAACCTCCTATAAACATGAGTACAATAGTAATAAAAACAGTTGCCATAGAAAGCTGATCCATAGGCAATGTATTAAATCCAGCTGTTCTAGGAGTAACTCCATGAAATAAAGCTGACAATACCTTTCCTTTAAAAGGTAAGCTTCCTAATGTTGCTTCATTACTATATTCTAACAAAAATACACTCAAAAAACCAAATAAAATTAAAATTCCTGTAATATATAAAACAAGCTTTGTATGAAGACTATATTTTGCAAATTTTCTTTTTTGTAAAACTTCAACAATGACTGTAAAGCCTAATCCTCCCAAAATAATTAAACCACATATTGTAAAATTAATCAAAAAATCATCTGCAAATCTTGTAAGACTTGTAAAATTCCCCATAAGATCAAAGCCTGCATTACAAAAAGCAGAAATAGCATGAAATAAACTCATTCCTATTCCTTTATAAGTTCCATACATTGGAATAAACCTCAAAGAAAGCAAAAATGCACCTATTCCTTCTATTATAAAAGTTGTAATGAGTACATATCGAGTCAGTCTTACAACTCCTGCTGTATTAAATTGATTTAACGCTTCCTGAATCACAAGTCTTTCTCTAAGAGTAATCTTTCTTCTGATAATTAAAGCAAAAAATGTAGCCATTGTCATAAATCCTAATCCACCTACTTGAATGAGCAAAATAATAATTGTTTGTCCAAAAGTAGTCCAATAAGTAGCTGTATCTACTACTACAAGTCCCGTTACACAAACAGCTGAGGTAGATGTAAACAATGCATTAATAAATCCTATACTTTTTCCTGATATAGATGCAATAGGTAAACTTAAAAGAATAGCACCCATTACAATTACACTTGCAAATCCTATTACAATAATTTGTGAAGAAGTTAATTTTAACTTTCCCATTGTTCTATTTTTCTCTATTTCAATCACCCCTAATTTTGCGTATCTACATTTATTATAGCATACTCAAAATAAAACCCTAGGGTTATTATGAACACGGATAGACGAAAATATGAATGAAAATGAAAAATAGACTCATATAGAGTCTATTTATGCATTTACTTTTTGTTTTGCAACTTCTGCTAATTGTGCAAAACCTTCTGCATCATGAATAGCCATTTCAGATAACATTTTTCTATTGATTTCGATACCTGAAAGTTTTAATCCATTGATCAATTTGCTATAAGAAATTCCATTCATTCTTGCTGCTGCATTGATTCTTGCAATCCAAAGTTTTCTAAAATCTCTTTTTCTTAATTTACGTCCTACATATGCATATCTTAAAGATTTCATTACAGCTTGATTTGCAACTCTAAAAAGTTTGCTCTTCGCACCATAATAACCTTTCGCAAGCTTTAATATTTTTTTATGTTTCTTTTTTGCATTTACTGCTTTTTTTACTCTTGCCATATTTTTCTACCTCCTTTACCTTTTATCTATGCGTATGGTAATAATCTTTTTACTCTTTTTTCTTCTGATTTTGGCATAATAGCAGCCTTACGTAAATTTCTTTTTCTCTTTGTTGTTTTCTTTGTTAGGATATGGCTTTTATAAGCTTTTGCTCTTTTTACCTTACCTTTTTTAGTTAATTTAAATCTCTTTGCTGCTGCACGATGTGTTTTCATTTTTGGCATAATAATTTCCTCCCCTCTAGTATCTAAGCATTTTTAGGTGATAGAAACATTGTCATATTCCTACCTTCTAAGTTCGGCTTTTTCTCTACAGTACCAGCTTCAATAATAAGTGCTGTAAATTTTTCCATTACTTCATACCCTAATTTGGTATAACCCATTTCTCTTCCTTTAAATCTTAAACTAACTTTTACTTTATCTCCTTTAGAAAGGAATTTAATGGCATTGTTTGCTTTTACAGCTAGATCGTGTTCTTCAATATTTAGGCTTAATCGAACTTCTTTTACATTAATAATCTTTTGTTTTTTCTTTGCTTCTTTTTCTTTTTTGGACAATTCAAATCTGTACTTTCCATAATCCATAATTCTGCATACTGGTGGTTTTGCTTGAGCAGCAACCTTTACTAGGTCTAATCTTTTTTCTATTGCCATGTCTAATGCCTTTTTTGTAGGAACAATTCCTAGCTGCTCACCTTCTGCATCAATTAACCTTACTTCACGATCTCGAATCTCTTCATTGATTTCTAACTCTTTAATGGTTTAACACCTCCTATGAAATAGATAAACTTTTATATACAAATAAAAAAGCGAATGTAATATACATCCGCTTCATAAGCTCAATCCAATACTTAAGTAAAAAAGCTCATATATACCTTACGAACTTTTGTTGTAAGGTGAGAAGCGGAAAACTTCTACTTAACATTACTCATCAAGTTTATCATTATATTTTTAGATTGTCAACCTTTTTTTATACAGTCTTTTTATTTTTTATTTCTATTCTTTTTTTCCATGCATGAAGTCCTAATGATACGCCAATTACACCATATACTACAAATACCCTAAAAAATTCACCAATCTGTGCATCGCCAAATAAATTTTTTCCAGCCAGTGGAGATACAATAAATAGTGTATGAAAAAGAGTCGTTCCTAATATAGCCTGCCCTATAGTTGCTTTAGAAACAGATGCTCCTCCAATTAAAAGAGCTGCAATGGAAAACATTCCTATCTGCTCATGGCTTCCATAAGTATTTAATGTGCCTAGATTTTGAAGAAAAATAAGCTGTCCCCAAGCTGCCAATAAAGTAGAAATAGTAATAGCTAAAATTCTAGTTTTATCTACATCAATGCCTGCAATTTTTGCAATATGTTGATCCTGTCCTACTGCTTTAAAATCTTGGCCTATTTTTGTTTTTAAAATCAATACATTAAACAAGCAAAGACTACCTATTACTAAAATAGTAATAATAGGTACTTTTAAATTTTTTAACATAGATGAACTATTTAACATCAAGATACTAAATATACCTAATAAAAGACATATCCCACATTGAATTCTTTGAATTTTTTTTCTTTCTTTAAAATATTTATATGCCGTATATAAAATTCCTAAAAAAGCAAAAATTAAAATCATAGTAAAAAAAGGAATTTTAAACAAATGATCTAAAGCGTATTTAATTCCTGTAGGTTCTACTCCTCCAGATAAATCTATAGTATTTCTAATTCCAACTCCTCCACTAAGCATTAAAACTGGATTTTTCATTGGAATAATGTTTCCTACCAAAAATAAAAATACCAATTGATACACTCCATTTGCAAAAAATCCTACAATCATACTTGCAATCATTTCCTGACCTTTTGTTTTATTTAATAATTTTCCTGTTAAATGTCCAAAAATTAATGCAAAAGGAGTACTTAGTACTACACAAAGTAAAAAGCCTTCTATTCCTGTAATTCCCCAGTGGGTTACAGCAATAATCGCGATTTGACCTGCCATAGCTCCTACTACAATACTAAAATTAAGTCCCATTCCTGCTACAACTGGAATGATTAAAGACAATACTAAAAAAGAATTTCTAGTAATTCTAGTAAGTATCTCATTTCCAATAAAACTAATAGGCAGCCTTGATAATTTTATCCCTATTAAACAAAGTATTACAAAAATAATGGTTACTATATTATCAAACAAAATCTTTTTCATATCTTTTTGAGATTCTTCATTTTGTATTTTGATCATTTCATTCACCCCCATCTACTTTTGTTAAGGCATAAAGTATAATGCCGTTTTGTACAATCATTCTTGCTACCTCAGCCAAATTTCCTTGTTTCACCAACTCATTTGCTACAGGTAAAGCAATAGTAAGTAACCCTTGAAATAAAAATACACCAAGTATTACATGAGAAATTTTAGCTTGTGTAGCAGATGCCCCTCCTATTAAAATAGCAGCGACTGCTGGGAAGGCCATCATAAGAGGTGCTTGATACAATTGAAAGAATCCATAGCTTTGAGCATATACTAAAATACCTATGGCTCCTAATACAGTAGAAAAAATAGAACCTATAATCCTGCAATGATCTACTTGAATTCCCGACGCTATGGAAAATTTGGGGTTATCTCCTGCTGCTTTCATGGCAAGTCCTATCTTACTTCTAGAAAATATCCACATGATGAGACACAAAAGTAAAAAAAATAGCAAAAGCCCTGTTGGAATTTTTATTCTTCCTATTTTAAAGGATAAAAAATTATTTAAAATTTGAGCATACCTTGCTCCTAACGAAATAGTTACCCTAAGACCTCTTCCTATAGGCCAGACCATTTCAGGACTTTTAAGTGGAATCAAAATCCATCCTATACTCATTAATGATACTACTGAAAAACCTGTATATGTTCCTACGGTCATCTCTGATCCTTTGACTTCATTTAATAAAATCCCATAGATCCATCCAGCAATAACAGCAAAAGGAATGGAAATAAGAATAGCTGTAAAAAAAGCTGTAAATTTATATAAATTCATTTCTATACTCAAAAGTCCTCCTAATAATCCACAAACAATTCCTAATGGAAGACCAAAATTAGGACCTATTCCAGATGTAATAGCCGGTACCATAGAAAGAACTAAAACTCCATTCATTCCTACTCGCACTAATGTATCTTTTAAAAGCATATGTACGGGTAGCTTTAATGCACACGCTACAAAACATAATCCTATAAAAAAACAAGTAATGATTATCCTTGGAAGCCCTAACTGGTCTATCCATTTTTTAATCTTCTCTTTCATTATAAGGCCTCCTTATGTTTTTTTTCATGCTCTCCAGCCATCATAAGGCCAAAATCCTCATCAGAATCTATGGGCTTTAAAATACCTTCTACCTTTCCCCTGCTAATAATTGCAATTCTATGACAGATGGATCTTAACTCTCCTAATTCACTTGAAGTCATTACAATGGTCATATTCATTTCTTTATTTAGCTTATATAATAAATCTAGAACAAGCTTTTTAGCACCAATATCAATTCCTCTTGTAGGCTCTGATACAAATAAAATATTAGGCTTTAAAGTGAGAGCTCTCGCAATACAAATTTTTTGTTGGTTTCCTCCACTTAATCTTCTAACAATTTGCTGAGGTCCTCTACACCTTATATCCAGATTTTTTATCATTTTTAGTGCATGTTCTCTTACTTTCTTTTGATCTATTTGATAGAAAAAACCTATTTTTTTCATAAACTTTTTTTGAATCTGCATAGCCGTCATAACAATATTTAGTTCTATAGAAGTATCTAACAAAAGTCCTACCCCTCTTCGATCTTCAGATACAAATGCAATTTTATTTTCAATGGCTTCTTTAGGATTATTTAATTGTAACTTTTTCCCTTCTAACATCACTTCTCCTTGTGCTTTATATAAACCCATGATCCCATTAGCAATGCCTATTTTTCCTTGTCCCGCTAAGCCTCCTATTCCTAAAATTTCTCCTTGTACTACATCTAAATCAATTCCCTTTACTTCTTCTCCAGGCATATCTACTTTTAAATTTCTAATAGATAATATATTTTTCTTTTCTTTATCATCTTGTATTTCGTCCATTTTATTTGTTATTTCAATTTTTCTTCCTACCATAAGTCTTGCAAGCTCTATTACATTTGTTTCTTCTTTTTTAAAAGTATTAATCCACTCTCCATCTCTTAATATGGTAATTTGATTGGCTACCTTCATGACCTCATTTAATCTATGGGTAATAAATAAAATGGCAATCCCTGATTGAGATAATTTTTTCATAGTATCTAGTAAATAATCTGCTTCGCTTTCTGTTAAAACTGCAGTTGGTTCATCAAATACTAAAAGCTTTACATTTTTTTTGTCAATCTCTCTTGCAATTTCTATAAACTGCATATATCCTACAGGCAGTCCTTCAATTTTTATCCACTCTTTGATGTCCATTCCTATTTGATCTAATGAATTTCTAGAATCTTCATTCATTTTTTTTATATCTAATGATTTTAAACTCTCTCTTGTAAATTTACTAATGATATTATGTTTTGTATGTTCTCGATTCAACTTTATATTTTCTGTAATAGAGAACCCTGGAATAAGCATAAACTCTTGATGAACCATTCCAATCCCCATATTCATAGCATCTTTTGGACATTGAATGTCTGCTTTTTTTCCTTGAATCAAAACTTCTCCATCAAAACCTCCTGTACTATGAATGACAGGCATTCCAAATAAAATATTCATCAAGGTAGATTTTCCTGCTCCATTTTCTCCTAATAAAGCATGAATTTCACCTTCTTTTACAGAAATATTTATTCCTTTTAGTACTTTGTTTTTAAAATATTCTTTTTGAATATTTTTCATTTGCAAAATATATTTTTCCTCCATCTTAGTACCTCCTTTCACTGATACAAATTTACATGTCCCTATCTATTAGAAAAAGCAAGGCTGCCCTATAGGCAACCTTCCTAAAAATCAATAAAATCTGAAAGAACCATTAAATAATTGTCATATGTCTTTTGATTTTCTGTATCTGTATACACTTGTATATGCATATTGGAGTTGGCATAATCTTCAAAGCATTTTTGTATCTTTTCCATATCAACCTTTCCTTTTGTATTTCCTTTTATATATTCAAGAGCATATTCTGTTCCTGCTTCTACAAACATCATATTCATAGGTACCGGCCATGTAGAAAATCTTTTCGTTCCATCTTTTTCTGAAATTTTTGTCTTGATTTCTTGTACAATAAAATCAATATCTCCTTTTTTATCTTCTGGAATCTCAATTCCTAAAGCCCCTGGATATCCATGATATGGAGATGGACAACATTGTTGAGGGAATATGGCCCCTTGCTCTAATATAGATTTAATCAAAGGCTCTTGCATAGAGCAGTTTGTAGCAAAAAATGCAGTATCTTTTCCATACTCTTGAACCTTCCTTGGTACATCTTCTAATATGTATTGTTGCGCTCCTGATACTCCTGCATCTCCTGTTGGATCTGGAGCAGTAGCTTCAATAAATTCAAGTCCTAGCTTCTCACAATTTTCTCTAAACAAATCTCTTCTTGCAGCTAAAAGAGCATAAGACATATGTCTTGGAAAAGAATAGTGTACAAATTTTGTTGCTCCTTGTTTTTTTGCTTGTTCAATTACAGCTTTCCCCATTCCTAATTCATCCATTTGAAATACTACATCTGCCTTGGATGCAATCATAGCTGGATCTTCTCCTGCTGTTCCTATTATAAATAATATATCATCTCTCATTTCCCTTACTTTATCAATGGCAGCGGAAGTTCCTGGTATTCCTTGTACAATAATAATAGCTTTCACATCAGGATCTGATGCCATGCTCATTACATTTGTTACAACTGTTTCTTGTTCTTTCATAAATTGATCTGGATAAGTTTGAAGCAACACTTTATCTTTCCCATATTTTTGTTGTACTTTTTCTGCAGCTCTATATTCTTCTTCATTTTGAGATACAGTTCCCGTCATAATTCCTATTTTCCAATTTTCTTCTTTTGTCTCTGATCCACATGCAACCATAGTAAATACCATAGCAACAATCAAAAAAATGGCTAAGCTTCTTTTCAACATTTGCCTTCCTCCCAATTTTTTTATTTTTAAAATTTGGTCTTATTTATATTTATGCAGATACTGTCCAATTTCATTCCAATATCTCTCATTTTGTTTTTATTTTTTTCCATAAATCCTTTATATTTTTTTTATTAGATTGGGGCAAACTATGAATATATTCTTTAAGAAAGAAGGTGATGAGCTATTTCAAGAAAGAAAATTATTTTATTTCTTTTTTGCTGTATTTTCACAGTAGGTTTATGGTTCATGGCAAGCCCATACAACAAAATTTTAAACAAGCTACCCATAAACAAATTATTTTTCATCTTTTTATTTTTGTGTACTTTCATTTATTACATGAAACGTGACAGATCTCCTCAACTAGAACCTTCTCATATTCAAATGGAAAAAAAAGATGATCGCCAAAATGGTCATCTCAATAAACCTTCTGTTCGTTTTAATGATGTAGCTGGCCTTGATGAAGTAAAAGAAGAATTATTAGAGATTATAGACTTTATCAAAGAGCCTCAAAAGTATCATGAAATGGGTGCTAAAATTCCAAAGGGTATTTTATTTTTTGGTCCTCCTGGAACAGGTAAAACCCTTTTAGCTCAAGCTTTAGCAGGAGAGACAGATTCTAGTTTTTTCCCTGCAAGTGGTTCTGAATTCGTAGAAAAATATGTAGGTGTAGGCGCAAAAAGAGTAAGAAGTTTATTTGAAAAAGCTAAAAAAGGTGCTCCTAGTGTAATTTTTATTGATGAAATTGATGCTATCGGAGCAAAGAGAACCACAGAAAGTAATAATGAAAAGGACCAAACTCTCAATCAACTTCTTATTGAAATGGATGGATTTCATTCAGATCAAACAGTGATCGTCATAGGCGCTACTAATCGACTAGATCTATTAGATGAAGCTTTACTTCGCCCTGGAAGATTTGATCGTCATATGTTTATTGGCAATCCTGATCTTCATGCTAGAGAAGAAATTTTTCAAGTGCATACCAAAAACAAGCCTATTGACAAAAGTGTAAATATACAAGAACTTGCAAAAAGAACCCATGGCATGTCTGGAGCTCATCTTTCTAATATTGCCAATGAAGCAGCTATTTTGGCAGTAAGAAACAATAAAAAAGCCATTGGAATTCACGAGTTCAATGAAGCTATTGAAAAAGTAGTGGCAGGTCTACAAAGAAAAAATGCTTCTATTTTAGAAAAGGAAAAACAAAAAGTTTCTTATCATGAAGCAGGACATGCTTTAATTGGAAAAGTTCTAAGTACTGATTTAATTTCAAAAGTGTCTATTGTTCCTAGAGGAGAAGCTTTAGGTTATGTTATGTATGCCCCTTGCGAAGAGCGTTTTCTAACCACTACAGATGAACTCAAAAACAAAATAAAAGTTTTGTTAGGAGGAAGATGTGCTGAACAACTCACGTTTGGAGAAATATCAACTGGTGCAAGAGATGATTTAAAAAAAGCAAATCATATTGCCTATCAAATGGTATGTGAATATGGAATGAGCAATTTAAAAAATAGAGTATTTGAACCCTCTTTTATAAAGAATTGTTATCCAATGATTGATGAAGAAATTCGATTAATTATAGATGAGTGTTATGAAGAAGCTTATGGACATCTAAAAGAACGTACAGATTTATTAGAAGCCATTGCTCACGAATTATTTAAAAAAGAAACACTTACAGGAGAAGAGCTTGAATCTATTCTTTTAGATTTTAATAAATCTAGTACTACTGTATAAAAAAGAGGACAATACATATGTCCTCTTTTTTATATTTTATAATGTTTTATTTTTAATTTCTTCTTCTACTTTTTGAATAAAATCTTCTATTTTTTGATTTCCTAATTCCCCATGATCTCTAGAACGAACAGATATTTCCCCTGCTGCCTCTTCTTTTTCTCCTACAATAATCATATAAGGAATCTTTTGAAGTTGAGCTTCACGAATCTTATATCCTATTTTTTCGTTTCTATCATCTAGCTCTATTCTTATTTCTTTTTGTTTCAACCCATCTGCAACTTTTTGTGCATATTCCATATACTTATCTGCAATTGGAAGAATTTTCACTTGTACAGGTGCAATCCATGTTGGAAACTTTCCTGCAAAATTTTCAATTAAAATTCCTATGAATCTTTCAATACTTCCAAAGATGGTTCTATGAAGCATAATTGGTCTATGTTTTTCACCATCTTTTCCTATATAAGTTAAATCAAATCTTTGAGGCATTTGGAAATCTAATTGAATCGTTCCACATTGCCATGTTCTTCCTATACAATCTTCTAAATGAAAATCTATTTTAGGTCCGTAAAAAGCTCCATCTCCTTCATTAAGCTTGTAAGAAATTCCTTTTTCTTCTAGAGCCTCTCTTAAAGCATTTGTAGCCATTTCCCACTCTTCATCTGATCCCATTGAATCTTCAGGTCTTGTAGATAATTCAATATGATATTTGAATCCAAATATGCTATATAAATAATCTGTAAAATCAATAACTCCTTTTATTTCATCTTTTATTTGTTCAGGAAGCATATAAATATGCGCATCATCTTGCGTAAAGTTTCTTACTCTCATCAATCCATGTAGTGCTCCTGATAACTCATGTCTATGAACAAGACCAAGCTCTGCCACTCTCATTGGAAAATCTCTATAGCTATGCATTTTTGTTTTATAAATAAGCATTCCACCTGGACAGTTCATTGGTTTTACTGCATAATCCATTCCATCTATTTGAGTAAAATACATATTTTCTTTATAGTGATCCCAATGTCCTGAAGTATGCCATAATTGTTCATTTAAAATAATAGGAGTTTTTACTTCATCATATCCTCTTTTTATATGCTCTCTTCTCCAAAAATCTTCTAGTGTATTTCTAATAACCATACCTTTTGCATGGAAAAATGGAAATCCCGGTCCTTCTTCTTGAAGGCTAAATAAATCTAATTCTTTTCCTAATTTTCTATGATCTCTTTTTTTAGCTTCTTCTAATCTATGAATATATTCTTCTAATTCTTTTTGTTTTGGAAAAGATGTAGCATAGATTCTTTGAAGCATTGGCTTATTTTCATCTCCACGCCAATAAGCACCTGCAACGCTTAGAATTTTTACTGCCTTCACACTCTTTGTTGAAAGAAGATGAGGTCCTGCACAAAGATCTACAAAATCTCCTTGCTTATAAAAAGAAATAATGGCATCCTCTGGAAGATCTTTGATTAATTCAACCTTATATTCTTCTCCTTTTCCCTCCATATATTTCATTGCTTCCTCTCTAGGAAGTTCAAATCTTTCTAAGTTTAAATTTTCTGAAGCAATTTTTTTCATTTCTTTTTCAATTTTTTCAAAATCATCCTCTGTAAATCTATGTTCTGAATCAAAATCATAGTAAAATCCGTTTTCAATAGCAGGTCCTATAGCAAGCTTTGTATTAGGAAATAATCTTTTTACTGCTTGAGCCATCATATGAGAGCTTGTATGTCTAAAAACATCTTTTCCTTTTTCATCTTCAAATTTTAAAATATTTAACTCTACATCTTCATGAATTTCATAAGATAGATCTACTACCTTATTGTTTACTTCTCCTGCCACCGCTTCCTTTGCAAGTCTTCCACTAATTTCTTTTGCAATGTCTAAAACTGACACTCCCTTATTTACTTCTTTTACAGATCCATCTTTTAATTGAATTTTTACCAATTCCATATCTATACCTCCCCATTGATTCTATATAAAATAATTTTTAATAAAAACAAAAACTCCCGTCCAAAAGCAAAAGCTTTAGGACGGGAGAGTTCTCTCGCGGTTCCACCCAAATTGAAATAATCCACTCTATGACATTAACGCTGTCTAACGGAATCCTTTTTGCAAAAGCTACTCAGGTACAGCTCAAAGGTAGTTTTCTCATATCCTAATCTAAGAATGCTTTCAGCCAATGACATTCTCTCTCTAGTGACTGGTATTATGATACTCTTCCTTTTTCATTGCTTTTTATTTTTGACTTTGTTTTATTATAAGAATAATTTCTATACTTGTCAATAAGTTTGTTCAATTTTTCAAATTTTATACAAATTTTTAAACTAATAATACTACTACTCCTTGTAATAAACCTATTATACCTCCTAAAATGCCTCCTAAAATTTCTATATGTTTGAGTTCCTTCTTGGCAATAGTTAATACAATTTCTTCTAATTTTTCTAATTCAAAATGATTTACTTTTTCTTCTACTAGATCTGAAATTTTTATGGTTTCTGTAGCTTTATGAATCATTTTCTCTGTTAGTTCTGTAATGACATTTTCAGCTTCTTGATCAATAATGTCATTGATATAATCTTGTATTATTCCTTTAAAAGTAGATGGAATAAATGCCGGAAGCTTTCCTTCTACAAGCTTGCCAATTTTTCTCTTTATCGCGAAAATGATTTCACTTTTGTTTTCTGTTTCAATAAACTTATCTATAATTTCTCTCATAGATAATAATTCATTTTCTACTACTTCTCCTACACTTTTTGCAAGTTCTTTTTTTCTTTTTGGAATCAATCCTTGAATTTTTATATGAAGAAAAGGGATTTCAATAGGATATAAGGGTCTAAATATAAATTTAATGGCCAAAATATTTGTAATCCATCCAATCAAAGCTCCCACTGCTACTAAAACGAATAACTTAGTCCAAAACAACTGCTTTCACCTCTATATTTTATCTTTTGTATTATAATTTGATATTTAGTATAGCATAAGTATGTATGAAGTACAATGAAATTATAAAGAGTAGAGATTCTCTCTACTCTTGTTTGACCTGAGGAGATGCACATAATTCACAACCATTGCAAATATA
Source organism: Inediibacterium massiliense (assembly GCF_001282725.1). NCBI lineage: Bacteria > Bacillati > Bacillota > Clostridia > Peptostreptococcales > Thermotaleaceae > Inediibacterium > Inediibacterium massiliense. The sequence continues at coordinate 954,673 of NZ_LN876586.1, read as the reverse complement.
TGCTCTATCTCCAAATACATTTTGAATGGTTCTTATAATTTCTTTTTTATGAATTTTATTAGAAACATGTAGTATTATTTTTTTAGGAGCTAATGTAATTAAAGAACTAATGAGTAAATCATCATAACTAATATCTTTTTCTGCCATATCTGATGCTAAATCTTCAAGATATTCATTTTGAATCAATATATTTCTGCTATCATATAGATGATATTTTCCATCTTTCATCAAAACATGTACCGTATGAATCTTAGATTCTTGAATCTCTACAAAATACCTTAAAAGTCTTATAAACTCATTATATTCCTTTTCCATTAAAAAATCTTCTACTGCTCGATCTGTTTTTATTTTCAATTCTTCTATATAGTTTTTAAGTCTGAATCGAACAAATCCTTCTATATTGAAAATGGTGCTTTCTTTAAAATAGTCCATGATTTCTTCCATCAATTTGCCTTTTGTAGAAATATAGACACTTATCCCTTGTTCACATTCATAAGTTTCATCTTCTTTTATGTTTTTAAAATGTTCAACAATAGATTTTCTTTCTCCTAAACTAAAATAATAATATTCATGGGTTAAAATATTATAAACCATTTTTTCTTCCATATGCTTCATAATTACATCAGCTATGGTGCTAGCCATATGCTTTTGAAAAATATATTCAAAATCATCATTATTGGATTTTATTATATATTTAATTTCAATATTATTCACTGTTTCATCAATTTGTTCTTGAATCAGTATTTTATATTTTTCTAAACATTTTATTTGTTCATGTAATATATTTTGAACAAAACTCAAAGATTCAGTAAGTACAACTGTCATTAAATGCATTTTTTTCACTCCTTCTCCTACTGTATTAGTAGTATATGTGTAATAAGAAGTGATATTCAAAATAGCCTATTACATTTATTGTTTATTATTCCATTTCTAAAATAGGAATAATCGATCCTATATCTACAGGATCTTGTTCTGTTAAGAATATAGGCTTCACTTCATAGTCATTTAAAAATTTAAAAATCCGTTTCTCATCTGGATGATTTTTAAAATTTCCAGAAAAAGCTAAAGAATTATATTCCACAAACCCACAACTACCTCCGATAAATCCATAATTAAGATCAAAAAGATCTATGTATCCAGAATGAATCCAAAGAACATCTATTCCATATTTTTCTACTTGTTTAGCAATTCCTTTGTCTGATGTAATGATTGCTTTTTCATTGACTACACAAATTGAACATTTGGCATATCCTTGTTTTACATGAATACATTCTATTTCATTATCTTGTAGTAGTTTAAAAGTAAGTGGATCTGTATATTTAAAATTATGAATTGCAAACTTCCCTACTCTTCCTATATTATATGCAATATTTTCTGGATAGTTCCTTTTTAAAATAGTATCTCCTTTATAAGTGCAAATTCCCAAAGAATGAAATATGGGTGCCATTTTTTTATACACATTAGGAGCAATAACTACGTCTTTTCCTGTAACAGGATGAAGTAATATATCTGGATGATAAGAAATAGCATCATACAGTTCTTTACAATGTGGCGTTTTAAGTATTTGAATTTTTAAATCTTTTAAATTTTTTTCAATAGTTTTTGAAATTCTTCCATCTACAATAACAGTATGTACATTTTTTTTAGGTAAAAAAGGAGTTTCTAAATATTTTTTTTTCATTTTCATCACCATATTTATTAAAACAAAAAAAAGCCTTTTAAAAAAGGCTTTTTTTATTTTAATAAAGACGTTTATAAATATCTCTTATTTCTTCTCTTGAGAGCTGTACATAATTGTTGGCTAAAAGTCTTTGTTGCTTTTCTAATACACTATCTGTAAATTCTTCTATTTCTTCTTCTTTCATCCCATATGCTTTTAAAGGATTTCTTTTTAAAAGATTTCCTAGTATGTTTTCTAAGCTTTGATATACTTCATCTTCATTTACCCCTAAAATACTTCCTAAAAACGCATTAAGTTTCTTAATTTTTCCATCTGGACAAAGTCTATTATAAGTCTTAAATACTTCTGTAAAAAACTGATAATTTGCTTCTCCATGAGGAACATGATAAGTTCCACCTAATGGATAAGATAGGGCATGAACAGCTCCTACTCCAGCATTTCCAAAAGCAATTCCTGCATAATTACTAGCAATAGCAAACTCTTTTAATAAATTGAGACGATATTCTTCTCCATTTTCTATTATTTTTTCATATCCATCTAAAATCATTTCAATAGCTTTTACACTAAACATTTCTGTAAAAGGATTGGCTTTAGGAGACACATAAGCTTCTACAGCATGAATCAATGCATCAATAGAACTATATACAAAAAATTTATATGGAAGGCCTTTTATAAGTTCTGGAATGAGTACTGCACAATCTGCATACAATTCATCAATGGCAAGACCCATTTTTGTTTGTTTGGATTTTATTTCTGCAATGGATATATTTGTTACTTCACTACCTGTTCCACAGGTAGTAGGAACAATAATCAACTTTTTATCTTTTATAAAATCTATCTTTTTTTCAAACATATCTAGTGCATTTGTTCCATCTTTAAATATTAAAAGCTTTGCAATATCAATGATCGTTCCTCCGCCTATTGCGAAAATTCTTTTGTATTCTTTTCCTACTACTTCTTTTAATATAGAGTCAATCATCTCATCAGAAGGCTCTCCTAAACCATACTTTTCTTGCATTAAAAAATCTGCATCTAATTTTAAATCATTCATATAAGGGTCATATAAAAACTGATGGGTAAGTACCAAATCTCCTTTTCCAATTTCAAACTCTTGCGCAAAACTTTTAAAATCATCAAATTGATGAATGACTGTTGGCAGTTTAAAAAATTGCATTGAATCCACCCTTTCTCATGTTTATTCAAATTTAGTGCAAAATCTTCTTTCCCACTCTTTTATAAGCATCGGTCTAAAATCTGGATGAGCAATTTGAATGAGCGCTCTTCCTCTTTCTTTTAATGTTTTTCCTCTTAAATTAGCAATACCATATTCTGTAACAACATAGTGAACATCATTTCTAGAAGTGGTTACAGCTGATCCTTCATCTATGAGGGGCACAATTCTAGATACCTTTCCTTTTGACGCAGTAGATGGAATGGCAATAATAGATTTTCCTCCCTTTGACATGCTCGCTCCTCTTACATAATCTACTTGGCCTCCTACACCACTAAATTGTTTTAATCCTATGGTTTCAGAGACTACTTGACCCATTAAATCTACTTGAATACAAGAGTTAATAGAAATCATTTTTTCATTTTGCATAATCACATAAGGATTGTTTACATAATCTACAGGATACAATTCTACACTAGGATTATTGTTTACAAAATCATAAAGTCTTTGTGTTCCCATCAAAAAGGTTACCACCATTTTACCTTTGTGTAAAGTTTTTCTTTTATTGTTAATCACTCCAGATTCTACCAACTCTACTACTCCATCAGAAAACATTTCTGAATGAATTCCTAAATCCTTTTTATCTTTTAAAAATAAAAGTACTGCATCAGGAATGGCTCCAATCCCCAATTGAAGAGTAGCTCCATCTTCAACCAAAGTAGCACAATTTTCTCCTATTGCTTTTTCCACATCTCCAATCTTCGGAGGATTTAATTCAATAATTGGATAAGAAGTTTCAACAATATAATCTAAATCAGACACATGTATAAAAGAATCTCCCATAGTTCTTGGCATATGATCATTGACTTCTGCAATCACTATTTTTGCACATTCTGTTGCAGGTTTTGTATAATCATTAGAAACTCCGAAGCTACAATACCCATGTTCATCCGGTCTACTAAGTTGGACCATAGCTACATCTACAGGTAAATATTCATCTTTAAACAGTCTTGGAATTTCTGTAAAAAAACAAGGTGTGTAATCAGCTCTAGCTTCTGCAACTGCCCCACGAGTAGATCCTCCTACAAACAATGCATTGTGTCTAAAATGAGGTGCCATTTCAGGATGTGTATATTCTCCTTTTCCCATAGCTACCATATGAACAAGCTCTACATCTTCATATTGATCTTTATTTTTTACCATGGCTTCTATCAATCTTTGAGGTTCGCCTACTGCATGGCCTATTACTACTCGATCTTTTGATTTTATTTTTTTTACAGCTTCTTCTGATGTGGTTAATTTAGATTTATAAATTTCTTTCCAATCCATCCTATCCACCCTTTCTATTCGTAGTAATCCCTATATATATTGTAAATTTCTTCAATGATCTGTTTTTGATCTTCTTTATTTTTACTAAAAAGAACCTCTTTCTTATACCGAAGATTTTGATAATTTGCACAACAATTACTGCATCCCCCTATAACTAGTAATACATCATATATTTCTTGTTCCTTTGTCATTTCAAAAAGAATATGTCCCTTAAAATGATTTGCAATTTCTTCTAAAAATTTTCTTCTTTCATATCTAGGATTGCATCCTCCACAAAATTTTACTCCTACTTTCAAACCAACTCTCCTTACCTTTTTTTGTTTAATATCTTCTTAGCCATATCAATAAGATCTTGACTCATTTCATGAACAAGATGAACTTCTTTGATTGTAGGAATTTCTTCTTGTAAATCTGCTAAAACAATTTCTTCAAGAGTAATTTTTGCTGAAGGACAGCTACCACAAGCACCTAAAAGCTTTACTTCTACAATTTGATCCTTTACTCCAATCAACTTTATGTCTCCATAATGCTTCATAAGCTTTGGTCTAATTTTTGTATCTATTACTTTTTGTACTTCTTCAAACATGCTATCCCTCCATTGAGTAATTAGGGGTGGAATCCCACCCCTATAATTATTTTTGTGAAGCTGCTGCTTCTCTTTGTGCAATAGCTTCTTCATCTATTCTTGCTATTTTTTTAGCCAATTCTTTTTTATGGGCTAGATTTCCTTGTCTTGCAATCATAATTCTTTGTGCTTGTGGTGAACCTGCTCCATGCATAGATTCTGTTCTATATCCTACTGCTGCTGTTCCTAATGTCATATTTTCAATCAATCTTAATATTCTCATTCTGTGTTCTGTTGGTACTATATTCACACCTTTAAAATATTTTTCACAAATTGGTCCAATTTCTGGATGTTTAAAATCTTTTTCTGATGGCATAGTTACCATAAGTCCTCCTGCAATGTCTTCTGCAAGTCTTGTAATTTCATATGGGAATCTTGTTACATTTTGCTTACAGACATTTGCTAAAAGTAAATCTATTTGATAGTTTCCAGCCTTTGTTTTGTATCCTTCTGCTGAACAAGCAATTCCACAGCAATATAATGTTTCATTTAAATGAGTCATTT
>NZ_LN876585.1 GCF_001282725.1 Inediibacterium massiliense | reverse complement strand
GTATTTCATTTCATTTGCATTGTTCAATTTTCAAAGTACATTTAACTTCATAAAATGTACGTCGCCAACAATTTTTCAAAACTAAATTTTGAAAAATCCGTTGCTCAAAGTACATTGGTGGAGACGAGGAGGATCGAACTCCTGACCCCCTGCGTGCAAGGCAGGTGCTCTCCCAGCTGAGCTACGTCCCCATGCATTTGAGAGTTAACCTCTCAAAACTAGACAGCTCAAGAAATGATTTGCTCCTTAGAAAGGAGGTGATCCAGCCGCACCTTCCGATACGGCTACCTTGTTACGACTTCACCCTAGTTATTGATTTCACCTTCGGCAGCTTCTTCCTTGCGGTTAGATCGCTGACTTCGGGTGCCCCCAACTTCCATGGTGTGACGGGCGGTGTGTACAAGACCCGGGAACGCATTCACCGCGACATTCTGATCCGCGATTACTAGCAACTCCAGCTTCATGTGGGCGAGTTGCAGCCCACAATCCGAACTGAGACTGGCTTTTAAGATTGGCTCCAGATTACTCTTTCGCTACCCGTTGTACCAGCCATTGTAGCACGTGTGTAGCCCAGAACATAAGGGGCATGATGATTTGACGTCATCCCCACCTTCCTCCGAGTTATCCTCGGCGGTCTCTTTAGAGTGCCCACCCAAAGTGCTGGCAACTAAAGACAAGGGTTGCGCTCGTTGCGGGACTTAACCCAACATCTCACGACACGAGCTGACGACAACCATGCACCACCTGTCTCTCTGTCCCCGAAGGGATTTCCCCGATTAAGGGTAATGCAGAGGATGTCAAGTCCTGGTAAGGTTCTTCGCGTTGCTTCGAATTAAACCACATGCTCCGCTGCTTGTGCGGGTCCCCGTCAATTCCTTTGAGTTTCAGTCTTGCGACCGTACTCCCCAGGCGGAGTGCTTATTGCGTTAACTGCGGCACCGAGGGGGGTAACCCCCGACACCTAGCACTCATCGTTTACGGCGTGGACTNGTTGCCCACGCGTTACTCACCCGTCCGCCGCTAACTCCTTTTTATTCCACCCGAAGGCTTCCTAAAAATTTGTTCGCTCGACTTGCATGTGTTAGGCACGCCGCCAGCGTTCATCCTGAGCCAGGATCAAACTCTCAATTAAAATCTTCGAGGTTTGTGCTTCTTGCTCAAAATATCATTTTGGCATTTTGCATGTTTTTGCTTGTCATTTCTTGTGCTGTTTAGTTTTCAAAGGTCAATCTCTTTTTATGTCGCCGTTGTTTTGGCGACTTAAACATCTTATCATTTTTGTTTCTTGTTGTCAACCACTTTTTTTATTTTTTTAGTGGCGACGACATTTAATAATTTAACACATATTTTTGCACCTGTCAACATTATTTTGTTTTTTTCTTTCTTTTGTGTCAGGCACGAATAGTAATATATCATATATTTTGATTGTGGTCAATAGTTTTTTTGTTTTTTATAATAAAAACTAAAAAAACTGCCTAATATATAGGCAGTTGCAATATCTTTATTCTCTTGGTTTTTTAGATCCTTTTTGTTGTCTTCTTGTTCTTCTGCATTCTATACATCTTTTAGGTTCACTTTCAAAGCCTTTTTCTTTAAAGAATTCTTGTTCTCCTTCAGTAAAAACAAACTCTTTTCCACAATCTTGACAAACTAAAGTTTTATCTGCCATAGGGGCACCTCCTAATTCTGGTTGATTTTAACAATCCTACACAATTTCATCCAGGGATTAGGAGGAATTGTTCGAGAGTTGTTAAATCATTGATTCAGTTTTATCATAGCACGCTCTATCTTCTTCGTCAATAGACTTGATGGAAAAGTCTAAACATTTTATCAATTTCCCCAATCCATTGATTTTACCCATTGTAAAACATTCTTTTTATTCGTTTCATTCTCTACAGGGTCCTTACAATCTAACTCTCCTACAATATGATTTCCTTCCAAAGCTTTTTTGAAATGATCAAATGTATTTCCGCAGCTTCTTTTATTCGTACAAAATAAAGCTATTTTTTTATTCTTTATATGTACCATAGAAAACAATGTTAAAAAAGCAGGTACAAAAGATCCAGCCCATACAGGGGTACCCATATAGATATAGTCATACTCATCTATATTTTGATGAATAGAATATAAATCAGGCTTTTGCTTCAATAATACTTGTTTTCCACCCTTTACATACCTCATAAATCCTTTAGAAGGAATATCTTTCTTTGGCTTTAATTCTAGAAGCTCTCCCCCTGTCTCTTTTTGAATCCACTCCGCCATTTGACGGGTATTTCCTTCTAGTGAATAATAAATAATGAGTGTTTTCATGACTTTCTCCCCTTTTTTGAAATATAATATAAAACCAAATATCCATTTAATCTTTACTTATATTGATACTTTAATTATATCCCAATTTTTAAGGTTCGAAATCATTTCTTTAATTTTTTCAAAATCATACAAAAGAGCTTTGGAAAATCCAAAGCCTTTGTCTATTTATCTTTGTTCTATAAATATTTTTGTAATTTCATCAGCTTGCTCTTGTGTAATAATCCCTTTCTCCACACCTGCTTTTAATATTCTGTTTTCTGGAACTTTTCTCATTCCCATCTTCTTGCCTGTTTCTTTGTTTTCTAATATTTTATCTGCTTGTTCTTGTGTCATCTTTCCGTCTTTTACTGCTTGTGCTAATTTTTCTTTCATCTTTTCTTGTCTTTCTTCTTGTGATAAGTTTTTGAAAGCTTCTCTATCTTCTTTAGATGGTTTATTTCCTTTTTCAAATCCTTTTGGTCCATTTGCTAATATTTTATCTGCTTGTTCTTGTGTCATCTTTCCATCTTTTACTGCTTGTGCTAGTTTTTCTTTCATCTTTTCTTGTCTTTCTTCTTGTGATAAGTTTTTGAAAGCTTCTCTATCTTCTTTAGATGGTTTATTTCCTTTTTCAAATCCTTTTGGTCCATTCATCATACCATTTTCTAATAATTGATTTTTTTGCTCTTGTGTGATAATTCCTTTTGAAATAGCTTCATCAAATGCTGTATTTACTTTCTCCCTCATTTGTTCATGAGTAAATTTTACTTTAACTGGTTTTTGTGTAAGCTCTGCCTTAGTATCTGCAAAAGCCATTCCTGCCATAGATAATGTCATAGTACCTATTAATGCTGTTGTAACTACTTTCTTCATTTTGTGATTCATTTTCATTTCCCCTTTCAATTTTGTTTTGCTTTGACAACTACAGTATAGAAAAACTTTGTGATGATTTTGTGTTGAAAAATTGAAAATTCATAGAACTATATCCTATTTTTTTAAAATTATGCTATGATAAGCTTATAAAAATATCTGATTTTGCTCATTACATAGGAGGAATATGTATGAATGATATAAAAATCTTGGTAGTAGATGATGAACCTAAAATGCGTCAAGTTATTAAAATTTATTTGGAGAAAGACGGATATCTCGTACAAGAAGCTATCGATGGAAAAGAAGCTTTAGAAAAAATAGAAACTCATGAATTTTCTCTTATATTATTAGATGTTATGATGCCCAAAGTAGATGGTTGGACTGTATGCAGAAAAATTCGCGAAGAATCTTCTGTTCCTATCATTATGCTCACTGCAAGAAGTGAAGAATATGATAAACTTTTTGGATTTGAACTTGGAATAGATGATTATATCACAAAGCCTTTTAGTCCAAAAGAAATGGTAGCCCGTATAAAAGCACTATTAAAAAGAAGCAACATAAATCCTATCTTAAATGAACAAAATATAAAAATAAAAAATATTGAGATTAAACCTCTTAGCAAACAAGTATATTTAGATCATCAAGAAATTACCTTAACTCCTAAAGAATTTGATCTTTTGTATTTCTTTGCACAAAATCATGGAATCGTATTTTCACGAGAACAGCTTTTAAATAAGGTATGGGGCTATGATTTCATAGGGGATATGAGAACAGTAGATACTCACATCAAACAACTTAGAGAAAAATTAGGAAAATACAAAACATATATTCACACCGTTTGGGGTACAGGTTACAAATTGAAAGCAGAGGAATAAAACTAATGAAAAGTATATTAAGTAAACTTTGGCTAGGAATTACCTCTTTAGTATTAATCATTCTTTTAATCATTTGGCTATTTCAAATTATGTTTTTAGAAAAATTTTATATAAATGAAAGAAAAGATTTGCTTTTACACGAAGGCGAAAAAATAGCCTCTCTTATTGAAGAATCTGACTATTATCCTATGATCTCTCAAGATATTATAGATGAAATTGATTCGTTACGATCTACCTTTTCTTTTCATATCTCCATTATGATTGTAGATATGAATGAAAGACTTTTATTTCCTAAAAAAGAACAATTTTATTCTAAGAGAAATTCTTTTTTACCTATAAATCCTCCTAGAGAATTCTTTGCAAACTTACCATCTATTGAAGCTAACACTTTTGTAGAAAAGAAAGATCCAAGAAATCGTTCTTTGCTCATGATAAAAGTTCCTATTGAAAAAAATGCAAATGTTGCAGGACATATTATATTAACATCTGCTCTAGCACCTATTCAAGAAACATCATCTATTTTAAAAAAACAATTATCTATCATTACATTTGTATCTCTCATAATCGGAACACTTTTAGCTTTATTATTTGCAAAACATTTTACAAAACCTATATTAGAAATTACAAAAACCTCAAAAAAAATCTCAAAAGGTGATTTTACGGCTCAGGTAAATTTAGATTCTAAAGATGAAATAGGAATATTAGGGGATACCATCAATGACTTAGCCGTTCAATTAGGAAAAATAGAAAACTTTAGAAAAGAATTTATAGCCAACGTATCCCACGAACTCAAAACTCCTATCAGCTTAATTAGAGCTTATGCAGAGCTTATTCTGGATATAGATAATAACGAAACAAAAATTGAAAACCTTGAAACCATTATAGATGAATCAAAAAGGCTCAATACTATGGTTGAAGATATTCTTACCTTATCTAAAATGGAAGCAGGTTATACAGATCTTACTTACTCTGAATTTCCTATTTCTAAATTCATTCAAAATGTCATAGAAAAGCTACATTTCTTTGCTTCTAAAAAAAATATACAATTAGTAATGGACATAAATGATGAAAATACAATGATCTATGCAGATTCCTCCAAGCTCTATCAAGTGTTTATAAATTTAGTGAACAATGCTATCCATCATTCCTATGAAAATAGTCAAGTAACTATTAAAGTTTCTACAAGTGATACAACTAAAATTGAAATTATAGATCATGGAAAAGGCATTCCAAAAGAAGATCTTCCCTATATATGGGATAGATTTTACAAAGTAGATAAGTCTAGAAAAAGAGATACTAGTGGAACAGGACTTGGAATGTCTATTGTAAAAAATATTTTGGAAGCTCATGAATTCAAATATGGTATAAATAGTATATTAGGAAAAGAAACGATTGTCTGGTTTGAAATAAAAAGAGATGAATAATTCCATTCATCTCTTTTTACTCTATCACTCTAAAAAATTTTTTTCATAAATCTTCTCAGCTTCTATAGCTTCTACTGGTTTACTAAATAAATATCCCTGTATATAATCACATGTAGCCTTTTTTAATCGTTTATATTGTTCCATATACTCTATTCCTTCTGCTACTACTTCTAATTTCAAACTATGAACCAAAGAAATAATATTATCCATTACAGAAATATTATCTATTTCTAAAAACTTATCACATAAAGATTTATCGAGCTTTATTTTATCCACAGGTAAAAAAGTTAAATAACTAAGAGAAGAATATCCGGTTCCAAAATCATCTAATGCTATTTTAATTCCTAAATCCTTTAATTGTTTCAAAAATATAATAGTTTCTTCTTTTTTTTCTAAAAAGATACTTTCTGTAATCTCAATTTCTAGATATTTAGCCTCTACTTCTTTTTCTTTCAATACTTCTTTTAAAAATTCAATATAGTTCCAATCATTTAACTGTTTAGCTGACAAATTAATGGCAACAGGCTTCACGATTATACCCTTCTTTTTCCATATTGCAATTTGATGAATTACTTCACTTGTCACCCATCTTCCCATTTGAATAATCATTCCATTTTCTTCTGCTACTTGTATAAAAGTTGCTGGTGATATTGCATGATTTTTTAGCCTTAAGAGTGCTTCAAAGCTTGAAATTTCACCAGTATATATATCAATTTGAGGTTGATATACTAACTTGAATCCATCTTCTTCCAATGCATCCCTTAAAATTCTTTCAATCTGAATGTGTTCATTTAATTTTTCTGTCATTTTTTGATTAAAAAACTTATAGTTATTTCTTCCTTGATCTTTCACTTTATACATAGCCATATCTGCATTCATAATGAGCTCATTTACTTTATTACTATCAAAAGGATATCTAGTAATACCTAAACTAGCACTTATATATATTCCATGTTCCTCAATCATAAACTTATTTTTAAATATCTCAATAATTTTTTTTGCATAATGCTCTATAGCCAAAATCTCTTCTTCATTTTCTATCAAAACAAGAAATTCATCTCCACCAAATCTAGCTACAAACATATTGTCATCTTTTATATTCACAAATTCTTGTGCCACTTTTTTTAATACTTCATCTCCATATACATGCCCTAATGTATCATTAATCTCTTTAAAATTATCTAAATCAAGTAACATAACAGCTCCCGATTCATTTTTCTTTGTTGCTTGCTGAAGTTTTTGTAAAAAAGTAATCCGGTTTGGTAGATTCGTTAATTCATCGTTATAAGCAAGATATTGTATGTAATCTTCTTGCTCTTTTAATTTTGTTATATCTAAAATAATCCCACTAATAAATGTTAAATTTCTATTTTCATCATAAATTCCTCTTCCTCGAATAAGCATATGTCTCAATTGATCTTTATAATCCTTTATCCTTACTTGCACATAGATTTCTTCTCTTTGTCCATTTTTACATAATAAAAATTCCTCTCTTACTATTTCTCGATCTTTTATATCAAGAAATTCATCTAGAACTTCAGATATTTTTCCTTTTATGTTTTTTCCTACAATATTTCTAAATTCTTGGGAAAAATAAATGGTTTCATCTCTAGGATCTACTTCCCACACCGCACTATTTGTTCCTTGGATAGCAATCTCATATTTTTGCTGTAAACTTTCTAGTCTATCTGTATAAGTTTGTATTTCATCATATTGAGCACGTAATTCTTCTTCTGATGCACTCAACTGCTCATATGCTGCTGTAAGCTCCTCATTAGATGACTGTAACTTCCCTTGATTTGTCTTTAATTCCTCTAAATAACTATAGGTTTTATCTAACAAATGATTAATAGAAAGAGTCAATCCAAAAAAAGTATCATTCTCTATTAAAGGTAACCTGTAATCTATATGATTTTCTAGATCTATTTCATTGATATTTTTATCTAGTCGATTCACAGGCTTTATTATATTTTTATTTTGTATCCACACAAATACCAAAAACATTATCAGTGCAACAATGATAGAAATTGTAAAAACTGTATAAATAGAAGCATATACATCTTTCATAGACACACCCATTACCAATACAGCAACAATTTCTTTCTCTTTAAAAATAGGAACTGTAATTTCTAAAACCTTCGCATGAACTTTAGTATAATACCACTCAATAACACTTGTTTTCCCTTTTAGTGCCTCTTTTACCTCATATTCATGAGCGTAACTTACACCGATGTCTTCTGTATCTCCATCTGCTACCACCTTCAAATTTTTATCTAAAAGAGTTATATATGTAATATTTTCTTCTTTCGCTAATTCTTCTACTAACGTTTGATAGCTAAATCTTTGTGTCAACTTTTGTATATTTTCTGCTGAAATCCCAACCTGAACCAAATCCCCATTTTTAGTCTTAATAGCTCCATATTTCATATGAATCCCCAATAATGAATCTGGTCTTATATCCTCCATCAAAATCCGATCTTGGCTTTTTATAAAATTATACAATGGTTGTCCCTTAGAAGCAATCCAACCTTTACAAGGCTTGAGTGTTGTATATACAATCTCTCCTTTTTCATTGATCCAATTTAATTCATCTACACCTAATTCTTTCTTCAAATTTATCAAATAATTATCATCTACATTTTCTTCATTAGATATGACTCTCTCTGCCGCAATCTTGATCTTATCTTCTAGCATATCATTGATTATATTTAAAGCTACTTGATTGCCATCTATTTGTCTTATTTCTTGTTTTAAAAGGTTTAAACTATCTTGTTTTGCTTGTGACAATATAATATTCTTACTCACATAAAAGCTTGAGATACTCACAATCAACACTAATACCAAAGCCATCCACAGAGGTATGTATATTAATTTATATTGATTGATTACCTTTTGTCTTGACGAATTATTCCATTCTTTCATTATTTTCCCTCCTCTGGCCTGTTTGATCTATTTGTATCAATCATATGAATCTTTACCATTTACTAACTCATCTATATTTTTATTTTATCACCTTTTTCAGCTTTCTTCGACAAAATATTTTTCATACAACCTTGTTATATTTTTTAAAAAAAACAAAAAAGATGAGTAATTTTTCTCACCTTTTTCATTGCTATTTTACATTTATTCAAATACCAAAGACTTTTTTAATATGATATTTAACCAAATATCTTCTCTATCTTTTCTTACATCTATAGTTGTCCACATATCTATAATCTTTAAATTGATAAAAAACTTTATGATGTCCTGAAAAATTTCTTCATTATAATAACTAAAAAATCGATCCTCTACATACCTCTCTCCTTCTCCATATTTAAGAGATAAGTAAAACACCCCATTTTTCTTTAATGCTTTTTCACAATTTTGGATTACTTTTTTGACTTCACCTTTTGGAATATGCAAAATAGACGCGCAAGCCCATATCCCCTCAAACTCATTGTAAAAATCCATTTCTCTCATATCTACCTGAAGAACTTCTTGACTCAAAAGTTCTGTGGATAGTTTTACCAATTCCTCTGAATAATCCACAGAAGTCACAATATATCCATTATTTTTAAAATATAGACTATCTCGTCCTGATCCACAACCAAGATCTAAAATGTGATCTCCTTTGTGTAAATATTTTTCAAATCTTTGATATATTCCTGTCATATCTGCATTTAGGGTTTTTTCAAAAAAGTCTTTTGCGTTTTTGTTATAGTAGGGTTTTGTCATTTTAATCCTCCATATACTTTCTATGAAAATAATTTGCATTTCTATAATTTAATCTATCTTTTATTTCTATGATCAATTCTTCATTGTATAAATCTATATACTCATGTAAGGTTTCAACTAATGAAAAAATCTGTTGCTCTTTATCATAGTTAAAAAATTTCTCAGATTTACCACTACTTAAAAATTTAATTGGATTTTTTACAGCTAAGCTTGTAAACTTCTTTGTATCCCAATTTTTCCACTCTTTATGATTCTTGTTATTTAAATCTTTTCCATGTAAATCATCATTATAAAAAATCTTAAAATTCTCTCCTATATCATTAACAGAGACAGCTGTTTGGAGCCTAGTCTCTTCTATAAAACTCAACAAAGTAGGAATTTTATAAGACTTAGACATGGCTGTCTTTTCAATTTCCTCTAAAAATTCTTCCACAGGAGTATTTTTCCATTTTTTCTGAACTTCAGTTAAATCTTTCATTTCCTCTAAAAATTTATACCATGACTGAAAAGTCTTTAAATAAATATGAACAGGATAATTAGAATTTTCATACATATCCATCATACTTGGAACTTTATTTAAAACCTCTTTTATTCTACCATATTCTTTTATTAATTTTTCTTTTAATGGCTCTTTTTTATCATTTATTTCTTTAAAATAATCAATTAATTTTAAATCAAAGTTTACTTTGCATCCATCTGGAAGGATAAAATCTTCATCCGTTGGCAGTATTCTTTTTTCATTTGGATTTTTAACAGAATAGTTCCCCGTCAGATAATTTGGTTTTAAATTACTTCCTTTATAATTTCCTACAAAGTCTAATACTATTAACTTTTCTTTTCCCTCACAAGTTCTAAGTCCTCTTCCTAATTGTTGTATAAAAATAGTATAAGATTCTGTTGGTCTTAAAAACATAACCATATCAATATTAGGAATATCTACCCCTTCATTGAATATATCTACAACAAATAACACTTCTATTTTTCCATTTTTAAATTCTTCAATAATTCTTTGTCTATTATGTGTTTCACTATGTATTGCTTTTGCTGTTATATTATGTTCTTTAAAATATTTTTCCATGAATTTACAATGTTGAATACCAACACAAAAACCTATTGTTCTTTTTGTTTGAAAGTTTTTATACTTCTTTAAAATTTCATTTGTTCTTTTATCTGTAATTAATTTATTTTCTAAAATTTTTATATCGTATTTACCACTTCTCCAAGGAATCATTTCATAATCCACATCATCATAAATACCATAATATTCAAAAGGTACTAACCATCCATTATTAATACCTACCTTGAAATTACATTCATAAGCTATATTATAATCGCAAATTTTATAAATATCTTTATTATCCATTCTATCAGGAGTAGCTGTAAGTCCTAATAAAAACTTTGGCATGAAATACTCTATCAAATTTTCATAAGATTTCGCTCCCGCATGATGAAATTCATCAATCACAATATAATCAAAATAGTCTTTAGAAAAATACTCTTCATTTAAGTATTCTTTTTTCCCTAAAGTTTGAATACTTGCAAAGATAATTTCTTTATTCGTTTCCTTTTCTTTGGCATTAAAAAATCCCATTGCTTTATTTTGATATACTCTTTTAAAGGTATCCATAGCTTGTTTTAATATTTCATCTCTATGCGCAACAAACAAAACTTTATCAAAATTCAATGTATCGAAAGCTGAAAGATAAGTTTTTCCAAGTCCTGTAGCAACAATTACCATTGCTTTATTATATCCTTCTTCTCTTGTTTTACTTAACTCATAAAGGGCAGGTATTTGGAATTTTATAGGTTCTATTTCTTTAATAGGTGTTTTTCTTATCTTTCTAGGTGTGAAAATCATTCTTCTATAATTTTTTTCATATTTTCTAAGCCACTTCAAACTCAATTCAAAACTATTTTTTTCATATAGTTCATTAAATTCATTTTGAAATATATCGTAATCTTTTGGAAATACTTCTTTTGAAAATACATAATTCCATTCTATACCATCCAATAAAGCAGCTTTTGATATATTGGATGATCCAATAACAATTTCTCCTTCATTATTCTCATATTGAAAAATATATGTTTTAGGATGAAATGAAATAGCATCTCCATCATATATTTTGATTTCTATTTTATCTTCTAATTCACTCTTTAATCTATACAAAGCGTTAGGTTCTGTCACATTCAAATATGTACTTGTTAATAATCTAAGTTTTGCTCCTCTATCTATAGCTTTTTTAAAATCATTTACTAGAAGTTTTATTCCTGAATCTCTAATAAATGAAATAATAAAATCCATACGTTTAGCCCTACCTATATTTTCTCTTAGTCTAGGAAGTAATGGGACATTTCTTCCTGTATAAGTAGATTGCATAAAAAACATCCTTTCTAAACTACTAATGAATTAATTCATTAAATAATTTCTATACAGTAGACAATATTCCTCTTTTTTCCACAATATAAATTCATTAATAATTTTGTAATTATAAAAAAAGATACTACTCTATCCTCTAAAAAGTAATATCTTCTTACTTCATCCTATATAAATATTTTTTAAAATTTCATTATCATTCCTTATTATTTAATTTTTCTAGAATCAATTCTATTTTTGTTAGTCTCTCTTCTATACCTGCTATTCTACTATGTATATCTGCAACCTTTCCACTCAACCATGCCATAACAAAAAAACACATAAATTTAAGGCTTCAAAGTTATTCTTAAATGCTTATCTATGTAATAATTGTCAGCTATACTTTTTTCTTCTCTTTTTACTCCTATACATTACTAATTTTACTATAATAAATATTATTGAATTGATATAATAAATATAAATGAAATTTTTTTAAATGCCATTTATCGGTGGATTTTATAGAATAATAATAAAAATATATTTTAAAGATTATCCTCTTACATATTTCCATTAAATCACTAGTTTAGATAGGAGAGATTTTATGATTTGCCCTAAGATTAAAAATGTAAAACCTATAGACAATTATTTTTTATTAATAACCTTTACTAATGAAATAACTAAAAAATATGATATGAAGAATTGGCTTTCTCGTGAATCTTTCAAACCTTTACAAAACCCAGCCTTATTTGCTTTAGTAAAAGTAGATATATATGGTTATGGAATTAGTTGGAATGATGAAATTGACTTAAGTGAATATGAACTATGGACTAATAGTATAAATTTAGACTCTTAGAATTTGAAACCTTCAAAAAGCAGATGCCCTAGTATCTGATTTTTTCTTTATATTAATTTTTTCAAAATACTCATTTTTAATCTCGATATAATTTCAATTAAAAATCTATAAATGCTTCTCTAAATCCTTTACATCTTTCATATCAAATATTTCTAGAGATATTATATCTATTGTTTCTTGTGAAAGATTTTTGAATACTTTTTTAATATTTTCATCTCCGAATTTATCTAACAATGCATACAACATGCTTAAACATTGAAATTTATTTTCATTATCTTTAATGTTTTCAGCTAATTTTATATCATCTATTGCTCGATCTGCTTTACTTTTTACACTATTCATAAGAGGAATTAAAGTTAAACTTAACCTATCTGAATCTTTAAGATTCTCTCCTTTCTCTATCCTCCATATTATTTAATTTTTCTAAAATCAATTCTATTTTTGTTAGTCTCTCTTCTATACCTGCTATTCTACTATGTATGTCTACAACCTTTCCAATCAACCATGCCATCACAAAAAACCATACGAATTTAATGAAAACAAATAAAATAGTTTCCATTTAGATACCTCCTATCTCAAGCACTATCATTAAATTTCATTTTGAGCTTTAGATATTTTCTAAAATAGAATATATTGTTTCTAATTTTTCTTTTTCTAATTCTTTATGGATATACGACTGAGTTCTATCTTTATTAGACATGGTTAAAGTATCTCCAAACATAATATCTCCATTTGAAAAAATCATGACCATCCCCACTATTTCTTTTTCTTTCAAAAAGCTTATGGAATATAACTTCTCAGTATTTTGAATAAAAGGTATCTCTTCTTCTTTACTCATTTTTCTTAATTCAATATCCTTCAAAACATTCACAATCTCACCAATGGATGTAGAATCTATAATTTGTTTTGATTGTTTATCTTTATAGTCAATTTGTATCTTATTGATTTCATTGGATTCTGCTTTGATCAAATCCTTTGAGTTTGTATATTTTACCTGAATATTTCGGTCATAACTTTTTAGTGTTCCCTCTTCTCCATCAAATATCACTTCGTATAAAGTACCTTTATATTCTAAATGAACTACATATTCTACCCTACCTTCTATATTTCTTCTTATATGACAATCTTTTATTTTTGCTTTTGGATTGATTTTTGATAAAACTTCTTCTTTTTTTATAGTTGGCATCTTTATATTTTCATCATTAGGATAAAATATTTCAAATTTACTTATAAGTCCATGACCTTCTATCACCATTTTTACTTTTTTTGTTTCATCATAAACTCCATTTATTTTTTCTATATAGCCATAAGTAATACGATCTAGCTTTTTTTTATCATATCGAACTTTCCTTTCATAGTTTATAAGATTTGGATTTAATTTCCTTATCACTTCATTTGCCATACGATCTATTTTATCTTCTTTATTCTTCTTAGAAGGTATATTATAACTTACAGCATTTACAACTATCTTATTTGTGATTTTATTGTAGCTTACCTCATAATCTACATTAGACTCTTTATCCTTTGCAGTAGACCGATCTTTATATGCTTTAAATATATATTCTTTATTATTTATTTCATCCTTATTATCATATTTTAAAATTTGGTCTGGTGCTACGATTAAAAAAACTTTTTCACAATACTTTTTTGCCTTTTGAAAATCATAATCTTTAAAATCCCCTTCATATTCCTTCAAAAAACTGTATTTTTTACTGTATAGTAGATCTTCTGCCTTTTTAGAATAGTTATTGTATATATCTACTATGTCACTTTCTAATTTTCTTGTTTTTTTATAGTCATAACCTTCAGGTGCGTCCCCTACAATTTTTCTATACTCATGAATCAAAGCATCTGTATAATTGTATAGACTTTGTAAATATTTTTCTTCTGATGGAGTGATCATGCCATCAGAAAATATCTGATGTATTACATCATTTATATTTCGATACATAAAATCATAATCATAAACTCCCTTTCCCTCTCCCATATCTGAAGCTCTATAATTAGATCTATAAAAATTTATTGCACTATTTTCATTTATATATACTTTTTCTTTATTATCATTGAAATCTTTTAAAACAAGTATTTTTGACAGTTCATTATTAAAATGTTCTAACTCTATTCCAAAACATTCAAAATCATAATACATCCTACATTTTAAATCTCTATATCCATCTGTCGTGATCCTTCCATAATGCATAATCAATATAGAAAGCACCACATATATAATCATAGATAGTATCTTTTTATGTGATTTTTTCATACTCATCCCCTCCTAATGATGGTATTCTATTTAAATGATGAATTTCCTTCATACCAACCTTAAATTCACTCTCAAGCTATTTATATATGGAGAATAGTTGTTAACCGTCCCTTTCTTTTGCCTTTCTTTTTATTTTTATCTTGTCAAAACTTCAAAAATCATTACAATAAAGTTAGACAAAAATAATTTTATGGAGAATAATTATGATTATATCTGCAAAGAAAGTAAACCCAAAAAGTTCAAACCCTATAATTGCTTTATTCAAAAAAGATATGGTCTTTACCATTTCTTTTGTATTAGCTCTTATCACTTCCTTTATGTATACCCCAAAGCTTGATTATATTGATTTTAAAGTATTATTTAGCTTATTCAATCTTATGATCGCAGTGAGAGCTTTTGAAGACCTAAAAATTTTAGATCAATTTGCAATTTCCCTTTTAAATAGATGTAGTAATACGAATAAGATTTCTCTGTGTTTAATAGGATTATGTTTTTTTAGTTCAATGCTTCTAACCAATGATGTAGCACTTATTACATTTGTTCCTCTAACTTTGATTATTGGTAAAAAAAGTAATCTTTTAATGTTAGATACGATTATTTTGCAAACTCTAGCTGCTAATATTGGAAGTAGTCTGACCCCTATGGGAAATCCTCAAAATTTATTTATATTTTCCCATTATCACTTGACATCAGTACAATTTTTTCAATCTGTAATCTTTTTCGTTATATTAGGTGGTTTTTGGTTGTATGTTTTAAACAGCAGATTAGATTCTATAGATTTGAATGTAAAATTAGATTCTATACAAATAAAAAATAAAGGAAAATCTATTTTATGGATGGTATTGTTTTTTATTATTATTTTATCCATCCTTGGAACAATCAATTATAAATTTGCTTTGATCCTTACAATTTTGATGATATTATTTCTTGATCAAACTTTGCTTTTTAAAATTGATTATTTGTTATTACTTACTTTTGTATGCTTTTTTATTTTTATAGGAAATATCTCTCATATGAATCAAGTTCATGTTTATATGACTAAACATTTAAATAGTCCTATTCACACTTATTTTATTTCCATAGGACTTAGTCAATTGATTAGTAATGTACCTGCTTGTATACTTTTATCTGGTTTTACAAATGACTGGAAAGCATTATTATTAGGAGTCAATATAGGTGGATTAGGAACCCTTGTGGCATCTTTAGCAAGTGTGATTTCCTTTAAATTATTTATTCAGGAGCACCCACAAAATTCTAAAAAATATATGCTCAAATTTAGCATCTATAATCTTTTAGGGTTAAGTTTGTTTACAATCATCAATTATTTCATTCTTAGATTTGTATAATCCTATAAAAAAATTCGCATATTCCTATCGGAATTGCTCATGGCGCCAACGAAATCTTTTCATTACCTTCAAGATTTCCGTTGCTTAAAATTTGATGAAAATCTAACTTTCTAAAATTATCCACAATTTGTTCATTTATATAGTTCCCTAATGAATAAATAAAAACAAGTGACAATTCACTTGTTTTTTTGTACTAAAGCCAAACTATATTTTAGCAAAGTCATAAAATGAGGAACATTTATTGAGAATTTGTGAAAATATAGAACAAGTGAGAAAATGCTTAGCATTACACTGTTTGAGCATAGCGAGTTTGTAATGCTATTTTCGATCGTTTCTTTATATTTTCCAAATTTGAAAATTTAGTGACGTTTTTATGACTTTGTCTACAAGCTTAAACAAATGACAATTCACTTGTTTTTTTATAACGGTAATTTGATAGTAAATTTAGCACCATTCCATTCACTTTCACTAGCTTGTATTTCTCCCTTATGCTTATTAGTAATAATATCATAAGCTATAGCAAGTCCTAACCCCGTTCCTTCTTCTAATCCTTTTGTGCTAAAGAAAGGTTCAAATAATTTGTTTTGTACTTCATCAGAAAATCCTATTCCATTATCTGATATTTCACAAACTAAATATTCATTTTCTTTATATGTATCTATTTTTAAAATATTAATATTTTTTTGTCCTTCTTCCAAAAGTTTCTTCTTCTTATTTATTTCGTAGATGGAATTTTTAAGAATATTCATAATCACTTGGCTAATCTCTATTTTATTACATAATACATTTGGTAGATTTTCTGAAAGATTAAGCTTTATTTCATCAAACACCATCATGTCAAAGCTTAAAATATCTAATACATATTCTACCATTTTATTAAAATTTTCTTCATTTAATCCTATTGGTTTTAATAATTCTTCACTTTTACTAAGCTTTAGCATTTCTTCTTGCTGAATAATTTGAGCCTTTAAACTAGTGATATGCTTTTGTTGCTTCACTAATTCTTCATTTGCACTTTGAAGTTCTTTTTCATTTTGTAGCCTTGAAAAAGCTGCTGAAAATATCTCTGAAGTAAGCTTTAACACCAATTGACATTCCTTATTCCAATTTTTCGTTTCAAATATATTGTCTAATCCTATATATCCTATTAACATATCTTTATTAAAAATAGGCAAAACAATCAATGATTTTATACCTTGTTCTAGTAAAATTTCTTTTTCTATTTCTGCTTCTAAAGGCATATCCTCTATATCTTCAATAACAATCATTTCGTTTTTTATTAAATTCTCCATCCACCAAGGACATATTTGTGTATTCATATTTTGAAGGTTGTCTTTTTCAGAGCTTACTCCTTTTTCGCACCATTCATATACATTATCCATATACTCTAAGTCTTCTCTAAATAAAAATATATAAGATCTAGATGCTTTCATACCTTTTCCTAAATCTTCTAAAGATTGCTCTATTAAATATTCTTTTCCTAAATGAAGATGAATAAGTTTAGATGAAATCTTTGAAATAATCTGTTCAAATATTATAGTTTCTACATTACTGCTTTCATTTATTCCGTTTACTTTCATAACCATATCCCCCTTGTATCATAAAAAATTACGAAATACAATTTGATTGTTTAGTCATCTTTGTTATATGAAATCAATTTTCAATAAAAAATACATGAATTCCACTGTATAATAGCCTATTTTATTATACTACATTTCATAATTTATTTTATATGATACAAAAGTTCTATTTGCTCCATTATTCCATATTTATAAATGTTTACCAAAACTATTGTATTCCTTCTTTTTCTGAAACAATCAACACCCCTTTTATAGTTTCTCTAAGCTTTAAAATTTCTTCTTGCAATTTCTTTATATCTTCCTTAGTAGCTAAATGATTATAGTTTTGTTTCATTTGTTCTCTTCTTAGAAGTAAATTTCCTTCTCTTGCTATATATTTTGCTTTGGTAATATGATCTTGTACGGTTTTAATTCTATTTAAAACTTGAACTTCTACTCCGTTTTTTAACTGAATGATCGTATTTTTTTGTTCTTCTTTTAATTTCTCTATGTCATAAAGATTAATATATCCTATAGTAGAATCATATGTACAAAGGGGTTTTCTCATTTTAAAAGGAACGAGTAATAATTCTTTGTGTAAAAGAATAGGTACTCCTATTTTTTGATAAATGATTTTTCCATATTTTTCTCTACATGCTTCTATATGAATGGTGTAATATCTTGCAATCAATTTAAGCACCGTTTTGATTGTTCTATGATCTATCCATAAAGCTCCATCTTTTGTAATGAGTTTCGTCACATTGCCAAGGCCCTTTTCATATGTAGGAATTACTCCACATATGCCCTTTTGAATGATTTTTTCAATGCTATCCATCTCATCACCCCTTCATTATTTTTAGGAACATATGTTTGATTCTATTGTATAGCTTGTCCTAAAAAATGTCTATAGGATGTTTTGTAATAAAATGGAAAGTGTTGTTGCAATTACATATTTATCCGAAAACAGCTCGATCTTGAATTTCAATATATTTTTGGAGATCTATCAATGAATTTGTAATAAGTTCATAAACAAGATACTCAGGACCAATTGTATCTATAAGCTTTTTTGCGATAGGATCTGTAAAAGGTTTGTGTCCATCTATATTAAAAATATGCATAAATACTTCATTACTAATAGGTCCTAAATTAAAATTTTTTGAATCATGCTTTTGAATTTGTTTTTTTACATATTCTCCTGACAAAGAACAATTCAGATGCATTCCTTTGATGAGGCTCTTTAGTTCTCCTAGTTCATTAATAGTATCTATAATATACTTTACTCCTTCTTTTTCATTTTTCAAATCAAGATTTGTATTCATTAAATGTGCAGTATCTAATAAAAATCCTTTATTTTTATAATCTACTTTCTCAAGCAATCTATAGGCCATATTTTTATCTAACATATGAAAGCCTGGCCACCACATATTTTCAAACAATAAGGTTACATTGGTATCTAAATCTTTAAATACTTCATTGAGTAATTCTGCTGCTGCATCAATAACCTCTTTATCTGAATAAGTAAAATCATAATTATATGTATGTTCTACCTCTACATGGGCTACATGAAAAACTGCATATTCTGCACCCATTTCATTAATCATTTCAATTTCTTTTTTGTAATGATTAACCATCACTTCCCTTTTGATATCCCCATAATATTTTTTTACAAGATCCATACTTTCAAATTGTCTCAAAAGACCTTCTTGATCGTTTGTCCAAAAATCAAGCCAAGTAGGATAATACTTTAGATGCACTCCTTTTATCATTTCTTTAGATATAATCTCTTCCTTCCATCCTATTGGATAAAGGAGCTCAATACCATCCATCTTATTTTGTTTTAAAAAACTTTGTATTTTTTGTTTGTTATGATCAAATTTTGCAAGATCAAAATCATAGGTAGATAAATTCATAATTTTAAACATTTACTCATCTGCCTCTCTCATATTTTATGCATATATGTTAAATTATACCATATAAAAGAATTTTCTATGTATTATAAAATAAACTCTGCTTTTTAAGCAGAGTTCAGACTATTGACAAACTATATTTTAGCAAAGGTCATTCTTTACAATTCACATTTTCTTGAAAATTGTATCAACTTATCTTCAAATAATCTATATACTCTAATATTATCTAATGGAAATGCTCCTAAATTTTTATATATCTCTATAGCAGGATCGTTCCAATCATGACACCACCATTCAAGCCTTCCACGATCTCTTTTTACTGTGAGTTTTGCAAGATAAGATAATATCATAGTTCCAAATCCTTTTCCTCTCATGGAAGGAATTATGTATAAATCTACCAAATGAAGGCCAGGACGTCCTAAAAATGTAGAAAAGTTTTGATGAAATAATGCAAATCCTACAGGTTCTTCATGATACTCTCCAATAATCACCTCTGCTGCATCTCTTTCAAATATAGAATGTCTTAAATCCTCTTCTGTTGCTGTCAATTCTCCTTCGTAATCAGCCAACTCTTTAATAAACTTTAAAATCAATCCAGCATCCTCTTTTGTTGCAAAGCGAATAGTAAATCCATTTAATTTTGTAGCTACTTTTTTCATAAGAATCCCCCTTTTGATTTATAATAAAATTTTCCTTTAGAAGATTTAAACGATGCCAAAATAGTAATGATAGGTGCTAGATAACATAAAACTGCATAAGGTCCATATTGTAGAGGAGATATGCTTATAATAGCACCAATAATTAATGCATTTACATTCCATGGTATAAGGGGTGCTATAATAGTTCCTGTATCTGAAATAGTCCTTGCCAAAATAGTATCATCTACCTCTAACTTTTCATATTTGTCTTTAAATACTTTTGATGGAATGACAATTCCTACTGTTTGATCACAAGTAACAATGGTAAAAATACTACTCATCAAACCTGTATAAAAAACAAGCTGCTTTTTTGTATAAATTCTTGAGAGAATTTTTTCAATCATAGGGCTTAAAATCCCTGTTCTTTCTAATAAATTTCCTAAAGCAATGGCGCCCATAACAATGAGTACCACCTCCATCATAGAAATAATCCCTCCACTATGAAATATTTGATTAAATTCATGAGAAGATGAATGTAGGTGATATCCTAAAAAAATTCCACGTAAAACTTCATGAAAAGTTATTTTCTGGACAAAAACACTGATCATACTTCCTCCAAATATTCCTATAAGTACAGTCCATATGATTTCAATTTCAAATAAAGAAAAAATTAAAAATAAAATAGGAAATAAAAGTAAATAAGGAGATATAATAAAATGATTTGAAATGACAGATTGATATAATTCTATATTTGAAGCTCCCCTTTGAAGGTTTGCTCCTATATAATAATAAATCATACCAGTAATGATATAAGTAGGAATAAAAGTTTTCATCATGGCTTTTATGACTTGTTTATATTTTGTATGAGTTACAGATAAAGTTAAATTAAAAAGTCCTGAAATAGGAGAAAGCTTATCTGCAATAAAAGAACTTGAAACAATTACTCCTAGTAAAATATATTTTGGGATATGAAAACCTTGTCCAATACCTAAAACAGCAATGCCTATTGTACTAATGGTTCCTACTGCTGTTCCCATAAATATAGACATAAAGGATGTAATGACATATGCTGCAAATAAAAAATTTATTCCCTTCATATATTCAAATCCATAATACATAATAGATGGAACGACTCCTGAGGATAACCAAACAGATATAGTCCCTCCAATGAGTAAAATAAATAAATAAAGCTTTTTACATTCTTTCAATCCATCTACTATGATTTTTAATAAATAACATAGTGAAAATCCTCTTTTTGTAAGTAAAAATAAAGAAAATAAAATACTTCCTAAAAATCCTACTGTTAAAGAAATATTCATGAAAATACAACTTCCTAGACATATTAAAAATGCCATCAATATAGTATAAGTATCCTTTTTATTTATTTTTTCATACAAATGATTCACCGCCATCATATATTTTTGAATTGTTTTATAATTCTTATTTTCATTATACTAAATATATGGCTTTTTTAGGAAATAATTATCTTTTTTTCAAATGTAAAGAGACTTCATTATATGAAGTCTCTTTATGAAGATGTTGCTTCCTCTTCTTTCTCAAAATTTCTAAATGCTACTGAAAGCATAAGCTTGATTCTATTCAATTGATTTACTTCGCTTGCTCCAGGATCATAATCAATAGGAGCAATATTAGCATAAGGATAAGTTCTTCTTAATTCTTTGATCATTCCTTTTCCCGTAATATGATTTGGAAGACAAGCAAAAGGTTGCAAGCATAAAATATTTTCTACTCCACTTTGAATAAGTTCAATCATCTCTGCAGTTAAAAACCATCCTTCTCCTGTTTGATTAGCGAGTGATAAATGTTTTTTTGCTTTTATAGCCAATTCTTCAATTGTATTTGGAGGCGTAAATCTTTTGCTATTTAAAAGAGTTTTTCTCATCGCTTTTCGATAATATTCTATAATTTTTATAGCAGTATTTCCCATTAGCATATCTAAAAAAGTACCAGATAATATTTTATATTGTACTTTATAATCAAACGCACAGTATAACAAGAAGTCTATCAAATCTGGAACAACGGCTTCTGCTCCTTCTTTTTCTATTAAATCTACTACATGATTATTTGCACTTGGATGAAATTTTACTAAAATCTCTCCTACTACCCCTACCTTTGGCTTCATCATTTCTTCATCTATTAAAAAATCATCAAAATCTTTTACAATATTATATATATTTTTTTCAAATTCTTTTTTTGAACCCTTACTTAAAGATTTTTTACATTTTTCTGCCCAGTACTCATAAAGTTCATTAGCAGAACCTTTTATTGTTTCATAAGGTCTTACTTTATACAATACTCTCATCAATAAATCTCCATATACAAGCCCCATCATCAAATGATGAAAAAGGGATGGAGTAATTTTGAATCCAGGATTTTTTTCAAGTCCTGACATATTTAAAGAAATGACTGGAACATTTTCTAGTCCCGCATCTTTTAGTGCTTTTCTTAAAAATGCGATATAATTGGTTGCTCTGCATCCTCCTCCTGTTTGAGAAATAATGACAGAAGTAGAATCTAAATCATATTTTCCAGATTTTAAAGTTTCCATAATCTGTCCTATGGTCATAATGGCTGGATAACAAGCATCATTATTTACATAGGTAAGTCCTTCATTAATAGTAGAATCTTTAACTTTTTCTAAAAGTACTGCATCATATCCTGCTCGATCTAGTCCTACTTTTAAAAACTGAAAATGTATAGGAGACATTTGAGGAATCAATATAGTATGCTTTTTCTTCATTTCTTTTGTAAACAATATTCTTTCAGAAGGTTTATAGATTTTTTGAGGAATAAAATTTTTCTTTTCTCTTTCTTGAATAGCTGCAACTAGTGAACGAAGACGAATTCTGACAGCTCCTAAATTATTGATTTCATCTATTTTTAAAACTGTATAAAGTTTTTTATGTCCTTCTAATATTTCTTGTACTTGATCTGTTGTAACTGCATCTAATCCACAACCAAAGGAATTTAATTGAACAAGCTCAAGATTATTCTGTTGTGCTACAAAAGTAGCTGCAGCATATAATCTTGAATGATACACCCATTGATCTACTACCCTTAGGGGTCTATCAGGTTTTTCTAAATGGCAAATAGAATCTTCTGATAAAACTGCAAATCCAAGTCCTGTAATAAGCTGAGGAATTCCATGATTGATCTCAGGATCTATATGATAAGGTCGTCCTGTTAATACAATTCCCTTTTGATTGTTTTCTTTTAAATACTTTAAAGTCTCCTCGCCTTTTTTCTTGATCTCTTCCTTATAATCTTCCCATTCTTTATAAGCTAATTGTAAAGCTTTCGAAATCTCTTTATTTGGAATATCTTCATTCTTTAATGCTTCTATTAATCTTTTTCCCATTTTTTTAGGATGATCTATTGGTAAAAAAGGATGATAAAATATAATATCCTTCTCTCTTAATTCATCTATATTTGCATAAATAGTCTCTGCATAAGAAGTAACTACTGGACAATTATAATTATTTCCTGCTTCTTTGTCCTCTTTTTGATTAAAAGGAATACAAGGATAAAATATTTTTTTGACTCCTTTTTTGAGTAAATTCATAATATGCCCATGAACTAATTTTGCAGGATAACATACAGATTCAGAAGGAATGGTTTCCATTCCCGTTTCATAAAGTTCTTTTGAAGAACGACTAGATAATATTACCCTATATCCTAGATGATTAAAAAAAGTAAACCAAAATGGATAATCTTCATACATATTCAATACTCTAGGAAGTCCTATGATTCCTCTTCTTGCCCTTTGTTTTGACAATGGTTTATACTGAAATACTCTTTTATATTTATATTCATATAAGTTAGGAATCTTATTTTCTACTTTTTGAGCACCTGATCCCTTCTCACATCTATTTCCAGAAATAAATTCTCTTCCATCTGAAAAATGATTGATTGTAATTAAACAATTGTTCCCACAAAGTCCACATCTTTTCATAGAAGTTTCTACTTTAAAGTTTTCTAATTCTTCTTCTGTCACAAAGGTTGTTTCGAATCCTTTATTATACCTTTCCTTAGCAATAAGTGCTGCTCCAAAAGCGCCCATAATTCCTGCAATATCTGGTCTTACTACTTCTTTTCCTATAATCTGTTCCATAGCACGAAGAACAGCATCATTATGAAAGGTTCCCCCTTGAGCTACAACACGCTCTCCTAAATCCTTTGAATTTCTCAATCTTATTACTTTGTAT
This sequence comes from Inediibacterium massiliense, assembly GCF_001282725.1. NCBI lineage: Bacteria > Bacillati > Bacillota > Clostridia > Peptostreptococcales > Thermotaleaceae > Inediibacterium > Inediibacterium massiliense. The sequence goes on along the minus strand of NZ_LN876585.1, from coordinate 258,078 downwards.
AATGCATTTTTAATCACAGAAATAGCAAGACCTGCTGATATATCTCCAACATTTACTCCTTCTTTTTGTGCTTGTTTTACCCTTGAGTTCATAAATACTGTACAACGAGTGCCTAAATCTACAGGACTTTTAGAACCTATAGCTTCTTTAGTAAATGTATATACATCCATATTTAAAGATTTTGCAAAAGTTTCAATAAAAGACCCACACCCTGATGAACAAGCTTCATTAAGCATGATAGATTCTATACTTCCATCACGAACCTTTAAACTTTTCATATCCTGTCCACCGATATCTAATACAAAATCTACTCCTGGTAAAAAGAAATCCGCAGCTTTATAATGAGATACTGTCTCTATTTCTCCTATATCTATTTTAAGGGCTGCCTTTAACAAATATTCTCCATATCCTGTAACTGCTGTATAAACAATTTTTGTATCTTTATTTATTTTTTTATATAAATCTTTTAATGCTTCAATACTAGATTCTAATGGTTTACCCATATTACTACCATAAAACGAATATAAAAGAGCACCCTCTTCATCAATGAGTGCAATCTTTGTAGTAGTAGACCCCGCATCAATACCAAGATATGCGTCTCCTTTATAATTTTTTAGATCTACTCTTTTTACTTTATGTTTTTCATGTCTTTTTTTAAAGGCTTCATACTCTTCTTTATTCAAGAATAAAGGAGGGATCTGTGGATTGTCTTCTTCCCATTTTATATCTAAACTTGGTATTTTATTATATAAATCTTTAGCTAAAATAGGCTCTTCTTCTTTAGAAGATACAGCCGCCCCCATTGCTACAAAGTACTGAGAGTCATGGGGAAAAATAACTTCTTTTTCTTTTATTTTTAAAGTATCTACAAATCTATTTCTAAGTTCAGATAAAAAATGCAATGGGCCTCCTAAAAAAGCTACATTTCCTTTTATAGGTCTTCCTTGTGCAAGCCCACTAATGGTTTGATTGACGACTGCTTGAAGTACAGATGCTGCAATATCTTCTTTAGCTGCCCCTTCATTTAAAAGAGGCTGTACATCTGTTTTTGCAAATACTCCACATCTTGAAGCAATGGGATAAATGATTTTATGTTTTTGAGCTAGTTCATTCAAGCCTATAGGGTCTGTTTGGAGAAGAGCAGCCATCTGATCAATAAAGGCTCCCGTTCCTCCTGCACAAGTTCCATTCATTCTTTGCTCTAAAGACTCTCCAAGATAAGTAATCTTTGCATCTTCTCCTCCTAGTTCAATAGCTACATCTGTCTTTGGAATCATTTTCTCAATTGCACTACTGCATGCAATCACTTCTTGAATAAAAGAGACTTTAAATTTTTGAGCTAAATTTAGTCCTCCAGATCCTGTAACCATAATAGTTATCAAATGATTTTCAAGAATTGATCTTGCAGATTCTAATATATGAATAACTGTATATTTAATATCAGAAAAATGTCTTATATATTCTTTATATAAAATATTTCCTTCTTCATTTAATACAACTAACTTTACAGTTGTTGAACCGACATCAAGTCCTACATTGAGAACTTTATTCATTTTTGTTCCCCCTATTTATACTCATCTATTTTATATGATCAAACAAATTCTTCTTTCTAAAAATTTATGTGAAAATACCATCCTTTCATTCTTAATAATGAAAAAATTTTTATAACTTATCTTCTTATACATATATTACCCATTATAATAATATATTCAATCATATCTTTGGTTATTTAAAGTGTCAATCTCTTATTTCCTTCAAAATAGCGTTTTTAAAAAGAAAATATCCTCTGCTATGGCAAAAGATGTTTTAAATTCTTCCAATCAACGTTTCTCTTAATGGTTCATATTCTCATCTTTCTAAAAACTAATTTACCTTTGAAACCATTGTAAAATATTACAAAATATTTTATAGGTTGATGATGTCAAAAATTGTAGATAAACCTTGTATATTGTGTTATGATGTTGAAAAAAACAAATATAATTTTACACGGATCATAGAAAGGACTGATAGATGAAATATGCCTAAAGATCAATCATCTTTTGATGTTTCTACCTTTATTAATAAAAATGAATGGTCAAAAAAGATATTGGATTATGGATGGATCGGCCTTGGATTATCTTTTTTAGGAGCCTGTATGAGTTATCTTTTATATCATAGAGGAAATATCCATTATATTCAATATCATATTCTTCTCCCTGCTTTTCTTTTGGCTATATTAATTCTTGCAACTGAAACATTTTTAAAAGCTTTTGATTCTTCTCAAGATAAAATTATTATTACAGCAAGTTGTATTTTTATTACTATACTATCCTACTTTCATATGGAATTTCACATTTTAAAATCTGCTTATATACTTTCTATGCTCATTTCTGTATTTTATTTTAAACTTAAAAACCTAATTTTTGCACTGATCTTAAATATTTTTTGTATTGTCTTTACTTTTTCTATTCATCCTTATATGTCTAAAACAGCTTTTGCAGAAGATTTAATGGTAATTATTCTTGTACTTTTTATGAGTTTTTTCATTTGTAAAGGAATTTTAGAAAAAGAACAATCTATCCTTTATCATACTTATAAAAATATACAATCTAAACAAGAACTTTTAATTGAAAATATTTTTTTAGAAAAAGATCTAAAAATAGATAGACTTACGGGCCTTTATAACCATCGATCCTTTCATGAATATTTAGATATTTTATTAGAGCAAGCCAATCAACATCCTTTTCCTATTCATCTTGCCATACTAGATATTGATAATTTTAAAAAAGTAAATGATGAATATGGACATAGAGTAGGAGATCTAGTACTAGAAAGGATAGGTAAAATCATAAGAGAAAATTTATCTCCTAATGATTTTCCATTTCGATATGGAGGAGAAGAATTTGCTATTTTATTTACCGAAGTAAGCACTGCTTTTGCTTATATGATCGTTGAAAAAATTCGTTCTGTTGTAAGCAATACCTATCATAAAGAATTAAATGGAAAGTCTATTACCTTAAGTATTGGTCTTGAATCCTTTCAAATTGGAATGGATAAACAAACATTATTCGAAAATGCAGATGCTTATTTGTATTTAGCAAAAAAAGGTGGAAAAAATAGAACTGTTATAAACAATTTATAACAGTTCTATTCTTTCATATCCAAAATCATAAATTGTATGCTTTTGCATCCATTCCACTCATTGATTTTAGGATAACCTACTAAATTTAGTATATCAGCCGATTTAAGACCCTCTTTATAATTTTCTGCCATAGAAAATCCAATAGCTGTAATCTTACTATGATCATTAAAATGCGTTCCTTTTATTCTTAAATGTTCATTATTTTTTCCCATAGTCACTTGATCCTTATTTTTCACTTCAATATCAGTCAGTAAAAAATAAGGCCTTTCATTCCCCATTCCAAAGGGCTCTAATTTTTTTAATAAATCTACTAGCTCTTCAGTCATATGAGAAGGATTTAGTGTAGCATCTACTTTTATTCTTTTTATAAAGGCCATTGGAGATTTTTTTTGTAATTCTATTGCTTGCATATTGAGTCTTTCCCTAAGTAGTCCTAGCTTACTTGTTTCAATAGAAAAACCACAAGCATTTTTATGCCCTCCAAATTTCAAAAACAAATCGCTACATTTTTTCATCTCTTCATAAATATCCATATCTTCAATACTTCTTCCACTTCCCTTTAGTATTCCTTCTTCATGAGAATCTGTTACAATCAAAGTGGGCTTATAATAAAGATCTCTGATTCTGCCTGCTACAATCCCTATGACTCCTTCATGAGTCTTTTCTGAATCTACAACTAAAAAAAGATCCTCTTTATATTCTTTTTCTACCTTTTCTTTACAAATTTCAAGTCCCTTTTCTTGAATCTTTTTTCTTTCATGATTACAATCTACCAAGTGTTTTACAAGCTTTTCTATTTCTTTTGGATCTTTACTTAAAAGAAGCTTCACACCTGCTTTTGCATCATCAATTCTTCCGCTTGCATTAAAATGAGGAGCCAACACAAATCCAATATGACCTGATGTAATTTCTTTATCTAAAAGTCTTACTTCTTCAATAAGTCTTCTAAGTCCTGGTCTTTTCATGCTATTAATGGCTCTTAATCCGTATTTTAAAAGCGTCCTATTTTCATCTATCAAAGGAACCACATCTGCAACAGTAGCCAAAGCTACGATATCTAATACATCTGCTAAATATTTTTTAGGAGCATGTAAAGTCTTTTGAATAGCCTGTGCTAGTTTAAAAGCAACTCCACAACCACATAGATAAGAAAAAGGATAAATAGAATCTTTTTGCTTTGGACTTAAAATCAAACAATCTGGAATCCTATCTGATAAATTATGATGATCTGTTACAATAATATCCATTCCTAATGATTTTGCCAAATTTACTTCTTCTACAGAAGTTGCTCCACAATCTACTGTAATAATGAGTTCTGCTCCTTGTTGATGAATTTCTTTTATAGCATCACAGTTTAGTCCATATCCTTCTTCTTCTCTTAGAGGAATATAATACTGAAGGTTGTTTGTAAAATGGCTAAAAAACTCCACAAGTAATGAAATACTACTAATTCCATCTACATCGTAATCTCCATAAATCCAAATGCTTTTTTTTTCTTTTATAAAATATATTATTTTTTCTACAATTTCTTTCATATTTTTCATCAAAAAAGGGTCATAAGTCTTTTGAGGCTTTAAAGATAAAAATTCTTCTACTTCCTCCTTATTTGTAATTCCTTTTTTTCTAAGAATACTATGTATAATTTCTTTTTCATCTTTTAAATTTTTACAATCTATATCTTCATTCACTTCCCAACTCGTTTGAAACATAAACTGCCTCCTTCATATATAATCCTTATCTATTGTATCACTTTTCATATCTATATGAAAACAAATTCCCAGTTGCTTTACGCAACTGGGAATTTGTTATATTTCCATTTGTTTTAATTCTTGAGGAATAATTAATTTTGCTTCTGTAGCTTCTTGTACTTGTTCTACAGTATATTCAGGATTGATTTCAGTTAAAACAATTCCTTCTTTTCTTATTTCCATAACACCCATTTCTGTAATAATCATATCCACTTGTGCTTTTGCTGTAAGTGGTAATTTACATTCTTTCAATATTTTGTGTTTTCCTTTTGCTGTATGAGTCATAGAAATAATTACTTTTTTAGCTCCTACCACAAGGTCCATAGCTCCACCCATACCTGGTACCATTTTACCTGGAATCATCCAGTTTGCTAAATTTCCTTTTTCATCCACTTGTAATGCTCCAAGTACTGTAGCATCTACATGTCCTCCTCTAATAATTCCAAAAGATACAGAGCTATCAAAGAAAGCTGCACCTGGCACTACTGTTACTGGTTGTCCCCCAGAGTTTACTAAATCTTTATCTTCTTTTCCTTCTTCTGGTACAGGACCTAATCCTACAAAGCCATTTTCAGATTGAAACATTACATCCATTTCTTTAGGTATGTAATTAGCTACCATAGTAGGAAGACCTATTCCTAAGTTCACTACATCTCCATCTTTTAATTCCTTTGCAACTCTTCTAGCAATAATTTCTTTTGCGTTCATTTTTCTACACCTCCACCATGTAATCTACAAATAGTCCTGGAGTCATCACATCATTTGGATCGATTTCTCCTACTTCAACAATTTTTTCTGCTGCTACAATTACTAAATCAGCTGCTGTAGCCATGAGTGGATTGAAGTTTTTAGTTGCTTTATTAAAATATAAGTTTCCTCTTTTATCTGCAATAGACGCATTGATCAAAGCAATATCTGCTCTTAATGGTTTTTCTAATAAATATTCTACTCCGTCTATTTCAATTTTTTGTTTTCCTTCTTCCACAATCGTTCCTACTCCTGTTGGTGTTAATACTCCACCTAGTCCATTTCCACCTGCTCTAATTCTTTCTGCTAATGTTCCTTGAGGAGTTAATTCCATTTCAAGAATTCCTGCATTCATTTGATTTCCTGCTTCTGGGTTTAAACCAATATGAGAAGCAATCATTTTTTTTGCTTGCTTGTTGATTAATAATTTACCAATTCCTCTATCTGGCCATCCAGCATCATTTCCAATAAGAGTTAAATCTTTTACTCCTTTTTCTACTAATGCATCCATAAATTTTTCTGGAGTTCCAGCTGCCATAAATCCACCTATCATAATGGTCATTCCATCTTTGATATGACTCATAGCTTCTTCTAATGTTACTATTTTATTTACCACTATATACACCTCCATTAAATTTGATATTTTTATAAAAACATTAATCCTAATGCAATAATAATTCCTGTATAAACTAAATCAATAATACAAAATCCCATAATGTCTCTAGCACCAAGCCCTGCTATTCCTAAAGCTGGAAGTGCCCAGAAAGGTTGGATCATATTCGTCCAAGCATCTCCCCATGCAATAGCCATACCAGTTTTTGCTGCTGAAACACCAAGCTTAGCTCCTGCTGGCATCATAATAGGAGCTTGCACTGCCCATTGTCCTCCACCAGATGGAACGAAAAAGTTCACAATTCCTGCACTAAGGAATGTAAATAAAGGAAAGGTTGTTGCATTAGAAATGTTTACAAACCACTCTGAAATCACACCTGCAAAAGATACTCCATCTGCATTTGCTCCTACCATCATTCCCATAATTCCTGCATAAAATGGGAATTGTAATATAATTCCTCCTGCTCCTTTTGTAGCAGTACTAATTGCATCCAGAAATCTTCTAGGTGTTCCATGTAAAATAATTCCTGCAAATAAGAATATAAAGTTTACAATATTTAAATTTAATTGAAATCCATTTTCTTTAACATAATAGAATATATATATAAGTCCCATTAGTCCTATGATCATAGAAAGAATTGGACTATTCTCCATCCTATCTGCTGGTGTAGGATTTTCTAAAGTAGTAGCAGCTTCTTCATCCATAAGTAATTTAGGATCTACTGTAATCACTTCATCCTTAGTTGGATGCATAGCTTTGTTTACAAGAGGCATAGTAATTAATATAATTGCACATACAACAAGATTAAAAAATGAGAATATAGTTGTACTTGTAGGTACTGCTTCTAATACTGCACCGCTGGTAGCACTCGCTACGGCTTCTCCTCCTGTAGCTAATGTAAGTGGAATAGAACCTGAAATTCCTGCATGCCATACAACGAATCCTGAATAAGCAGAAGCAATCAATAATCGATAGTCTACATTTTTTACTTCTTTTGCTAATGCTCTTGCATACAAAGCTCCAATTACTAGTCCAAATCCCCAGTTAATCCAACATGCAATAGTTGAAATAAAAGTTACTGCCAAAATAGCTTGTGTAGGAGTCTTTGCTATCTTTGCCAAGTTGTCTAAGGCTTTTTTAATAATAGGTGCATTGGCGAGTGTATGTCCTGTAACCAATACTAATGCCATTTGCATGGAAAATGCCAATAGCCCCCAAAAACCATTACTCCAATGCATAATCATAGGTACTACTCCCTGTCCAGTAGTTACCATACCACAAATCAATACTACTAATGTTAATATAACCGCAAATAAAAATGGGTCTGGTAAATACTTTTGAACAAGATTTACACATATTTTTGTAATACGTTTGAACATTGTAAACCGCCTCCTTTTAGGAATTATATTTTAATGCATATATCATACATTAAATTCCATATATTTCTATGGTATCATACTGACTATAAAATTCAACCTTTGTAAAAAACGTTTTTCTTTTAAATAATCATTAATATCTGAAAATTTTCTTGTTTTTGTTATTTTATTGTCAAAATCCTTTATTTTTTGTAAGAAAATCTTTCCATAAAAAAATTTATAAATAAACTTTTTTAAAATATATAAAAAGACAGGTATAATACACCTGTCTTTAGTATTTAATAAATTTATCTCCTGGTACTCCGCAAATAAAGCATTTTCCTGGAACTGATTTTTCAATGTTTCCACAGACTGGACAAAGATAATAAAATACTTCTTCTTCTTGATCTACATTTTGTAGCGCTTCTTCATAAAGCTTTGCATGCACTTCTTCTGCTTTTAATGCATATTCAAAAGTTCTGATTGCTTCTTTATTTTCTTCTTCTTTTGCCACTTCTAAAAATTCTGGATACATATCCTTAAACTCATAAGTTTCTCCATTTACTGCATCTTCTAAATTTTCTTTTGTAGATTTTATTTTTCCTGCTACTTCAAAATGCTTATGTGCATGAAGAGTTTCTGCATCTGCAGCTGCTCTAAATAATTTTGCGGCATTTACTTTTCCTTCTTTTTCTGCTTTTTTTGCATATGCAAGATACTTTCTGTTTGCTTGTGATTCTCCAGCAAAAGCTGCCATTAAATTTTCTAAAGTTTTGTTTGTCATAAAATCTCCTCCTAATATATATTAAATATTTTATTTTTATGATCTCTCACATTCATATATATACCTTATAAAAAATTTTTTAAACAAGTTTTTTTATTTCTTTTAAAATTTTCATAAAAGCTGTTGGAAAAGTATATTTTTCAATCTCCTCCTTATCAATCCATCCATTCTCTGGATATTCTACTATACTACTTTTTATAAGTTTGTATAGATAAACCTTCATATTCCATTTTAAATGAGTAAAAATATGTTCCTTTTGAAATAAGAATTTTTCTTTTTCCACAATCATCCCATAATTTTCTTCAAGTTCTAAAATAATAGTTTTCCCTTCTTCTATATTTTTTTCTCTCTCTACACTGGGAAGTGCCCATAAATTAGCTAAAAGTCCTTGCGAAGATCTTTTTACAATAAAAAATTTATTTTCATTCCAAAGGAGAGCAACTTCTAAATTTACTTCTCTTTTTTTTATTTTTTTATTTTTTATTGGAAGAGTATGTTGTACTCCTAATTTTCTCCCCATACACTGAGAAAATAATGGACAAGCTATGCATTTAGGGTTTTTAGGAATACAAATCATAGCTCCAAGCTCCATAAGAGCTTGATTGAAAAAAGAAGGATTTTCTCTACTCACTAAAACCTCTCCTAATCTTTCCATTTCCTTTCTTGTCTTATTTGCTCCTATATCCTCTTTTATATAAAATAGTCTTGAAAATACTCTCATCACATTTCCATCTACTGCTGGGACTGGTTGATCATAAGCAATACTAAGAATAGCTCCTGCTGTATAGGGCCCTATCCCTATTATTTTTTGGATTTCCTTCTGATTTTTAGGAATCAATCCTAAAAATTCATCACAAATCATTTTAGCTCCCCTATGAAGATTCTTTGCCCTACTATAATACCCAAGGCCTTCCCAAGCCTTTAGTACATCTTCTTCATTGGCATTTGCTAAAGCTTTTATATTTGGAAACTTATTTATAAAATTTAAAAAATAAGGAATAACTGTCTCTACTCTAGTTTGTTGAAGCATCACTTCTGAGATCCATATATAATATGGATTTTGATTTTCCCTCCAAGGAAGCTTTCTATGATTTTTCATATACCAATCTATCAAATTTATTTGTATCTCTTTTATAACTTTACTACTTACATTTTCATAATCACCAAATTTATAAAAACTCATATTTTCTCCCTTCTTATCAATATAAAAAGGAATTCTTATATAAGAATTCCCCGAATTATAAATCTATTATATTTTAGCAAAGTCATAAAAACAAGGAACATTCATTAAGAATTTATGGAAATATAGAATAAAGGAGAAAATCATTAGCATTACACTGTTTGAGCATAGCGAGTTTGTAATGCTATTTTCGACTGCTTCTATATATTTTCCAAATTCGAAAATGAGTGACGTTTTTTATGACTTTGTCTACAAATTTCAGAATTCGTATGTAAGAATTCCTCTATTTTACCCATGGAATTGGATCTGTATATTTTCCATTTTTTCTAACCTCAAAATGAAGGTGAGGTCCTGTTGCTCGTCCTGTACTTCCAGCCTTTGCAATAACTTGTCCTCTTGTGATTTTTTGTCCTTCTGAAACCAAAAGACTTGAATTATGAGCATATAAAGTAACAATTCCTCCTCCATGATCAATAGTTACCGCCTTTCCATATGCCCCTAATGTTCCTGCACTCATAACTACTCCATCTCCAGCAGCTACTACACTTTTCCCTGCCGGAATTCCTATATCAATTCCTGTATGCATTTTTTTTCTTTTAAGTATTGGATGAATTCTATATCCATATGGAGAAGTAATTCTTGTATATCCTGGAGCTGGCCAAGCAAGTTTTCCTCCTACATATTTCCCTGTAGATTGTTTTTTTCTGATTTCTGCTACAATTTTTTCTGCATAATCATTGAGTTCATCTACTTGTTTTTCTAATTCCTTTGAATCATTTTGAATTTGTCCTCTGATTCGATGTGCCTCTCCTCTACTTACTTGTAACTCCTTTTGTTTAGACTGCATAGTGCTCATCATAGCAACCATTTTACTTCTATGAGTTTCTAATATTTTTTTCTTGGTGGCTATATCATCTCTTTGTCCTTTCATATAAGCTAAAAGATCCATATCTTGAGAAAATATCTTTTTAACCATATCTAAATTAGATAAAAGATCTATAATGCTTTCAGAATTTAACAAAACTTCTGCATAACCCATATCTCCATTTTTATACATGACTCTTAATCTTGCATTTAATGTATCATTTTTATTTTCTATATTATTTTCTGCCTTTTGTAATTCATTTTGAGTAACATTAATTTTCTTTTTTGTAATGTTTACTTCTTGATCTATTTGAGCTAGTTCTTGTTCTGTATGATAAATCTTTTCATCTAATTGCTTAATTTGTGTAGATAAACTTATTTCTTTTTGTTTATTCTCTCTTAGCTTTTTCTGTGCATTATTAATTTCTTTATTGACATTATCTAATTTCTTTTGATCACTAGTTACATTTTGAGCAAAGGTAGGGCTAATCAATAAAGAAAGGATAACCCCTATTAATAATAAAGATTTTTTAAAGCCTTTGTCCATTTTCTATCCCCCTTTATACTTTTAAGAATTTTCTCATAGAAAATATACTTCCTAACGCTCCAATTCCCACACCTAATACAATAAATATTATGGTTATACTTTCAATTACAATAGGAGCAGGGATCATATATGCAGTAAACATTACATATAGCTTTTGAGTAATCACATCAAATAATTTTTTATATCCAGCCCCTACAATTCCTAATGCTATTAAAGATCCAAACAATCCTATCATCATTCCTTCTATTAAAAAAGGCCAACGAATAAACCAATTGGTAGCTCCTACATATTTCATAATGTTAATTTCCTTATTTCTTGCCATAACTGTAAGTTTAATAGTATTGGCTACTACAAACATAGAAATAAGAATTAGAGCTCCTATAATAAAAATCCCTATGGTTCTAATAAAGTCTGTAATTTTAAGAAGCTTTTCAATAATATCCTTATGATATTTTATTTCTTCCAAACCTTCTAACCCTTGTACTTTTGTTACTACATTTTCTGCATCATTAATATCTTTTAATTTGATAATATAACTATTAGGTAATGGATTTTTTTCTAGTCCTTCTAAAAGATATCCATTTTCCCCCCATTTCTTTTTCATATTATCTAAAGCTTCTTCTTTAGATAAAAAATCTACTCTTTCTACTCCTTCAATATTCTTTATAATAGATCCCATATCTTCTATTTGACTTTCAGTTAAATCATTTTTTAAATATATTGGAATAGAATCAAATTGTTTTTTTGCATCTTCTGCTAAACTATTGATATTGAGTACTAACATAAATACAATTCCTAAAATGGTAAGCATAGAGGCTATGGATGCTATGGCTACAATCCCCATTACTCTATTTCTCCAAAATCCTTTTAACCCTTGCTTGAACATATACATAGAGGTATTACTACTCTTCATAGCCATACACACCTTTCTGATCGTCTCTTACGATTTTTCCTCCTTCGATAGCAATAACTCTTTGCTGCATCATATCTACAATTTCTTTGGCATGTGTAGCCATCACTACAGTTGTACCTCTTCTATTGATTTGTTTGATAAGCTTCATAATTTCCCATGCTGTATCTGGGTCTAAATTTCCTGTTGGCTCGTCCGCAATAAGTACAGATGGATTATTTACAATAGCCCTTGCAATAGACACTCTTTGCTGTTCTCCTCCTGAGAGTTCATGAGGATACATTTTTGCTTTTCCACTAAGCCCCACCATAGCTAAAATAGTTGGTACTTGTCTTCTTATTTCCTTTGAACTTGATCCAATAATCTCCATAGCAAACGCTACATTTTCATATACTGTCTTATTTGGTAAAAGTCTAAAATCCTGAAAAATCACACCCATTTTTCTTCTTAAATAAGGAACTTTTCTATTACTTAATTTTGTAATATCTATTCCATCTATGATGATTTTCCCTTTTGTAGGCTCAATTTCTTTTAATAGTAATTTTATAAAAGTAGATTTTCCAGCCCCACTAGACCCTACTATAAATGCAAAATCTCCTTTTTCTATTTTTATATTTACATTAGAAAGTGCAATCGTATCTTTTGCATATTGTTTGGTAATATTTATTAGATTTATCATACAATCAACCCCTACTTTATCTATAATTCTACATATATCTTTTCATTTCCTGCATATTTCAAATAATCTTTTTAGGTCTATAGTATTATTTGTCCAAAAAAAACAGTCCTTTATATATTATATTATGATTTTGTGAAATTTCCAAATCCAATGGATTTCTTCTTGTTCATTTTTCTACCATATACTCCTTTTTTCTTCCCTATAAGAAATGATACAATAAACTAAGAATTCATTTGAAAGGGAGTGTATTTTATGAAAGAAAATATTCGTAAAAATATTCTTAAAAAAAGAAAAGACCTTTCTGTAGAAGAGGTCACACAAAAAAGCAGTGAAATTTTTAAACACCTAAAAAGTCTTTCTATCTATAACAATGCTAAAAATGTTATGGTTTATATGGACTTTAGAAATGAAGTAAAAACAGATAAAATCATAGAAGACCTTTTATCTCAAAACAAAAAGGTTATTCTTCCTATTAGTATCAAAGAGACAAAGCAACTCCTTTTATCAGAGTTAAAAGACCCTCAAAAGGAGCTTTATGTAAGTACTTATGGAATTTTAGAACCTAAAGAGAATTTTATTAGAGAAGTAGATCCTAAAACAATTGATTTAGTATTAGTTCCTGGAGTTGCCTTTGACCGGTTCGGCTTTAGAATTGGATATGGAGCAGGATATTATGATCGATTTTTTCAAAGGATTCATCATCCTATTATTTCTATTGGATTGGCCTTTGACCTTCAAATTATTGATAAGGTTCCTACCCATCCACTAGATTATCCACTAGATTATATCCTTACAGAAAAAGAAATCATTACTTGTAAATAAAACAAAGTATATTTTAGTAAAGTCATAAAAAGTAAGTAACAATTATTGAGAATTTGTGAAAATATAGAATAAGGGAAAAAATGGTTAGCATTACACTGTTTGAGCATAGCGAGTTTGTAATGCTATTTTTTCCCGTTTCTACATATTTTCCAAATTTGAAAATTTAGTTACGTTTTTTATGACTTTGCTGCTTTTGTTTCTTTTGAAAACTCCTCAAGTCTTCTACTCACAAGATCAAACACACTTTTCTCTGTATAATTTCCATCTTCTTTTAATTTTCCTGCTTCTTTTCCTGTCAAAACTTCTATTCCCTCTTCTATAGTAGATACTGCATAAATATGAAACATATTATTTTCTACAGCTTGAATTACTTCATCAGAAAGCATTAAATTGACTACATTTTGATGTGGAATCATAACTCCTTGTTTTCCTGTTAATCCTTTTAATTTGCATACTTTAAAAAATCCTTCTATCTTTTCATTGACTCCTCCTATAGGCTGAATTTCTCCTCTTTGATTGACAGACCCTGTAACTGCTATATATTGTTTAATAGGTACCTTAGCTAAACTAGATAATAATGCATATAGCTCTGTACTAGAAGCACTATCTCCATCTACTCCAGAATACAATTGTTCAAATACAATACTAGCAGATAGTGATAATGGTTTTTTCTGTGCAAATTTCTCTCCTAAATACCCATTTAAAATCAGTACCCCTTTATCATGAATACTTCCACTTTTTTTGACTTCTCTTTCTATATTAATAATCCCTGCTTCTCCTGTATAAGTAGATACCGTGATTTTACTTGGTTTTCCAAAGGAATATTCTCCTGTACCTGTAACTGCTAGTCCATTAATTTGACCTACTTTTTCTCCTTCTACATCTAAAAGATATACTCCTTGATCAAACATTTCTAATACTTTTTCTTCATATTTATTATTTCTATAAATTTTTTGTTCAATAGCCTTTTGGATATGTTCAAGCTTTACAATGTCTGATCCTGCTATTTCTGCAAATTGATCTGCTTCATACAATATTTCTACCACTTGATTAAATCTTGAACTCAATTTGTTTTGATGGTCAGAAAGACGACAACTGTATTCAATAACTCTTCCTACTGCTTTTTTATCAAAATGCTTTAAACCTTCTTTTTCACAATGAGTTGCAATAAATCTTGCCATTTTATGTACATTCTCTTCGTTTCTCTTCATTTCTATATCAAAATCTGCCATAATTTTAAAAAGCTTCTTAAAATCTTCATCATATTGATACAGAAGATAATATGTATAGGCATCTCCTATGATAATTACTTTTACATCTAACGGAATAGGCTCCGGCTTTAAAGTAGATGTAACTACATATCCTATTTGTTTATCTAAACCTTCTATTACAATTTGATTTGTTTTTAAAGCTCTTTTGAGAGCATTCCACGCAAAGAGATTAGATAAAAGATCTTTAGCTTGTAAAATTAAATACCCTCCATTTGCTCGATGCAGTGCACCTGGTTTAATTTGAGTAAAATCTGTTTTCAAAGCACCTAATTCATTTTTATATTCAATTCTTCCAATCAAATTATAATAATTAGGATTGGTTTCATTTACAATAGGAGCCCCTTTCATTTGACTATGATCAATAAATAAATTTACTTCATATCGATCAAAAAAAGCTTCTGTTGATCTTACATCTAAAATAGCAAAAGGATTGTTGATTTCTTTTTTATCTTTTTTAAATTTTTGTATATGTTCTATAATATCTTCCTTTAAATCCTTTAAATATTCTTTTATGCACAAATTTCCTTTGAATTTCTCTTCTATCGGATGAATATGAAAATTGAGTAAATCAGATGACATTTTTACATCTAACTTTTTCAGATCACTTCTATATTCCTCTTCTAAGCTCCTTAACCTATTAAATATTTCTACTGTCTCTATACTTAGTTCATTTGTATTTTCTCTTAAATCTTCTATTTCTTCTGAAGTCAAGCTTTGATATTCTTCTTGACTCATAGGACGTCCTTCTTTTAGTGGAACGCTCATCAGTCCTTTGTCTGTTTGTTCAAATGTAAAATCATATTGTTTGGCTAGTTCATTTAAATCACCTATCACTTCTTGTGTATAATTTTCAAATTCCTGAATGAGTACAGTTTTTTGATTTTCGTATTCTTTTGTGGTAAATACTTTAGGAACTTCCTTTTTTAAAACCTCAATCATTTCTTCTATATCTTTTTTAAACAAAATACCCATTCCACTGTTTAAAGAAAGAGCCATTGGACTGTCTGGATTTTTAAAATTATATACATAAACCCAATCATCTGGTATCTTTCTACGTTCTGCTTTTTTTTGTGTAATAGCTAATACATAACTATTTTTTCCTGTTCCGCTTTCTCCTGATACAAAAATATTATATCCTTTTCTCTTCATTCCCAATCCAAACTCCAGCGCCTCCGAAGCCCTATTTTGTCCAATAATTCCATACAAAGGATATAGATCCCTTGTTGTTTCAAATTCAAAACAATCCACATCACATTTATTTTTTAGCTTGTCTACTAAAACTCCATATTTTTTTAACATTACATCTCCTCCCACACTAGTTTATAACTATATATACCCTCTTATGTATGTAAATAAAAACTTTAACAAAAAATTTTTAGAATATTTTGTTAAAACAAAAAATAGTATAAAGGCAAATGCCCTTATACTATTTTTTTCCTGCTGCAATTTTGATATTTGCTTGATGACTTGGATCAATTTGTCCATCTTTATGTCTTGTACTATTTAAAAAATGAATATCCATATGCCCATCAAAATTATTGTCATTAATATACTGAACATCATGAGGCATAGCAGCAGCAGATGCTGCAATTTTTCTTCCTTTATATTCTATAACTACAGGTCTTGTATCCCAACTAAAAGTTCCTCCCCAAACACCTTTCATTATATTTGTATCCTCTTTTGTTATAGGTTCACAATCTGCATGATTGGCTCCTATTGTTCTTTTCATATTCCATCTTTTTCCTGTTGCAAAATCTACAACTGTAAATTTTGCTCCTATAGGCAGAACATATTGAGCCCCACTCCACCAATCTAAATATTCACCATATTTACTAGCTGGAGTAGGTAGAATTGGAACATGATGAACTGGAATTTTAATAGATTGTCCAATAGTAAGCCATTGATTTTCATTCATATGATTTGCATCTAAAATTTCTTTCATAGGAATTCCATACTGTAAGGAAAGCTTCCAAGGGTCATCTCCTGCCTTTACCGTATGGGTAATATACGTAACATAAGGCTTTGTATTTATTTGTGTCTTTTCCGTATTTGATAAATTTTGACTACTAGGAATTTTTATAACATCGCCTACCTCAAGCCATGTATTTTCATTAGCTCCATTACAAGCTAACAGATTTTTAAAATTCACATTATATTTTTGACTAATAATCCAATAAGTATCTCCTGCTTGCACTTTATAAGTTTCATTCTCAGAAATAATAATTTGATTTCCTGGATAAATCTCTGTATTTTCATCAGCATGATTTAGTGTCATAATTTCTTTTAAAGGAACATTGTATTTTTGACTAATCTTCCAAAAGCTATCCCCTTCTTGAACAGTATATGTTTGCCCATATCCTATTCCTATACTGCCCCAAAATATACTTGTACCTAGTATACTAAAAATCAATAGCTTTTTACATTTCATTAATTCTCCTCCTATTTTTATATTTCTCTTTATAGGAGTTCGACATTTTTCTACAAAACCATTTATGTAAATAATGTAAATAGCCTGTATCTAAGGATACAGGCCCAGAATGTTCACAAAATATATTATAGAAAAGTCATAAAAATTAGGAACAATTATTGAGAATTTGTGAAAATATAGAATAAGTGAGAAAATCATTAGCATTACACTGTTTGAGCATAGCGAGTTTGTAATGCTATTTTCGATCGTTTCTTCATATTTTCCAAATTTGAAAATCAGTGACGTTTTTTATGACTTTGTTTGCGAGTTTAATAGCCTGTATCTAAGTATACAGGCTATTGTAAATTTATAAATCAATCATCATATTTTACCTTTAATTCAATCTTATCAGGAAGTTCCTTTAAATTTGTCTTTGCTACTACATGAGGATATGTACTCACTTGAGTCACTACATCTCCTACACTTGGATCTTTAAAAGTAGTATATACAATCATCTTTTCTTCTTCAGCTTCTTTTATTTGCTCAACCTTATCTATATGAACTGCATATCCCCCAGTCGCTTTTTCTCCTCTTGTGACAATGACAAAAATTTCGTCATTGACTTTACAAGCCAAAGCTCTTTCTAAGCTTTTGTACCTTGGTAATATTTCTTGAATCTTTTGTGGAATTTGATCTTGGTTTAATACTTCAAATGACACTTCTTCATCATCTCCTATAAAATATTTCATACCTAAAAAAATTCCTATGATGACCATAATAACAATTGCAATAATAAAGATTTTTTTATAATTGAGTGCCTTTAATTTTTCTTTCATAATGCTTCCCCCCTTTTTCCCTTCATATATACTAAATCTTATTCTAAAATAGGTACAAATATTCTAATATTTCCTTTTTATCGTACAATAAGAAACAAAAATAAAGCTAAGAGCATATGCTCTTAGCTTTATTTTTGACTCAATACTTCTTTTACAACTTTTACTATGTTCTCAGCATTTAATCCGTATTTTTTTATCAAATCATTTGGTTTTCCAGATTCACCAAAAGTATCCATCGTTCCTACTCTTTTCATAGGTACAGGATGATTTTCTACTAATACTTCTGCTACTGCTGAACCTAATCCACCTATGATATTATGTTCTTCTGCCGTTACAATAGCACCTGTTTCTTTTGCAGCTTTTATGATTAACTCTTCATCTATAGGCTTGATCGTATGTATATCAATTACTCTTACATCTATTCCTTCATTTTTTAATATTTCTCTTGCTTCTAATGCAGGGGATACCATAATTCCTGTAGCAACAATCGTTACATCTTTACCTTCTCTTACTTGTATTCCCTTTCCTATTTCAAACTTCATATCTTCATCATAAATAACAGGAACTGCTGCTCTTCCAAATCTAGCATAAACAGGTCCATTATAATCTGCCATAGCAAATACTGCTTTTTTTGCAGATACAGCATCTGCAGGATTGATAACTGTCATGTTTGGAATAGCTCTCATACATGCTAAATCTTCTAACGCTTGATGACTTGCTCCATCTTCTCCTACTGTGATTCCTGCATGGGTTGCACATACCTTTACATTTAATTTAGGATAACAAATAGAGTTTCTTATGATTTCAAAAGCTCTTCCTGTTGCAAACATAGCAAAAGTACTTGCAAAAGGAATTTTTCCACTTGTTGCAAACCCTGCTGCTGTTCCCATTAAATTTTGCTCTGCAATCCCCATATTAAAAAATCTTTCTGGAAACTCTTTTTGAAATACTGCTGTTTTAGTTGATTTAGAAAGGTCTGCATCTAATACAACTACATTTTCATTTACTTTTCCAAGCTCTTTTAATGCATCTCCGTATGCTTCTCTTGTAGCTATTTTTTGACTCATTAGTTTGCACCTCCTAATTCCTCTAGTGCTTGTTTTGTTTCTTCATCCTTTGGTGCATTTCCATGCCATCCCACTTGATTTTCCATAAAGGAAACGCCTTTTCCTTTAATAGTCTTTGCAATAATCATAGTAGGTTTCTCTTTTGTATTTTCAGCTTCATCTAAAGCTTTTATAATTTCTTCAAAGTTATGTCCATCAATAGATACTACATGCCATCCAAAGCTTTCCCATTTTTCTTTGATTGGATGAATATTCATAACATCTTCGTTTTTTCCATCAATTTGAAGTCCATTAAAATCTAGAATTGCTGTTAAATTATCAAGCTTATAATGGCTTGCTGCCATTGCAGCCTCCCAAACAATCCCTTCTTGTACTTCTCCATCTCCAAGTAAAGTATAGATTCTATTATTTCTTTTATCAAGCTTTGAAGCTAAAGCCATTCCTATAGTAGAAGAAAAGCCTTGTCCTAATGATCCTGTGGACATCTCTACTCCTGGTGTTCCTTTCATATCAGGATGACCTTGAAGCATTGCACCCATATGTCTTAATTTTAAAAGCTCTTCTTTTGGAAAAAACCCTTTTTCTGCTAAAGTTGCATATAATACTGGCGCTGCATGTCCTTTTGATAAAACAAATCGATCTCTATCTTCCCATTTTGGATTTTTAGGATCTACCTTCATTTTATGAAAATATAGTACTGTTAGGATATCTGCTGCTGATAATGATCCCCCTGGATGTCCTGAACCTGCTGCATGTACAGATTTTATGATGTTTTTTCTAATTTCTGTAGAAATGTTTTTAAATTGACTACTATCTACTTTTTCCAATCCAGATTCCTCCTTATTTTATGATTAAGAAAAACATATTTTCTTCTTTTTCCATAAATTATTATAACATACTCATTATAATTTAATCATTTTTTATCTAATTTTGTAGAATAATACTTACTATTAAGCTATATAGTATATATTATATATATCCTCAGACTGTTGACAAACTATTTTTTAGCACAGTCATAAAAATAAGGAACATTTATTGAGAATTTGTGAAAATATAGAATAAGTAAGAAAATGATTAGCATTACACTGTTTGAGCATAGCGAGTTTGTAATGCTATTTTCGATCGTTTCTTTATATTTTCCAAATTTGAAAATTTAGTGACGTTTTGTATGACTTTGTCTGCAAACTCAGTATATATTATATATACACTATTATTTTTTGTGAAGAAATGCTTTGATCATAAACTTTGGCAGTACAAGCATTCTTTTGTATCTCCACGGTTCTTTCATCAAACGATAAAACCACTCAAGCCCTAAATTTTGATAAATCTGTGGAGCTCTTTTGGCTGTTCCTGCCCATATATCTACACTTCCACCTACACCCATAGTGACCTTTACATTTAAATGATCCCTATGTTTTTTCATCCATTTTTCTTGTTTGGGTGCCCCTAATGCTAGAAATAATATATCAGGCTTTAATTTATTGATTTTTTCTATAATATGATCTTCTTCTTCTTTCTTAAAATACCCATCTTGAAATCCTTTTATCTCTATATCAGAAAATTTATTTTTAATATTCTCACAAGCCTTCTGAGCCACACCTGGTTTTCCTCCAAGAATATAAATACTTTTTTTAGCTTCATGACAATATTTTAGTATTTCTTTCATTAAATCCACACCTGTAACTCGCTCTTTTAACTCTTTTCCTTGAATTTTAGATGCATAAATGAGTCCTATTCCATCTGGTATGACTAAATCTGCTTCGTTGATGATTTTTAATAATTCATCATCTTTTGTGGCTTCCATCACTATTTCTGTATTCGGTGTAATAATCATACTACAACTTTGTCCATTGATCAGTTCTATAGCACGATTTAGTGCGGCATCTAAATTTACCTCATCTATGAGGGATCCCATAATATCTACTTTATTTTTCAAAGGAATGTCCTCCTTTTAATAATTCTATAACTACTTTTTCATTTGTTTTAAGTTTATCTCGAAGCTTTTGTACTCTTTTTTCTAATATATTTTTTACTTGCTCATAATTTTTTTGTATATAATTAATTTCTTCATGTAATGCTTTGTAATTTAAGTTTTCTATACTACACAAAGTTTTTAACTGCAATGATTCCATAAAACTGTCTATCTTAGGATCATAAGAAATAGCAATTAATGGAGTATTCATAACCGCTGAAAAAATTAAAGAATGTAATCTTACACCTATTAACAAATTTAAATTTCCAACAATTCCTAGCATTTCATCTATATTGTATCTATTTTGAATAAAAAAAGCTTTTTGCTTCATTTTATTTTGTATTTTGTCCATAATCTTTACATCTTCACCAAAATGAAAGGGAACAAATACTATATCCACCTTAAAATCTTCAATTATTTGATCTGCTATAGTAGAAATATTAGATACAAATTCTTCATTGTCGTCTCTTCCTCTAATGGCAAAACCTATTAATGGTTTTTGATAATTTATTCCTTCTTTTATTAAAATTTCTTTTCCTAATGATATATTTCCTTCATGTAGACTAATGACCGGATCTGTAGTGACATAAATTTTTGGAATACAAACTCCTACTTCATCTAATACTTTTTTAGATTTTTCATCTCTTATAGTAATACAATCTACTCGATTTAAAACCCATCTAACCATACATTTATTAAACCATTTGTTAATAGGTCCCATACCTTGACTATATATCAAAACTTTTTTTCTCAAAAACAATGCAATCAAAATAATGGCTAGATAATAACTAATACTTCTTCCACTTGTCACATCTTGAAGTAAACTTCCGCCTCCACTAATAAACAAATCACATTTTTTAATGGCTCTACAAATTTCTAATATATTTTTCCGATCTACAGCTTGTATTTGGTGTTTTTTAGAAGTTCCTTCTGGATTTGCTGATAATACAGTTATTTCAACATCTGTTATATATTCTTTTAAATTTCCTACAATAGAAGTCAATATGGATTCATCTCCTACATTATTAAATCCATAATAACCTGAAATGACAATCCTATCCATCCAGTTTTTCTCCTCTCATCATACTCAAGAACCTCATTCCTTCATACAATACAAAAACACCGATACTTCCAATGATCATTCCTAGTAAAATAGAGTATCCCGTTCTTGCAATAGAAAGATTCATAGGAGTTCTTAAATGACAAAAAGTATTTACAATAGAGGTTTGTCCAATTACTGCTGCCAATCCAAAAGTAAAAATAAGCCACTTCCATCCTCGATAAGCCATAAAAATACCAAGCATAATAGCTGGGAAAGCAAATAAGAATTCTTTATTTCTTGGTCGAGCATATAATTTTTCCTCTAAAACATTTCTAAAAATCATCTCTAAATCTGATGGTTTGATAGAAGTTTCATGTCCAGTTCTTGCAATATATATATATCCTACCGCTGCTACAATTACTCCTAGTATAATATAGATTACTTTTACATCTTCAAATAATAGCTCTTTTACATCTTTCCATCTAATAGTCGTTTTTGAATGAAGCTTTTTATTTTTATATCCAAAATATCCAACATAGATAAGCATATATATTAAAATTGGGATCAATTGACTAATCTTTACTCCTCTAAAAATACTCATTTCTAGTAAATATTCAATATCTGAAAGATATGATCCAATCATCAAAGATCCTATAGCTGAAATGAAACAACATACAACTAAATCCTTTATCCCATTTTTTATAATTTTTATGAGTTCATTTTTGTTTTGTTCTTTATAGTAAATTCTCAATTTTGTACAAAGATATAGCATAGATAAAGATGGAAAAATTACGGCCGCTCCTAGAGGTAATAATTTATCTGCTAAAGATGGCATAACAATAATCATACCACTAACTCCTAATATTCCCATTCCCAATAAAATGTATTTTACTTTATCTTTCATAGAAATAAGATAGCTAAGAAGTAATATACCTCCTGATACGATTCCCCATCCAATAGGCATTTTGTGACGAACTCTTACTTTATGGCTTTCTATTACACTAGCCTCTCCTATGTGCATTTTATGTTTTGCAATTCTACCTTTGAATTGATCAAACATTTTTACATATTCATCATAATTTGTTACATAAATTTTATCATCATATTTGAAAGGCTTAAAATAAATGACTCTTATATTTCTTTCTGTAACTGCTCTATATAAGGCATTTTCTATTTCTTCTGCTCCTTCATAATTATAATACTTAAATCTTTCTTGAATGTAACTTGGTAAACTAAATACTCTTACACTATTATAATTTAAATTTCTTGTTAGATCATAAAGTCCATCTTGTTTGATATGTTCTCTTTGTACCTCTGATTCAATAAGACCTACTTTTATATTATTTTTTTTCATATAATCTGCTAGGTCTTTTAGTTTTTCTTTATATCCTAAAACTTCTGACCCTGCAAAAATCATATAATTAGGAATAATATCATATTTTTTATACTCAGCTACGGTTGCATTTAAATATTTTTCTCCACTAAAGCTTTCATAATTATATGGTCTTGGGATAACCTTTAGACCACTTTTTTTGATTGTATTTATTTTTTCTGAGTCAAAGCCTAAAGATAATCTTCTTATTTTAGAAGAATATAATGTAGCTGTCTTTGTAAAAGTCTTTCCTTTATAATCTTGTTCTCCCATTTGTTCTGTATATAAAGCATCTTCTATATCTCCATCCATCCAAAATAGATATTCTCCATTAGACGTAAATATTTTAAATTTCTCGGAATCATAACGACTTTCTAATCCATTTTTTATAAACTCATAATAGTCTTTTGAATTTGTAGTAACCAAAACATCATATTCATCGATTTCATTATTATTAAGATAAGTTATCAATTCTTTTGGATATTTTTTTTGCCAGTCCATATCTTTTATAATATTTCCAATCATTTCAAACTTTATAGGTTTATCTTCCTTTAGCATAGATTCAAAGCTTTCTTCCATTAATCCAACTGAGCTTACCCCTTGCTTTTTAAGCTTAGAGAACCACCAGCTTACATCTTTATTCGATTGCTTTGCCATTTGCTCAAATTCTTTATAGTCTAGTACTACATCTACTGCATTATTCTTTGATTCTACATTGATTCTTCCCATGGCTGTTATGGAAGATACCAATATTGAAAAAATAATAATAAATAATAAAATATAATTTTTCTTCATATCCTCACATCCTTTTTTATGCTTTATTTCCTTTGATTTTCATAACCATTGGTTTTACAAAATGACCATATATAGTCATTGCTTGTTCTATTTTTAACTTCATAGTAACACAAGCATATACAACTACACCTAATATACTTGGTATCATAATATTGATGACCTTTTGTATCAATCCTTTTTCTACAAAATACGAATCTAAAGTTGTAAAGCTTAGATTTACTATAATTGCCATTATGCAACAGCTTAGTAAAACCTTTGAAAAAGTATTTACTAATTTTTTTGTATCAAAATAGCCCATTTCTTTTCTAAATGCCCAAAGCAGTCCTATACTTCCTATAATAGATGATATAGATGTGGCAATAGCAAGTCCCACAATATCAAATTTTTTGCCCCATACTATATTAAAAATCATATTCATTATAATAATAAAAATAGCATATAAAAAAGGTATTTTTTTATTGTTTTTCGCATAAAATGCCTTATTGACTACATCAAGGATCCCAAAACTCACCATACCTAAAGCATAAGAAGCAAAAACAAGTCCTGTCATGATGGTATTTCCATGAGTGAACTCTCCTCGTTCAAATACAAATCCTATGATAGGATCTCTTAAAATAACCGCTCCTGCCGTCATAGGCAATAATACAAAAATCATCACTTCTACAATAGATCCTATAAAGCATGCATATTGTTTTTCCTTTAGAGAAACTGCTTTTTCTGCAAACTTTGGAAACATAACTGTATTGATTCCCAGTACTGTGGTCGTAGTAACTGCTTGATACAATATATTAGCATAATGGAGAAAAGAAATTTTTCCATGTCCAAAAAAAGATGCTTGTTTTTCATCTAATAAAATATTCATCTGGCTCACAGATGCTACCATAATAATCAATAAAATCATTGAAAAAAATTCTTTCATATGATCATCTTTCCAATTGATTTTAAAATCATATCTATATCCTTCTTTATAAAGGGTAGGAAGCATAACTACAAATTGTAAAATCCATCCTATTGTTGTCACTACAGCCAATCCCTTTACCCCATATTTTTTAGAAAAAAAACATAAAAAAAGGATCGTAATCACATTTGCAGGTAAACTAATAATAGATGTTATTTTAAATTTTTCCATACTTTGTAATAAAGATACAAATACATAAGTAATACAAATAAAGATAATTATTGGAAACATAATTTGAGTTAATTGTACAGTTAACTCAAACTTATTGGACTCAAATCCACTAGCAAGGATTTTTATAATTTGTTTTGAAAATAGCTCTCCTAAAAGAGTAAAAACAAATGAAATCACAATTAATATATTTAATAAATTATTGATAAAAGAAAAAGCTTCTTTTTTTGTATCCTTTGTCAAAAGTCTCACAATAATAGGAATAGTAGCTGCGACAATTGCACTTCCTATGCTTACAAAAACAATAGAAGTACTATTTAGAGCCATAATATAAGCATCTGACTCCATATTTGCTCCTAATTTACTACCTAATAAAGAATCTCTAAAAAAACCCAAAAATTTAGCAAAAAAAGTTAAACCCATCACTACAACAATTGTCTTGATTGTTTTACTATAGTTATTCATCCTGACCTCCACGATTGAAAAAAAGCGCACAAGCGCTTTTAACGAATCTCATAAGTTCCCTTTACCAATATAAAAGTTTTATCCCACAATATTTCTATTCCACGTCCATCGTCTCTTGGAAACAAAAGTAGATGCTGAAGAGGAATAGACTCTCCGCTTTTTAAGTCTTTTCCAATAGTTAGATCTGCAATTCCTCCAGATGAAGTTGCAATGGCTTTCGCTTGTCCAGATCTTAAAACCATCTCAGTACCTTCTCCAGCTATAACCTTTTGGCCCTTTTGTACTTCTATGACTTCAAAAGAAGAAGATGCACTAACGATACCAGAATTTGTATCATTTTTTATATTGAGTACTTGCTGAATTTTTTCATCTATATATTCCTTTAATTGTTGGTTTCTAGTTTCTACATAGCTTTTGGTCACCACTGGATCTTCTTGTGAACCAGGGTCTCCTATAGCCATTGCTACATAAGAAAACAATCCTACTGTCATGAGAGTAGTCAGTGCTAAAGAAATCAATTTCTTATTTTTCATATTTTCATCCCCTTTGTTTTCTAGTTGGTATTGATCTTTTAAATTTAGTATAACTTAGTTTATTTTATCATGAAATTATTTTTTATGGAAAATATATTTATTAATTTTTCATTACACTTAAAATTGAAAATAAATAAAAGTACTTTCTTCTGTTTGTGTAAATAAAATTAATAAAATCACAATACCAAAATAAGCTGCTGCTCGAACAGATGGAGGAAAATATCTTTGCCAATATAAACTAAATGTATTTTCATTTTTTCTAATAAAATATTCTATTAAATGTACTCCATATAGGAATACCACAAATCCAAAATATATAAAATATACTGGACTATAAACTAAATCTGATAAAGTAATCATTTTTTTGATCATAAAAATAGCATCAGACATACTACCTGCTCTAAAAAATACCCATCCTATGGTAGTCAGTTGAAAAAATATGAAAATGCATATTATTTTATAAAAAATATTTTCTTTAGGGACCTTTATATAACTTCTATACATTTTGTGAAGAGCACTTAAACTTCCATGGTATATCCCCCATATAATAAAGGTCCAAGCTGCTCCATGCCATATTCCTGAGATAGCCATAGCTGTAAATAAAAATACATATTGTAAAAAGTGACCCTTTTTTGATCCTCCTAGAGGAATATATATATAATCTCGAATCCAAGAGGATAATGTAATATGCCATCTTTTCCAAAACTCTGAAGGATTACTGCTAATATAAGGAGATTTAAAATTTAAACTTAAATTGAGTCCAAATAAATGTCCTACCCCTACAGCAATCTCACTATAAGCAGAAAAGTCAAAATAAATTTGAAATGCAAATAAATAAGCTGCAAACCAAGCATCTAAAGAATTTAGATTTCCTACTTGACTAAAATAAACATCTGCTTTTTTGGCTAAAAAATCAGCAAAGATTATTTTTTTTGAAAGACCCATACATATATAATAAACTCCATATTTTAAATTGGTAAGAGTCAATTTATTTTCTTTTAGTCCATCAATTTGAAAAAGAAACTCTTTTCCACGCATGATAGGTCCTGCAATTAATTGTCCAAAGAAAGAAATAAACACCCAAAAGCTTAAAAAAGAATCACAAGATTTGATCTCTTTTCTATAGACATCTACTATATAAGCAATGAGTTGAAAAGTATAAAAGGAAATTCCTACTGGTAACATAATCTTTGCTAATAGCGTATCTTGCCAAGGAAACACAATTCCCATAAATTTTTCTATATTTTTTAATATAAAACCTGTATACTTAAAAAATACCAAATTTAGAATATTGACCAAAATCCCTATCCAGCAATATATTTTTCCATACTTTTTTGTGATCCCTAAAGAACACATATAGGTAACCCATGAAACAATCATAAATAAAAATAAATATCTGATTCCAGATGCTCCATAAAAAATGATATTGGCTACCGCAAGAATATATATTCTCTGTTTTGGAAAACTATAGAAAAATAAAAAAGTAATTAAAAGTAAAACAAAAAATTCAAAAGAGTGAAATAGCATATTGTGTATCCTCCATTATTCCTTCATATCCCATTTTTGTATTTCATCCCATAACCGATCCGATAATATTTTATATCCTTTAGGGGTTAAATGTATATGATCTGAAAACAAATTGTAGTCTATTGTCTGATTAAAATTTTTATACTCTATAGGTTGATTTTTAAAATAATCATCAATTTTGTTCATATTTTCTTGAAATCCAGGTTTAGACACATTTTCTTCTAACAATTTGTCATTCATTGCTGCAAGAAAAATAAAAGTATCTTTATTCTTTTGAAACTCTATAATTTTATTTAAAAAATATATTTGTGGATTACTCTCATCCATGACAAAAGCTGCATCAGAAAACTCTCTTTGATACATAGGCTCTTTTAATAAATCTTTTAAAAAATCTTTTTCCGTCCAAGCCTTCACATCTTCATTAGAAGCTATATTTCCTCTTACTTCCTTTATCTTTTCTTTACAATAAGCTTGTATATAATCCTTATACTTAAATATAGCTATCTTTTCATACATATTATTTTTCATAGGCTTTAATGTTTTTTGAATAAATTTCTCTTGTTTTTGATTTGCCATTAATTGTGGCTTAATGTGGTCATAAGTTTCTTTATCTACTTCCTTTAATTGATCCTTTAACCAAAAAACTGCTGGAGGATCAGGATTTCTTGCTACAAAGCCTGCATAAATTACATTAATGATCACATGGTCTCTTGAAATACCATATTGATCCATCTTCTTTAAAACAGTATAAATATCTCCTGTTTGCATAGATGGCATAGATAAATTAAACACTCTAAAGTTTTTTCCTGACTGTTTTGCTCTTTCATTTAAATAATGAGCCATAGAAGAATCAGCAGGTCCTGGACTACTAAACCCTACTGAATCTCCTAATATGACTACATAGTCACTTATGTTCTCTTGATCAATTATTTTTTTTACTTGCTCAAAAACTCCTTCTATATTCGTGGGACGATTTTTTACTGCATCATAAATCAATCGATCTTCATATACTGCTTGAGCAGGTATCACATAAGGAATACCAAACTGGAGTACCAATATATATAAGATCATATAAATAAATACTTTTTTAAATGCCTTCATCTTTTTTTCCTTCATCTTTTTTTCCTTCATCTTTCTTTCTTTCATCTTTTTTTCTTTCATCTTTCTTTCCTTCATCTATTTCTTTGTAATCCTTTAATCTTTGTCTAAAAGTATTGACTACATCATCTCTATTGTCAAGTCTGTAGATTCTAGCAGGATTTCTATTTGGATCCCAATCAATTCCATTCCACCAAATAGCTACTTTTATATTCTTAAATGGATGCATGTACATATAATCAAACATCCCATGAATCCAGCTTACCTTATCTCCACCAATTTCATTAGATCCAAATTCTGTAATCATAAAAGGCTGTTCAAATATAGACATATATTCATTATAAACCTGAGGATAAATTTGTTCAAAGCTTCTCCATACTTCACCAGGATAATAATTTCCTGTATTATAGCCTGTAAGACCTATAATATCTACATATTCATCACCTGGATAATAATTTAGATAATGATTCCATTTAAAATTAGGGAAAGATAAATCATGAGGATTCCATACCCAAATTACATTATCTACACCATATTGTTCAAATTTATGATAAATATATTTCCAAACTTCTTTGTAAAGGTTTGTATCCTTAGAAGAATAATAGCTTGAATATACGCACCAATCTCCATTCATCTCATTGTTTAATCTAAATAAAACAGGATGATTAAATTCTTTTAATTTTCTTGCATATTCATCAAAATAAGCATCATATTTTCCATCTAATATATCATAAGTAATGCTTTTATTGTCTTCATTCATATGCATAGTTTGAAGAGTAAGCTCTACATATCGATTGTTATTATATGCATTTTTAAGCTCTTCAAGAGGCATAGGTACATCTAGTGATTGATATCTTACTAAAAACTTAAATTCATAATCTAATCTATTTTCTATACTTTTTAGATAAGAAAAGCTTGCAGGGGCACTTTGTTCAAATATTCCCCATCTTAGTTTATCACTTTTTAAAAAGTATTTGTCATAAAATTCCTTTGTCTCTTCATTTAATTTTCTCTCTACAGGTTTAAATTTTGTGTTGATACTAGAAACTCCTTGCTTTTCTATGATTTTAAAACTAGAAATCACATCCATATAATCTTCAAAATTATAAAATTGTCTAGATGATTTTATAAAAATTGTATAAACTTCCTTGTTATTTTTTACAATTTCTGCACTTACATAAAAGTTTTTATCATTTTCTATTTTAGAAAGTTTTTTTCTATTCCATTTTAATAAATGTACCTTCATACCATTAATAGTTGCCGTATTCTCATATTCTTTTATATGATCTTTATCGTTTTTTATAAATGCATTGCTATAGTTTTTATACGCATTAGCCACATTAGGCGTATTATAAAAACTATCATAATAAATTTCAATTTCTCTTTCTTGGTCTTTGATCACTGTTTTTACAGCTTCAATTGAAGTGTCTACCTCCATATGGCTTGGATAATCTATCATATATCCATCTCCATAATTTACATATCTATTCTTTTCTTGATTGACAGATTCAATATATGAAAATCCACTTTTTTGAATCTTAGTATTCAACTCTAATCCTTGAGCATAGGAAAAAACACTATAAAAACACATAATTCCTATACAAATTCCAATCCCTATTTTTTTCATATGTATCTAATCCTTTCTAATGAAATTTTGACAAATTCCATCTTATTATAGCATAGTTTTATATTCCTTTACATCATTTGTATATAGAAATACTCCTTGAAAGTTCATCCAAGGAGTATTCCTTTCCTTAATTTTTTTCATTTAGTGGCAGAATTTCATATGTTATTCCATCATCATTTACAGTAAACATAAGATAAGTAAAGCCTTCCCACTTATCTATATCTCTATTTTCAGAATAAGATTTTAACTCTGCATAATAAATTCCTTCTTTTGGATATACGCTAAAGAGATCATGTCCTCCAGTAAGAACCCAAACCTCTGCATTTTTTTCTTTTTTAAATTTATTTAATGTATCATTAAATAATTTTTCTTCTAATGGATCTTTAAAACTCAATGGTTTTGGTAAAGTAATGATTATGTTTTTACTATCTGCTTGATTAACTGTATTTAAAAACCATCTCCATTGTTCAAAGTTCGTCTCTCTTAATCCGCCCTTTGTATTATCCAGAGAAATCAATAAGCTGTTTTTATATTTTGTAGAGCTATATCCTCCCCCTACAACAAAGGTAGAATTTTTAAGTTGTTCTTTTAATCTAGGATCTATTTGCTGTGTAAATAAATTGACCTCTGCTTTTTCATTTGAAGTTTGAGCTGTTTTTATTATATCCTCTGGATTCATTCCTAAAATAGCTCCATGAGCAAGCAACTTAAATGAATTTTGTCCTTTTAATTCAGCTTTGATATTTTTAGGATTTTGTTCTTGATTTTCAGACTGTGGAATGGTTCCTGTAAAAGTATTTGGATAAGATACAGTCAAATCGTCTATATAAATTTTCCCTGCATCTTTAGACAGCTTATTTGTTTCTACTACATAAACTCTTTCCAGTCTAGATTTATTGCCTATGCTCTCTGGAATATTTCCTTCTACATATTTCCATCCATCCCAATCTATGCTATTTGCTAATGTTATATTTTGTTCCGTTCCATTTGCTGTAAACATTTTCGCTTTTAGACTATGACCACTATGATTTCCATATACCCACATTCCTATTTTTTGTGGTTTGTCTGTGAAATATTTTCCTCCATTATTAAATTGTAAATAAGCAGCTCTTGTAGCATCTGTTTTTGTAAAATCATAAGAAAGTTCTCCTGATGATTGTCCATTTTTACTTATATTCGATAGTATATATCCTCCTAATACTTCAGATGGATAAGATAAAAACTGGCCATTCATGTTTTCAAAATCATCAATCACTACTTCTTTTGACCCGACTACTACAGGAATATATTTTACTAAATTTTTATAAGAAAGCTTCATCACTCCTGAACCACTTTGATTTCCTGCATGAAAATATCCCATTTCATCTAATGTTCCTAAATTATTAGGAATTTCAACATTTAAATCCTTTATATTGATGCTGCTTCCATATCCATCTTTATCTGTAATTTTAGCCGTTAAATTCGTTTTTTGATTATTTCCTAATTGTATTTTCCCAGGAAATATATCGAGTCTTGTAATTTGATCTATGACATGAATGGGTAAGGTAGCTGTTTTTCCTTCAATTTCTGCCACAATTGCTCCATCTCCTGGACTTTGAGCATAAAAAATTCCATTTGTAACTTTTCCTTCTACTCCTTTTACCTGCCAATTGATTTTATTTACATCTATTGATAAAGGATAATAATTTGCATCATAACCTTTTACTTGGATCTTCTTTGAACTATTTAAAGGCACATTAGAATCTTCTATTTGTAACATCATACCTCCGATTTCATCTGTTCTAGGGGCATTACTCACAACCCCTACTCCATTCATAACTCTTCTTTCTACTCCTTCTGAAAGATTGTTGATCACCTTTTTATTTTCTTCTCCCAAAGGTCTTAAAACCATATCTGTAGAACCGCCACCATCTAGATTAATAGCATCATAAGCCCCCAGTGAAATCATAATCTGTGCCAATTCTTCTTGAGTTACCCCTGTATAAGACCCTACTCTTCCATCTATCGTTACAATAAAAGCTTCTTTTTTATCCTGCGATATCCCTAAAGCAGTTCTTGGTTGATTTCCTTTTATATTGATATAGTAGTTAGATTGTGGTATACCATCCTTTACAAGTAAACCTCCTCCTCCTACAGCAAATTTAAGATTAGAGATATCCATATTCGCCTGATTTGTGAAATTTACCATATCCCCAACTGCAAAATTTTGTTGTAATTCTGTTGCTTTCATTCCTGCAGCAAATATCACAGATCCATTAGGAGGAATCACTTTAGCTGTACCTCCTGGTAAAATCTCTGTTACAATATTATTTTGTATAACCATTTGTATCCCTCCTGCTAAATTTTTAGCAGGCGTTTGAACTCCCCATTTTGGAGTATATATTACAGATATATGTGCATAATCAGATTCTTTATTAGCAGCTAAAACTTCAAAGTTATATCCCTTTGTCACATTGGTTAATACAATTGCATTATTCACCCAATTTTGAATGGTAGGAATTTTTTCATTAGTAAAACTCATACTAGGTACAGCTTGTCCTAAATAAGCTGTAGTCGTAAGCAACTCTCCATCTCTTACCATAGGACCTATGGTAGCTGCTCCTTTCATATTAAAAAAGTCTCCATTCACAGCTCCAACTACATCACTTCTCTGATTTACAAATTCTGATACCTTTGCCTTTTGTCCTAATCCATTTTGATGAAATAATAAATCTAAGGTAGCATATGGTTCATCTAAATTCACTCGAATGACATTTATATTCACCCATCCACTATTGGTAAACTTCAGATGTTGTTCATGCTTTATTCCCTTTGCTATGTACGATTCATTTTTTTGTTCATAAACAGTATTTGCAATATTTGCATAAGAAAAACTTGGTATACTTATAAAAGCTATAGAACACGCAAGTCCCATAGACATAATAACTTTTTTAAAGTTATGCATATCCTACTCCCCCTTTTCATTTCTTTATTTTCATTATATCAATATATGTTGACTCTATGGTTACGAATACATTACAATCTCATATCATTTAAAATTTGCATATTCCTATAGAATAAAATCAAGGTGATCCAAAGGATCACCTCTAACATTTTATCATTCCTTTTACAATATTGACGATTCCTAATAAACTAATAATACATCCTACTACTTTATCTACCAAAGTAAAATTTTCTATTGTATAATCCCTCTTAGAGTATTGTACAAAATTTGAAATACAAAACCATAAGATACAAGAACCTGAAAAAATAGATGCAATCAAAGTTATATGCTGTATAAATGTTTGTTGATTCACATCAACCTTCAATTTTGCAAACATAGCTAAAAAAATAAAGAAAGTCATTGGATTAGATATTCCCATCAAAAAAGTAGAAAAATACGGATGTATAGATTCTTCTTGAAATTCTTTTTTGTTTTTCTTATTTTTTTTATTTTTAATTGCTTGTAACAAAATATTCATTCCAATAATCAAAAATAAACTTCCTGTTATATAATAAATTAAAGCAGTATGCTTTTCTAAAAAAACATCTATATAATCCATGCCTAAAATAGCCATAGTAGAATAGACAATATCAGAAGTGGCTCCACCAACCCCCGAAAAGAATCCTTCTTTCCACCCTTTGTGAATACTTCTTTGTATAGATAAAATTCCAATAGGTCCTACAGGGGTTGACATTAACATCCCCATAATTATTCCTTTTAACATATAGATCATTGTAGTATTTACTCCTTTAAACATATTTAGACATAATTCTTTATTTACTATATGTTTCAAGTTTACAATTATTTCATCATAATTGCAAGCAACCTAGGGACGGTTAACAAATTTTATATACTATTCCATACAAAAATCTTCCTTTGAAAGAATTATCGATAGACTTTTTTGAAATACATAACTGAAACTATGTATTTATCCTCAATTTTATTTACACTTAGTACATAATTTTCTATGTATTATAAAAAAATCTTTTATCATAAGATAAAAGGCTCATTTATTTAATATTATTAAATACTATTTTATTTTTAGGCATCAAAAATAACCCCTTCTTTTTTCTTAATATTTATTTCAATTTAAGCACTCTTTATCTTTAAAAATTGATCTAATAACTCCTTTTCTTTAAATGCCATCTCCATCCCTATCATAGATAAACTAGACACTCTTGTCTGCGTAATATTTCCGACTAATTGACATATATTCTTCTGATTTATATTGCAATAACAACTCATCAAAAAACAGCTAATAGCTCTTAATTTTACATATTGTCTTTTATATTTGACATGCACTCTATTTTTCTCCATTTTAAAATATTTGGCTACCATTTCTATGACTTGTTCTCCTGTATAATCTCGTGGAATAATCCTTCTTTCACTTTTATATACATTTTCAACTTTTTCAAATTCTACATCAATAATATCATCTTTGCTCTCACATTTTTTTACAAATTCAATATAAGCCTTCTTATTTTTCATACGATCTAAATTAAGTATTTCACTTAAAAAAGAAGTATCTAATATTTCAAATTGATTCGTCCCTTTTATATAATCATTCAAACTACAAAATCCATATTCTTCTATTCGGTCTTTGTAATTAGACAAATCCTTAGGATTATTATGAATATAGGCAGATAAAACAATAAAATATTTTTCATCTTTAATTATTTTACTTTTAAATCGGTCTTGAAATAAATGTCCATGTCTATTATATTTTCTATTGAAATATTGAGCATAACAAAAATTAATACTATGCATAATTTTAGATATGTCTGCTCCATTGCAATCTATAATCATATGTCCATGACTATCCATAAGACAATAGGCATACACTTTAAACTGAAACTTTTTTTGATATTTGTAAATTAATTTAAAATATTTAATTTTGTCCAGATCATCTAAAAATAAATTTACTTCGCTGATACTTCTAAACATAATATGATAAATTCCTTCTTCACTTTTTACTCTAGCGACTCTAGGCATAAAGAACTACTCCTTTCATCTTTTAGAAGTAGTTTTTACATTCTATAGTTTATTATACTTAATGTTTAACCGTCCCTTATACCACCTTATACCACCTTACCACCTTATACCACCTTATATGCCACTTAATGTTTAACCGTCCCTTACATGCCAAAAAGACTGTCATTTGACAGTCTTAAAAATCTATAAGTCCGAAACTTATTAATAAACCCTCATTTACTTTATCCATCATTTCGTCATCTGAGTGTCCTATTTTTTCTCTTAATCTTCTTTTGTCAATAGTACGAACTTGTTCTAGTAAAACTACTGAATCTCTCGTTAATCCATATTCTGAGGCGCTAATCTCAATATGGGTTGGTAGTTTTGCTTTATTAATTTGAGAGGTTATAGCAACTACAATAACTGTAGGGCTGTATTTATTTCCGATATCATTTTGTACCACAAGGACTGGTCGAACTCCTCCCTGTTCCGATCCAACTACAGGGCTAAGATCTGCATAGAAAATATCTCCTCTTTTTACAATCACACTATTCACACTCCGCCAGCCTTGATTCATAGGTCTGTAACCCATTTACATCCATATCTAATCCCATCTCCGATAATGCTAGATTCATTGCTCCCATTTCCCTATAGCCTTTTTTCATATCCTCTCTAATTTGCATTTTGCGCCTCTCTCTAATATATAATTTCATTGCTTCTCGTATAAATTCACTTCTATTCCTTTGTTCTATTGCTACAATATCATCTACTTCTTGTAAAAGTGTATTAGGCAAGCTGATCATAATTCTTTTGGATTCAGCCATGTCCGCACCTCCTAAAGTCATGAAAATAGGACACCACATGGGCACTCGTATCCATACTAAAAATATATACAACATTATATACTATTTATTATAAGTGTGTCAATATGATCACTTTTTTATACTAATTTCCAAAATCTACATACCCAAGTAGTCTTTAATCTTTATAACTTCATTATTTTTGATATATACTCTTGGAATTCTTCTTCCAAGCATACATACAATTTCATAATTGATGGTACCTAATTGATTTGCTAGATCATCTGCAAGTATTGTATTTTTACCATCACTTCCAATAAGTATTACTTGTTCTCCTACTTGAATATCTTCTATAGAACTTACATCAATCATACATTGATCCATACATATTCTTCCTACTACAGGTACTTTTTTTCCTTTTACTAAAGCTTCTCCTTTTCCTGATAACATTCTTGTAAATCCATCTGCATAGCCTATAGGCAAAGTTGCAATTTTAGATTTTTTAGGAGTAAAAAATTTAAGTCCATAGCTAATTCCTACTCCTCCATCTAGTGTTTTTACATGGCTAATTTTAGCTTTTAAAGATAGTACAGGTTTTAGATTTAATCTTTCTTTTTTGACTTCTTCTGAAGGATAAAGTCCATAAAGAATTACCCCTGCTCTTACCATATCTAAATGCATGTCTGGTAAATCCATAATGGTTGCACTGTTTCCTACATGACGAATAGGAATATGGATATTCTCTTCTTTAAGCATTCGATCCATACTTATAAATCTTTCATATTGCTTATTTGTAAAATCTTTACTCTGTGCATCTGCTACTGCAAAATGAGTAAACATACCTTCAACTTTTACATAAGGGAATTTTATGATTTCCTTTATGATTTCTACCGTTTCCTTATTAGGCAAAAATCCTATTCTACTCATGCCTGTATCTATTTTAATATGAAAAATTACATATTTTTTTAATTTTTGTGCCACATCTGAATAAGCCTTTGCATCTTCTAATGAATAAATAGTCTGAATAATATTATTTTCTATGACCTCTTGTGCACATTCTTTAGGCGTATATCCTAAAATCAATATAGGTGTGTCCTTATATCCTTTTCTTAATTCCAAAGCTTCTGATAGTGTTGCTACAGCAAATCTTTCTGCTCCATTTTCAAGGAGTGTTCTTCCAATTTCTAATGCTCCATGTCCATATGCATCTGCCTTAATAACCCCTGTAATTTTAATTTCTTTTTTTACAAGATTTCTGATTTCTCTCATATTATGAGCCAAATGGTCTAAATTGATTTCTGCCCATACAGGTCTTGTTTTTTCTAAGGATAACACTTTTCTCCCCCTCTTTCTTTGAAACACCTCATCTTATCTTGAAAAAATCATTTTCTATGGTAGGATTATATTCAAACCCATCATATTTTACCCTCATTCTTATATGATCACTTGAATCATATACTTCTAATAAAAAAGGTTCTTTTTTTTCTATATTGATCCATAATATTTGTTTATGAAAATAAGCATAGTTCCCAGGAATTTCAGTAGTGATTACAAGATAGTCTTTATGTTCTTTTCTTTTTTTATCTATTTGTACATTTTCAGATTCTAAATAATTCTTTATAAAATATCCTAAAAACATATTTTGTTCATCAGATTTTGAAAAATCATCTAGGATAAAGGTTTGTTCAATTAAAGGATGATACACCCATGCTCTTTTTCCATCAAATAAAGTCACTTTTCCTTTTAAAGTGTCCGGATATATGGTTTCAAGCTTATACTTATTTGGTTTTTGAAACCATTGCTTTACAATATACTTTTGCATATCTTTATTTCCATGAATCTCAATTTCTGCTTTACATGTATAAGAATTGATTTGATTTAGTTTTTTTTGAACATCATATAATAAATCCTCTTTTGTTTTTGGACTACATCCTCCTAAAAGACACACTATAAGTATCCATAATCCTATCTTTTTAATTCTCAAATTCATCCCTCCACGCAAAATCTCCTTTATTATCTTTACGTAGAAGTTTTAAAATTTATTCCTATCTTCCTACAACTTCTTTGATAGCTACAGGAATTTCATTGATCATATCAGAAGCAAGCATACCATATTCTCCTAATTTTTGTGCTGCTAAATCTCCTGCTCTTCCATGAATGTAAACTGCTGCAATGGCTGCATGAAAAAGGTCTATTCCTTGGCTAATAAATCCTGTAATAATTCCTGTGAGTACATCTCCACTGCCTGCTTTAGCCATTCCTGGATTTCCTGTCCTATTGATATATATTTCTTTTTTAGGATTTCCTACTATTGTTCTTGCTCCTTTTAATACAATGACTACATTCCATTTTACTGCATATTCTAATACTACTTCTATTGGATGCTTCTTAATATATTCAATGTCTAATCCTATAAGTCTTGACATTTCTCCCATATGAGGAGTTAATACTACATGCCCCTCAATCAGTTTTATAAATTCTTTTCTATTGGCAAGTCCATTAATAGCATCTGCATCTAATACAATGGGTTTTTTCGTATTTTCTAATATATTTCTTAAAAGTTCTTCTATTTCTCTATTATTTCCGCTTCCAGGACCCATGGCAATCACATTAGATTCTTCAATAATTTTTACAATTTTTACAATATCATTAATTCCTAAAATGCCTTTTTTATATTCATGAAGAGGAATCGTAATCCCTTCTACTAATTTTGTCTCCATAATAGTATTTAAACTCTCAGAAATTGGAATTTTTAAAAGACCTGCTCCACTTCTTAATGCTGCTTTGCAACTTAATATACCCGCTCCTGTCATACCAGCAGACCCTGCAAGAATATATACCTTTCCATAGTCCCCTTTATATGTATCTTTTTTTCTTATAGGTAAAATCTTTTTTACAATTTCTTTTGTAATCAAATTCACATTTAAAGATATCTTGGAAAACGTGTCTTTAGGAATTCCTATTTTTTTTATCTTTAGCTCTCCTGTATATTCTGCTCCTGGATATAATAGATTTCCAATCTTAGGAAGTTCCAGTACAATAGTTTGATTTGCGCGAATCGCTTCTCCATAAATCTTTCCATCATTTGCTCCTATGCCTGATGGAATATCTATAGAAACCACTTTCTTTTTTAAGTCATTCATTGTTTGAATTACTTTTTTTGTGAAACAATCTATCTCTCTACTTAATCCTGTTCCAAAAATAGCATCTATAATCATATGAGATTTCTCTAGAATATTCACAAATTTCTTTAAGTCTTTCTGAATTATGTGAATAGGTATATTTAATTTTTGTAAGATATGATAATTCATTTTTGCATCTTGAGAAAATTTCTCTACAGCACCTATAATACATACCTTCGTAGGTATCCCTCTATGAAACAGGTGTCTCGCTACTACAAATCCATCTCCTCCATTGTTTCCCACTCCACAAACAATCACTAT
The DNA here is from genome assembly GCF_001282725.1 of Inediibacterium massiliense. NCBI lineage: Bacteria > Bacillati > Bacillota > Clostridia > Peptostreptococcales > Thermotaleaceae > Inediibacterium > Inediibacterium massiliense. The sequence goes on along the minus strand of NZ_LN876585.1, from coordinate 218,373 downwards.
TTCTTCATTTTCTTTTATATTTTTTAATATTTCTTCACATACAGCTATTCCTGCATTTTCCATAAGGATCATGCTAGGTATTAAAAACTCATCCATAGCCATCCTATCTAATTTTTTCATTTCATCCCCTCTTACAACCTTCAAACATAACCCCTCCTCTAAATGGCTAATGCTTGTGCTACTGCATAATCTCTACTATGCGATATAGTAATCATGATCTCTTTTATTCCTTTTTGATCTGCAATTTCTTTTGCTCCATTATAAAGTTTTACAAAGGGCTTTCCCAAGTGATCTCTTTCTATCTCAATATCTATCCATTTAAAATTTCTAAGTCCTGTTCCAAGGGATTTCATCACAGCTTCTTTTGCAGCAAAATTTCCTGCTATAGTATTTTTTCTATAATCAATAGATACAAAATACTTGATTTCTTTTTTTGTAAATACTCTTTGTAAAAATTTATCATTTTTATTCATAGCATTAGATATTCTGTCTATTTCTATTATATCTATTCCTATACCTTTCATATTAAAAACTCCTCATTTCTTATATATACTTATATATTCTATTGTATTCTTTAAATTCCTCTTAAAACTAAAAAGTACGTATCAATACGTACTTTAGACTGTTAGCAAACTATGTTTAAGCAAAGTAATAAACATTAGGAACATTTATTGAGAATTTATGAAAATATAGAATAAATGAGAAAATCATTAGCATTACATTGTTTGAGCATAGCGAGTTTGTAATGCTATTTTCGAGTGTTTCTTCATATTTTCCAAATTTGAAAATTAGTGACGTTGTTTATTAATTTGATTAAAAACTCAAAAGTACGTATAATTACGTACTTTTAAAGGAATTTTTTATCTAATTTATTTGTTTCTTCATATCCTAATGTATTATGAAGATAATGATACAAATCATCTACTGTTTTTTCTAGCTCTATCTTTTCATCCCAGCTGCTTTTTAATTGATCTCTTAGTTTTATAATCTCATCTGTAAGATCTTCTATTTTACTGCTTCCTTTGTCAATTTTTTCATAGGCTATAGAAATAGTTTCTGTGAGTAAAGCTTTATTTAATATTTCTATCTCCTTTGGAAGTGTCTCTAGCATAAATTGAAATTCATCAATTTTGTCATTTGCTTGAAGTATTTTCTCTTTTGTTTGTTCTAATGAATCTAGTGCATTTTCATTTTTATTATTATTTACTTCATCAGAAAATTGAAGTACCCTCTGCATTAAATCCTTTTTTAATTTTTTATATATTTTAATTTGTTTGGTAGCTTCTCTGTATTCTATGACTTTTTCTTTTAAAACTTTTGAAGTTTTCTCCATAGACCTTGTCATATCACTTTTAAATAAAGATCTCCACTGACTATCTTCAATCAAAATAGGAATTTTGTTTTTCTTAATAATATTTTCATCTAATTCAATGTTCTTTGCCATGGCCTATAACCTCCGTTTTTGCGATCCATACAAATATATCGTAAATTCAATAGAATCTTCATCATAGGACCTAGGACCCAAATTTATGCAATCCCTAAAATCTTGGTAGCAATAGAAAAATATACAAATAAAGACACTGCATCTACAATGGTGGAAATCATAGGACTGGCCATAATAGCAGGATCTAGTTTAAAGGTTCTAGCCAAAATAGGAAGCATTCCTCCAACTACTTTTGCCCACATAATTACAATCAATAAGGTACTACATACTGTCACACTAATTCCTAAATCTACATGTTGTATATAATATAATCGAAGAAAATTAATCGAAGAAAGTATAATACCTACTACACAGCTCACTCTAAGCTCTTTCCATAAAACTCTAAAAATATCATTAAGTTCTATTTCATCTAATGCCATTCCCCTTATAACTAAAGTAGATGACTGAGCCCCTGCATTTCCTCCTGTGCCCATAATCATAGGCATGAAGGCCGCTAATGCTACTACAGATTGTAATACATCTTCAAATTTTTTAATAATACTTCCTGTAAAAATAGCTGAGATCATCAAAAATAAAAGCCATAAGATTCTTCTTCTTGCTAGTGTAAAAACACTCGTTTCTAAATATTCCTCCTCAGATGGAGCAATAGCCGCCATTTTATGAAAGTCCTCTGTATTTTCTTGTTCAATAACATCTACAATATCATCTATGGTAATAATTCCAATGAGCCTTTCTTCTTTATCTACAACTGGCAATGCAATAAAATCATATTTTTTAAAAACACTTGCAATTTCTTCTTGATCATCTTTTGTAGTAACAGAAATAACTCCTGTCTCCATAATTTCTTCCACTGTTTTATCATCGTCACTCACTACTAATTTTCTTAAAGATACAATTCCTTCTAATTTTCTATTTTCATTCATTACATAACAAGTATAAACAGTTTCTTTATCTAATCCTATTTTTTTAATATATTCTATAGACTCTTTTACTGTCATTTCTTTTTTAAGTCCTACATATTCAATAGTCATCAAACTACCTGCTGAATTAGCAGGATAATTTAAAAATTGATTGATTAATTTTCTTTCTTCCTCTTTTGCATTTTTAATAATTTTTTTGACTACACTTGCAGGCATTTCTTCTAAAAAGTCAATCATATCATCAAAAAACAATTCTTCCATAATATATTCAATCTCTTTATCTGTAATGGCACTAATAATATACATTTGATGTTCATTTGAAATATTAGAAAACACTTCTGCTGATATATTTTTAGGAAGCAGTCTAAAAAGAATTAAAGCACTATTTATATCTAACTCTTCTAAAAGCTCTGCAATATCCATAACATTCATTTGTATTACTTCTTCACGTGCCTTTGCATACTTTTTTTTCTCAATAAGTTCTATAATTTGATCTTTCATCGCACTCCTCCTTAGGAGAGCCATAAAGAGATGGTTATGGCCCTTTTATTTCCTACTTTTTTGTTCCTCTGCCTCGGCAACGGACTAGAATCCATAACCATCACAACCTTTCTATGCTATGATCCAAAACAAAAAAACTCTACTTAACTGTAGAGAAATAAGTATTTTTTCTTTTTTATTATATTCTATATTTCTTCTATTTTCAAGAAATTATGCCTTATTTATTCCTATTCTTTCTCCCATATTCACCTTTGTTTCTATTTCGTTTTCTGTATTTTTGAGTAAATCTTGATCTATATGAGCAGCTCCTTTTTTTAGAAATAAAATAACTGTAGACCCTCCAAATTTAAAATATCCTTTTTCTTCTCCCTTTTGAATTCTCTTGTTTGGTATATACGTTTGAATAATAGACCCTACACAAGTAGCTCCTACCTCTATCATAATCACTTCTTTAAAATGATCTGATTGAAATAAAGTAATTTCTCTTTTATTTTGACAATAAATAGATGCTACTTTTTTAAGAGCAATAGGATTCACTGAATAGTACATTCCTTTTATCTTTTTTGTCTCCATGGGTATTCCACTATCAGGAAAATGAAATCTATGATAGTCAGCTGGACATAGTCTAATCACTATACAAGCTCCTCCATCATACTCCTTAGATAACTTTTCATCTCCTATTAACTCTTCTAAAGTATACGTAAAACCTTTTACTTGTATAATAGAGTTTTTATCTATATTTTCATAAGCAAGAATTCTTCCATCTGCTGGAGATACCAAATGACTTTCCTCTTTTTCAATAGGTCTTGCCTCTTTTTTTAATCTTCTTGCAAAAAAATCATTAAAATTTTTATAATCCTCTATATTTTCTATTTCTGCTTCCTTCATATCAATTTTAAGATCTTCTGCAAATTTATGAATTTTTCTTTTACTAGAAGATAAATCTTGCATTTTTCCATATATACTTGAAAACATCTTTCTTTTTACAATCATTTCAAGAATCGTACTACCCGTTTTTGTATCATAAATCCATCTTAAGAAAGAATCTCCTGCTACAATCTCTTTTTCTTTTGTAGCAGTTTTCCTATTTATATAATAAATCTCCAAACTATTCCTCCTTTTAAGAAATTGCACCTTGTTTTTTAAAAGAATTGTCTTCTCCTAGATTTCTAGATACACAAGCGTTAGGAACCTCATAGAGCATTCTTTCAATAACAAGATTTGTCTCTTTCATTAAATCTATAGACTTCATTTGTACTGTTACTGCATTTTGCTTTACAATTTTTATTTTTGGACGAAGAGGAAAATCTGTATGAATTTCTTCTACTACTCCTATTTCCTTATTGCTAAGCTGTACCAAAGTTCCCACAGGATAAGGAATGATTTTTTTTACAAATACTTTTACCATATCAAAATCAAATTGTCTTCCTGCACTTCCCATAATCATCTCTATGGCTTCATTTGGAGAAACAGCTCTTTGATATGGAGTATCTGAAATCATAGCATCATATGCATCTGCAACAGCAACAATCTTTGCAAGCTTATTAATTTTTTCATCTTTATATTGATTAGGATATCCTGTTCCATCTACTCTTTCATGATGCTGAAGGGCAATAAGTTTTACATTTGTACTCAGTTGATACTGATCTTTTAATTGATCATAGCCTTTCTTTGGATGTTGTTTTACAACCTCCCACTCTTCATTTGTAAGAGTACCTCTCTTTAGAAGAATCTCTTTAGAAATTGATGCTTTTCCTACATCATGAAGCATAGCCCCTATACATAGATCATACAATTCATTTTTATTTAAATTTAATTCAATTCCTAAAACCAAGGATAAAACTGCTACATTTACAGAATGTTGATAGGTATAGGTATCCATATTTTTGATATCTACCAACTGAATCATAATATCTTTGCTTAAAGCAATGTCTTCTACGATATCTTTTGATATTCCACTTAATACTCCTAGCTTCTTTTCTTGTTGTTTCTCATATTGTCTGCCTTTTATACTATTTCTATTTTGATAAGAATGATTAAATCCTTCAAAGGTTTCTTTCATAGATTTTACTGCTTCATTTCTAAGAGTAGGACTAATTACATCTTCTATTTCATTATCACTATATTCATCATGAATGTAAATACTATATATTCCATTTTCTTTTATTTTTTCTATTAATTTTTCATTCAACCTTACCCCTTTTTGAAGTAGCACTCTATTATCTCTATCGTGTAGTGTCTGGGCTAGATACATATCATCTTTTGCAAAATCAACGGGTACAAGTCTCATTATCATTACTCCTTATCTTTAAAAATATATAGATTCCTTTGAATGGTTTTTCTACCTCTCCAGCTAAATGAACGATCCTTATATTTTTTTTGAAATCCTTTATTAGACAAATTTTTGATTTCTGTTTCATCTATTTTATGAATAATGTTTTCTTTAAATTCTTCTAAAGGCGTAATTTTAACATTTTCATTATGGGGACATACATCTTGACAAATATCACATCCAAATATGGTTTTTCCTTTTTTTAAGATATTTTCTTCCTCATCCGTCAAAGCTTCTTTTTTCTGTGTTAAATAAGCAATACACCTTTTAGGATTCATTTCGTAGTTTGAAAGCAATGCTCCTCCTGGACAGCTCTTTATACATTTGCCACATTCTATACAAGTTTTATTAGAAGGAGAATCTACTTCAAAAGGATAATTATTAATCATATATCCAATAAATACATAAGAACCATAATCATCTGTAATAATATGATGATTCATACCAAAATATCCTACTCCAGAAATATATGCTAAATACCGATCTACCAAAGGACCATTGTCCACAAAAGATTGATAAGAAAAATCCTTTATTTCATTTTTTAAAAAATGCCCTATTTTTTCTAATTTTTCTTCAATTACTTTGTGATAATCCAATCCATAAGTATATTTAGATAAATTTCCACTTTCTTTGTTTCCTATAAAATAAGGAAAAAGACATACAATAATAGATCTGGCATCTTCCATAATTTCTTTTGGATTGATTCTTTTTTGTATTTCCTTCTCTTCAAAGCCTGTCAAATATCCTTTTTGAATTCTTTTTTTTAAAATATTTTCTAATTCTTTATAAGGTTCTGCTGGTGCAATTCCTACATGTTCAATATTCATTTCTCTACAAAATTCTTTTAACTTATTCTTCATTTCTGTCCCTTCTATTTACAATACTCTCGCTTCTTTTTCTATATCAAATAAATAAATATAACTTTCTTTTACATTCTTTTTAGTAATTTCTTCTAAAGCTTCTTTGTACAATTCTATCTGTATCATATATTGATTGATAATTTCTTCTTTATTTTGAGTACCTATATAATCTGTCTTGTAATCTATTAAAACCAATCCATCCTCTTCCTCAAAATAGCAATCAATAATTCCTTGGATCAACAATTTTTCATGACAATCCTCTACATTTGAAATGACTTGCAAAGCTTTTTTTACAAAATTAAATGGAATTTCTCTATATATTTTTTTTGCTCCTATCATTCTTTTTCCAATAGAGTTTTTAAAAAAGTTTAGAATCTTTTTAATATCTATATTCTCTACATCTTCTCTTTTTAACAATTCTATCTCTATCATATTTTCTATTTGTCCTTTGATTTGTTCTTGTGTTCCTACCTTTGATAAATTAAGATGCTGCATGACAAAATGAATCAATGTTCCTCTTTGAGCTCCTGTCAACTTTTTTGTTTTTTCCATAAATTTTGGCCTTTGAACTAATGCTGGGATATTCATCTTAATTGTATCTAATTCCTTGAAAGATAATTTTTTAATTTCTGTTACAGACATTTTAGATGGAATTTGAGTAGCAATCTCATAAGGATACCTAAAATTCAATCTACTTTCTACAAATTCTTCATTTTCTACATTCTGCGTTGTAAAATTTTCCAAAAATTTTCTAAATGCTAATTGGTTGATTTTCTTTTCTGTTTCTTCTTGTTGAATATCTCTTTTACTCAATCTTTCAACAGTCCATCTTGAAGCATCTTTCCATAATTTATTTTTATCTACTGGAATATTTGCCCATTCTCTTAATTTTTCTCCATCTTTATGCCTTATAAGTACTGGTCCTATCCAGTCCATATAATTTTTTCCATGAGATAAATAAAAAGAATGAATTGGATTTGTCCATTTCTTACAAGTTTTTTCTAAATCTTTTATAGCTCCTACTAAAATAAGTTTATCTTTTGCTCTTGTCATAGCTACATATAGTATTCTCATTTCTTCCGATAAACTTTCTGTTTTAATTTGATGTTTCATAATAATCTTAGGAAGTGTATCTGTATATTGTCTTAAGTTTGGTTCTACATATCTAGGGCCTAACCCTAAATCTTTATGAAATAAAACTTGTGAATAACTATCTCTAAGGTTAAATTGTTTCCCCATTCCCCCTACAATCACAATAGGAAATTCTAATCCCTTACTTTTATGAATGCTCATAATTCTTACTACATCATCATTTTCTCCTAATGTTTTTGCAGTTCCCATATCTCCACTGCTACTTTTAAGCTTATCAATAAATTTGATAAAATTAAAGAGCCCTTTTATGGAAGTTTCTTGAAATTGCCTTGCTCGATCTACCAATACTCTTAGATTTGCTTGTCTTTGTATTCCTCCTGGCATAGCCCCTACATAATGATAATATCCTGTTTCCTTTAAAAGCTTCCAAATGAGTTCGTCCATAGGAATATATCTTGCATCTTCTTTCCAAATACTTATTCTTTCTAAAAGCTTTCTGCATTTTTCTCCTAACGTATCTTTGTATTGGGCATAGTTATAAACTGCTTCAAAATAACTTTTTTCTATACTTTCTGTACGAATTTTGATAAGCTCTTCCGTAGAAAATCCTCCTATTGGAGAACGCATCATACTGAGTAGTGGAATATCTTGTCTTTTGTTATCTATCACCTTCAAAAGATTCATAAAAATATTGACTTCTACTGCTTCAAAATATCCTGTATTCACATCTGCATAAGCAGGAATTCCTTCTTCTATAAAAACTTCTAAAAAATTTTGAGCCCAGTTTTTTGTACTACGAAGAAGAATCACTATATCTTTATAATTTATTTTTCTAAATCCTTGTAATTTTGAATCATATATTTCTTTTTTTAACAATTCCTTTATTTTTTTCCCTATGATACGTGCTTCTACTTCCATATCCTCTAAATCTTGGATCTCCTCATCTATGCCATCTTCTTTTTTTTCTATGCAACAAAATTCTACTTCCATGTTTTCTATATCTTCATTTTCTCCTCCATAATAAAGATACGAATCCTCATCATAATCTATTTCTCCTAATTCCTTTGTCATAATGTTTTTAAAAATAAAGTTTACTCCATGAATAATCTCTTCTCTGCTTCTAAAATTTTTACTTAAATCAATTCTTCTATTCTTAGCATTTTTATCTTTTTGAAAGCTTTCATATTTATGAATAAATAAAGAAGGATCTGCCAATCGAAAACGATAAATACTTTGTTTTACATCTCCTACCATAAATAAATTATTTTCTCTTTTTATAAGGCTTAAAATCGTTTCTTGAACAATATTGCTATCTTGATATTCATCTACAAAAATATATTCATATTTTTTTCTATATTCTTTCGATGCTTCCTCATTTTCTAAAATGGACAGTGCATAATGTTCTAAGTCATTGAAATCTACAATACCTTTTTCTTTTTTCTTTTCATGATAAAGCTCTCCAAAAGCTACTAAAAGATGATATAAATATTCCATGTAAGGATGTAATTCATTTAAATCTTTTATAAAATCTTTTGGTTCTTTCATAAATATTTCATTCTTAATCTTTTTTAAAATATCCTTTCCTTCTTCTCTTAAACTTTTTACCGCTTCCTTTAAATCTTCATCTGTTTCTTTATCTATTTTTCCAAGTCTTTTATGCTCTATATTAGAAACAACATCATAAAATGTGTGAATATCTTTATCTAAAGCATTCATCAAATCTTCTACTAAAAAAATATCTTGCTGTATAGCGTCTATATACCCCTCTGGTCCATAAGTTTTTTGACAAATTTTTTTTCCTTCTAAAAATACATTTTTTGCTGCAATCAAATACATTTGGATTTGGTTAACAAAACTTTTATACCAATTGGTATCTTTAAAAGTATTTGTATTCAATTTAAAATCCTCAACCTTTTCCTTAAGCCACCTCATTGGATAAGGTTGACTTTGAATAAATTCATATAAATGAAGAACCAGATCTCCAAGAGGTGTATCTTCCTTATTGCCTCCAAATCGCTCTACAAGTCCTAAAAAATATTCTTCTTCTTTTTCATATTGACTTTCAAATAATTCTTCTACAGCCTCAAGCTTCATAATAGTAGTTTCTGTACTATCTCCAATCCTAAAATGAGGATCTATATCTATAAGATGAAAATATTTTTTGACTACATCTATACAAAATGCATGTAGTGTACTGATAGATGCTCTATTAATCAAATGAAGCTGTGTTCTTAAATGTTCTTCATTTGCATCTGTATTTTCTAATTCTTTCATAATAGCTTGTGAAATTCTTTCTCTCATTTCTCCTGCAGCTGCATTGGTAAAAGTTACAATCAATAATCTATCTATATCTAATTTATCTTTTATAAGCATCTGTATAATTCTTTCTACTAACACAGCAGTTTTTCCTGATCCTGCTGCTGCTGCAATTAATAAATTACAATCTCTTGCATCAATGGCATTTCTTTGATCATCCGTCCAATTTACCATTTTCATCCCTCACATTTTTTATCTTTACGATTACTTCATCATCTGATAGCTTTTTCATATTTTTATAGTCATTTCCTTCCACTTTTGTATCAAATTGACAAATACTCAAATACTGACAATAATCACAAGCCGTTTGCTTTCCATTTTTACAAGGATGAATATCAATATTACCTTTCATGATTTCATGAGTAATCTCTGTTATTAATTTTCTTACATGTAAAATCAATTCTTTAAATGCTTTTTCATCTACTGCAGAAGAATTTGAATAAAATTCTCCTTTTTTATTAATTCCTACAGGAATCATTTGAGAATATCCCTCTAGTTCACAATCCATTTTTCTAACAATGTGAATATCCTTTACTACTAACCCCTTCATTTTGAATTTCTTTTTAATTTCTTCTTCTATTACTTCTTTTATTTTTTCTTCTGTTTTCACCATAGGATCATCTATTTTAAAATAAAAAATTCCTCCAGGCTTTCGATCGTCTCCTCCATTTAATACAGCATCTAAATAAATCATAAGCTGTAATTGAAATCCATAATATACATCCGAAAGATTAAAATCTTTATCTCCTGATTTATAATCTATGATTTTAATGTATTCATCCTCTTCTTCTAATACATCTACACGATCTATTCTTCCTTCTACATATATTTTTTCTTCATCAGAAATTTCTATCGTAATAGGAGGATATTTTTTATTCATTCCAAATTCAACTTCATATTCCTTAGGCTCAAATTCACTTTGTTGGATATGTTCTGTTAATGTCCACACAGCTCTTTTAGAAATTCTTTTTAATCTTTTTACAAGATACTTATATCGATTTGTACTCAGCATTACTCCATTTTCATAGGAAGGAATCATCTCATCTATTACATTTTCCATAACTGCTTCACATTGATCTTTTTTTAATTGTCTCCAAGCAATTTTTTGTTCATTTAGCTTTTCTGTAAAAGCTTCCATAGATCTATGAAAAATTTGTCCTATATCTGGTGCTTTTACTTCAAATATTTTTCGATCCTGAGGCTTTAATCCATATTTAATAAAATGAGCAAACGGGCAATTTACAAATTGTTCTAATCTTGAAACACTAGATTTTATGGGCATAGAATATAGTTTTTTCACAGTATCTTTTTGTATATAATTTGTTTGGTTTTGATGAAAAAATCCTTCTACAACCATTTTTAATTTTTCCTGCCAATCATTTTGCTTATAATACCATCCATACACATCCCACCATATAGGATTGATTTCTTTACCATCTACACTCATTCTTATATTTTCAACCAGATGCTTAAATGTACTTTTAGGAGTTGCAATCATTCTTTTTTGTTGATAAACCTCATCCGTCAAATCACTATAGAGCTTAACTTTTGGAAATATTTTTTTAAGCTTGTCTATAAGAATAGATGGACGCATGGCTTTTCCTTCTTCATCAGCCATTGAAAAACTTACCCATAAATAATCACTAGGCTTTGAAAAAGTAGAATAAATTGTAAATTTTTCTTGGTATGCTTTTCTTTCTCGATCATGTCCTAATAATATATTTTGTTCCTTCATATACATTCTTTCTTCATCGGATAATATTCCATCCTCTTCTTTTCCTGATGGTAATATTCCATCATTGACTCCTAATACAAATAAAGCCTTGATATCATGACTTTTTGATCGACTCATATTTCCTATTAACACTTGATCAATCGATGTCGGAATAATTCCTATTTCTATGGATGCAAATCCTGAATCAAGCATTCTTATATATTCCTTTAATGAAACCCTTTGATCTCCCATGATTTCTACAAGCTGATCAAATACTTCCATAATTACATTCCATATTTGTGTATTTTCATTGACATACTCATATTTACCCTTGTCCCTTAAATAATCAATCCACTTTTCTATCTTTTGTTGAAGATTACTTTCTTCTAAATATTTGTATAAACCCTTTGTAATTTCTGAAATATTTTTTTTCCCTTTAATTTTTTTCTCTAAATTTTCTATAGGTTTTATAAAAATTTCTCTATATTTATTAAACTCTTCTAAATCATTGACTTCTTTTCCATATTCAAAATCTCTTTTCCAACGATCCCCTTTGATTCCATACTGAAGAGCATAATTTTCAAGTTTCTCATATTGATCTACATCTATATCTGTAAATCCCGTTTTCAAAAGACGAAATACATCTTCATATCTATACCCTTTCCATACAATAGATAAAGAAGATAAAATAAATTCAACAATAGGATTATGTGTAATTTCCCTTTTTTGATCTAAAAAATATGGAATATTATACTCTTCAAATATACTTTTTATAAGAGGTGCATAACTTTTTAAATCATTAGATACAATGGAAAAATCTTTCCACCTATATCCTCTTTCTCTTACCAAATTAATCATTTGAGCTACTGCATTTTCTATTTCTCTATGAATATTCACTCCTGCAAAAATTTCTATATCCTTTGTTTCTTTTAAAAAAGTATGATAAGGATAAGAATAAATATTTTTTTCTATATGATGAATTTCATCTTTTTTCATAGCAAATTTATTTTCTTGATTCAAATCTATATTTTTTTTAGATAGACCATTTTGAAAAGCCATATCTGAAATCTTTTCATAAGTCATCTCTGATATTTTAAACAAATCTCCATCTTCTTTCCTTGAAGAAGGGTCCATAGAAAAAGTAATTGTAAAATCCTTAGCCATTTTCATTAATTTTTCTATAATTCTATAAGTCTGTGAGGTAAAGCTCTCAAACTCATCAATCCAAATATAAGCATCTTTTAAAAATTTTGCCTCGTCCATCTTTTCAATTAATAAATTAAAATAATCTTCATTATCTATATAACGCCCTTCTAAATAAGATTCAAACCATTCATAAATATAAGTAATATCTTTGATTTTAGAATATAATATTTCATTTTCATCCATATCATCAATTCCCAGTAACAAATCCATAGGTGAAATATCTTGCTGTTTCAGTTCACATAAAAGCTCATGAAACATAGGAATAAATCCATCTTGTGTAGATACATTTTGATAAATAGTAAGATTTTTTTGTCCTTCATCTATAATTTTTCTAAGAATCATATTTTTCCCTTGTTCATTAATATGAACTCTAGTAATTCCTCCTACCTCATTTAAAACTTTATGGGCAAGCCTTGTAAAGCTCAAAACTTCAATATGCATAATTCCTGGAAGATCTAATTTTTCAATCAAATCTCTTTCTGCTTGTAGAGTAAATTGCTCTGGAACAATTAAAATTAAAGTTTGATTTGTATTTTCTATATGTTTTTTTATATCTTCAAGTACAAAATGGGTTTTTCCTACTCCACTTCTTCCAAAAACACAACAAATTCCCATGCTTTCACTCCCTCACTTTATCTTAATATTATATCATAATTTACTTTTTACATAGATGGCTATAGGTGTGATTCATATACAAAAATTTCTCATATTTCTATTAAAATTCCTTGCATTTTCATTTTATTCATTCTATTTTTATTTTTTCTTAAAATTTGACATTTTTCGTGAAATTCAAATAAAAAAATGATATAATCAGTATAAAAATAGGTATATAGTCCTATTTTTTATACTCATATTAGGAAGGGGATATGAAATATGTTAAAATTTACATCTCAAAATAGAATTTGTTTTATTGGTAAACCCAAGGAACTATTATTATTTTTAAATCATTTATTAACTACTTATCCCCAAATTAGAGATATTAAAAAAATAAAATATTATAATTAATTTATAATCATTATTAAAAATAACGTAAATTACCAAATGATATGCAATTTTAGCAAGTAAATATTTTTCCTAATGTATTATGAAAAATATTTACTTAATTTATTTTTCGAAGAATTATCTTTATTTTTCGTATTTTCTAATTATTCTATTTGTTAGGAAAACGCTTGTTATCTATATAAAACTATGTTATCTTGAAGAAGGTAAGGTAATATTTTACTAATCTAAAGGGGGGCAAAGTAATGGTAACAAGATTACTACTCTACTTATTTATTTTAGGAATTGGAGCTTTGATAGGTTTTAAGGGTCATTTGTCTGAAAAATTAACTAGTAAATTAAATTTTATTCAGAACTTATGCCTTCTGTTTTTACTTTTTATTATGGGAATTCGAATCGGTGTAGATGAAAAGGTTTTATCGTCTTTTTTTAAGCTTGGTTATCAAGCTCTTATTATGTCTGTTTTTGCAGTTTTATTTAGCATACTATGTGTAAAACTCGTAAAGGGCTATGTCATAAAGGGTGTAGCATCTCAAAAGAATCATAAAGTCAAAACCATGAAGAAGGAGGCGGCTTCTCATGAGTTTTAATATTATCGGCTCTGTAGCATTTGGTATAGGTTTTGGATATTTCTTTTTATCTGCAGATATATTACAGCATACTGATTTAATCATTGATATAGGATTATGTCTTTTATTATTCTTTGTTGGTTTAGATATGGGTAGAAATAAAGATGCTTTTTCTCAAATCAAAAAAATGGGACTTAAAATTCTTTTGATTCCATTGATGATCGGTATAGGAAGTATTGTAGGCAGTATTGTAGGTGGATTTTTACTTCATCTTCCAATCAATGAATCTAGTGCAGTAGGTGCAGGTTTTGGATGGTATACTTTATCTGCCATGATGCTTACTCAATATTCACCAGAACTTAGTGCATTGGCTTTTATCTCTAATGTAGTTCGAGAAATTATTGCACTTATTTCTATTCCATTCGTAGCAAGATATATCGGGGACTTTGAAGCCATAGCTCCTTCAGGAGCCACAGCTATGGATACAACGCTTCCTATTATTTCTAATGCTACCAATTCTCAAACAGCTATTGTAGCATTTATTACAGGAGTTATATTATCTAGCTCTGTTCCTATTTTAGTACCTATACTTATTAACCTATAAACCTCTCATATGAGAGGTTTTTTTATTCTCCTTCTATTATAATCAAACTCATTTGACTTTGATTGAAAGAACGAATAGGAGCTGTACTTGTTCCTAATCCACTATCAATATATAAAGTGGTTTTCCCTAATGAAAAAATTCCTTTATCATATTTAGGAAATAATCCCTGACCTGGAACCACAACAGCTCCTATAAATGGAATTCTTATTTGCCCTCCATGCGTATGACCACACAATATAAGATCTATAGAAGGTTTTTCTCTAAATATAATATTAGGAGAATGCGACAATAAAATAGAAAATGAATCATCTTTATGTGAAAGTGCTTTCTTTAAATCATCATGATGAGTATACGGATCGTCTATGCCATATATATTTAAAGTGATGCTTTCCTTTTTTAAAATATCATAATCATTATTTAAAATCTTGACTTGTCTTTCTTTTAATCCTCTTAAAAAAGCTTTTGTATTTTTATTTCTCCATTCATGATTTCCTGATACAAAATATACATTTGGATTTATTTTTATTACTTTTTCAACAAAAGAATATATATTTTCATATTCCTTTGTCTTTCCATCAATTAAATCTCCTGTAAATACAATCATATCAGGTTTTAATTTTTTTATTTTTTCTAAAATAGTTTCCATAAAAAGCTTTTTATCATGAACATCAGATATTTGCAATAAAGTAATTTTTTCTTCTTTTGAAAATTTATTTGTCTTTATATGAACTTTATTTACTTTTGTTATATTTACCTGTAAAAATAGATACAAAATACATACAAATGATATTCCTAGAATATATTTTTTCAATTTTATCACCTCTTTTTTAAAAATTAATTGACAAGATTTAAAATTCAGCATATAATACATATTAATTAATTACACAAAATAATGCAATGATGAAGAAAAAAATACGTCTCTTTGACTACAGAGAGCTGACATCTGCTGAAAGTTAGCGTCAAAGCCGTATACAATACTCACTTCTGAGCAGCCATTTTGAAATCAATTAGTAAATTTGGCCGGTTGCCACCGATATCTGGCTAGGATCTGAAAAATTCTTCAATCCAATTAAGGCATTTTTATGCAAAATAGGGTGGTACCACGGAAATATACCTTCGTCCCTATGAATATTTTATTCATAGAGGTGAAGGTTTTTTTATATGAAATTATGTAATTTATAAAATTGTAGCTACATCATAATTTCTGATCTATATTTCAATGGAATATGAATTTTTAGATTTTTCCAAAAATTTCAACTTTTATTTTATTATGGAGGGATGTAAATGAATCAAAAAAACAAAGACGCTTTTGTATTGGGACTTGCTTTATTTGCTATGTTCTTCGGAGCCGGGAACTTAATTTTTCCACCTTTTTTAGGATTGGTCGCAGGTAAAAGCTGGGTTATGTGTGCTGTTGGATTTTTCTTAACTGCTATTGGTATGCCACTTCTTGGAATTATCGCATCTGCAAAAGCAGGCGGAACGATTAATGATATAGGTAATAAAGTTCATCCAGTTTTTAGCAAAATATTTGCAACCATTATTATTTTAGCTATCGGTCCTCTTTTAGCTATTCCAAGAACTGGAGCAACTACTTTTGAAATGGGAGTACTTCCTAATTTTCCAGGAATCAGTCCTGTAATTTCATCTATTATATTTTTCGGTCTTACTTTATATTTTGTTATTAAACCATCTGAGATCGTGGATAAAATCGGTAAAATTCTTACACCTGTTCTTCTTATTGTAATATTTGTAATTATTATAAAAGGATTTGTTTCTCCTGTAGGAACAGCTGCTACTGCAATGGAGGGAAATCCATTTACAAAAGGTTTTACAGAAGGATATCAAACAATGGATGCCTTAGCTTCAGTAGTATTTGCAGGAGTCATGCTTACTGCTCTTGTTGGAAAAGGATATAAAGATGTAAATGAACAAGTTACTATTACTATAAGAGCTGGAATCATTGCAGCGATTAGTTTAGGAGTAGTATATGGAGGGCTTATGTATCTTGGTTCTCATGCAAATTCTGTTTATCCTACTACTATAGATAAATCTGTTTTACTCATGAGTATTACAAATACCCTTTTAGGTGATTTTGGTAAAGTAGCTCTAGGAATCGTTGTATCCTTAGCATGTCTTACTACATCTATTGGATTGACTGCAACTGTTGGAACTTTCTTTAATAAATTAAGTAATAACAAACTAAGTTACCAAGTCATTGTTATTGCAACTTCTATATTTAGTGGTGTTTTTGCTATCGGTGGAGTTGAAAAAATTCTAGCTATTGCAGTTCCTCTATTGGTAACAGTATATCCTATTACTGCTGTACTGATTATTATGAATGTTTTAGATGAATTAATGCCAAAAGGAGCCTATATAGGAGCTGTATTTGGAGCGTTACTTGTAAGCTTTTATGATGGGCTTAGTGCAATAGGTATCAATATTGCTTTCTTAAAAAATATCATTAGTCATATACCTCTTGCAGATGCTGGCTTTGCATGGGTAATCCCAGCTATTACATTTGGAATCATTAGTGCATTTCTTTTTAAAAATGATCCTAACTCTTGTGCAGAATAAAAAAACTGTCTAATGACAGTTTTTTTTTTACAATTTTACAAACATAGGCTTCATATCCTCAAAAGTTGTAATATACTTATATCCTAAATCTCTTAAAATTTTATAAGTCTCTTTGATTCTATATCCTATATCTTCTTCTTTATGAGCGTCAGATCCTACTGTAATGATTTCTCCACCTAAATCTTTATAAAGTTTTAATAGATCTACATCTGGATGATTGGTGCCAATTCCATATCTAAATCCTGAAGTATTGACTTCTATCCCTTTCCCTTTTTCAATAATTATTTTAAATATTCTTTTCATTTGTTCTATATGTCTTTGACCTATAGAAATATCTTCATACTCTCCATAGGCATATCTTCTGATCACATCTATATGACCATATACACTATAACTATCTATAATTTGTGTAATTTTTTCCACTTCTTTAAAATACAAATCATAAGCTTCTTCTTTTGTTCTGTCTTTAAAAATCTTTTTAAAAAACAAATCATATTTTTGTATAGTATGACTTGAGCCAATGACAAAATCAAAGGGATATTTAGAAATGATTGTATCAATCCTTTCTTTTTCTTCCTTTTGAAGTCCAATTTCCATACCTATCTTGATACCAATCTGGTTTTTATATTTGATCTTTAATTCTTGCAACTTTTCTATATAGGTAGGAATATGAAATACCTCATCTACAATTCCTTTATCTGGTCTCCATACACTAATTTCTCCATGATCTGTAAAAGCAACCTCTTTAAGTCCCATAGAAATGGCTTTTTCTATTGCTCTTTCTATATTCATAGAGGAATCAGGAGAAAAACATGTATGGACATGATAATCGTACATATCCTCACTCCAATCCATATTATAAAATAATCCTTATATCTTAAGTTTTTTCAATATCTTTCATTTTATCATAAATAAAACTTCTCTCTATATAGTTTCTACTTTTTCATAAATCATAGATTAGAGACCTTGAATAATCCTTTACGTATGCTATACTATACATTGCATCCTATCTTTTAATAAGGAGGCAGTAATCTTGTACAATTCATTTTTTCAAATGCTACAAAAAAATCATAACATTCAACTAAATACTCAACAAAAAAAAGCTGTTCTTCACAAAAATGGTCCTGCTTTGATTTTAGCAGTTCCAGGAAGTGGAAAAACCACTACTCTCATTTGTAGAACAGCTCATTTAATTTTTCATCATAAAATTCATCCTTCCCATATCCTTTCTGTAACTTTTAGCAAAGCTTCTGCAAAAGATATGAAAAAAAGATTTTATGATGTTTTTGGAAATCATATTCATTCAAAAGTATATTTTTCTACTATTCATCAATTATCTTTAAAAATTGTCAATCAGTATGCTCGAAAAAATAATATTTCCTATACCATTATGGAAGGAAATCATAGTCCAATTCAAAAAACTATTCTTTTAAAAAATATTTATGAACAATTCAATCATGAAAAACTTACAGAAGAAAAACTTGAAGCCCTTTTAAGTCATATAAGCTTTGTAAAAAATAATATGATTGATGAAAATGATTTTTCTTCTTATGATTTTGAAATCAATCACTTTTTAGAAATCTATATTTCCTATGAAAAATACAAAAAAAAGCATGGTTTCATTGATTTTGATGACATGTTATCTCTAGCTTTTTCTATTTTGAAAAAAGACAAAATGCTTCTTCACCAATATAGAAATCATTATTCTTATATTCAAGTAGATGAAGCGCAAGATACTTCTAAAATCCAACATAATATTATCTATCTTTTATCGAGTCCTCATCATAATTTATTTATGGTAGGAGATGACGATCAATCTATTTATGGGTTTAGAGGAGCACATCCTAAAGCCTTGCTTTCCTTTGATGAAATTTATAAAGGTGGAAAATTATTTTTTTTAGAAAAAAATTATCGTTCCTCCGAAGAAGTAGTTTGTGTCAGTAATGATTTTATTAAAAAAAATACACAACGATATGAAAAAAATATGTATACTCAAAATCAATCTTATGAACCTGTACAAATCATAAAAACACAAGATTTTTTTGAACAAATCCAATATATTTACAAAGAATTAAAAAAACCTTATGAAGGAACTACTGCAATTCTTTATAGAAGCCATGTCTCTTCTATGGCTTTAGTAGATTTTCTTTTAAAAAATAATATTTCTTTTTCTATCCATGGATTTCAAACATCTTTTTTTCACCATTGGTTAATCAAAGATTTATTATCTTTTTTTAAAGTAGCACTTAACCCTTATGATTTAGAATCCTTTGAAAAAATTTATTATAAAATGAATGGATATATTTCAAAAAAATCAATTCTTTCTATAAAAGAATATCAAAGACCCATTTCTGTTTTTGATAACCTTTTAAGTGAACCTGATTTAAAGAGTTTTCAAATCAAAAATTTAAAAAGACTTCAAAAAGATTTTCACACTATATCTTCCATGAAACCCTATGATGCTCTTGTATTCATTGAAGAAAATCTTGATTATAAAAAATACTTAAAAAACTATTGTCAAAGAATCAGATCATCTTTTGATAATACATTATTGGTTCTTGAACAATTAAAGCTCATTAGCAAAAATGCTTCTTCTCTTATTGAATTGATAGAAAGATTAAATGAATTAGAATCCTTTTTTATTCAAAACTCTAAGAACAAGGAAAAAGTATCCATTTATCTTTCTACAGTTCATGGTTCTAAAGGATTAGAATTTGATCGGGTTTATATGATCGATCTTACAGATGGACAATTTCCGCCTAAAATTCCTTCTGATCTTTCAAAAGAAGAAACAATAACCCTTATAGAAGAAGAAAGAAGACTTTTTTATGTAGGTATGACTCGTGCAAAAAAAAATCTTTCATTGATGATTCCTACCTTTTTAGATGGAAGTTATCAAAAGAGTTCTCCTTTTGTAGAAGAACTCCAAAGTCATCTAAAAACATATAGTTCTTCTCCTAAAGATTTCTCTTCCTCTCATCCTATAAAATCAGAAAAGACCATAGACCATTCCTTTTCTATCCATATGAAAATTCATCATAAATTCTTTGGAGAAGGAAAAATCTTATCTATAGATCAAGATACTTTTCAAATAGATTTTAAAAAGTTTGGAGTACGCTGTCTATCTATTGGGGTGTGCATAGAACAAGGTATGATCCAATAAGAACGATCATACCTTTATTTCTTCTACCTTTACTTCATAAGATTTTCCATTTACTTTCAGTCTATATTCCTTTGTTCGAATAATTTCCCGGGAAACTGTCACTTTTTTTATTTCTTCTATTTTTTCTTTTCTTTCTTTCAACAGATTTTGTGCTTCTTTTATATCTACTTTTTTAAACATGATTTGATCCATTGGCTTTGCTTGAGCAATTTTATAAAGATCTACAGAAATTACATTTGCAATTTTAGTATATCCCCCTGTACTTTGTCGATCTGCCATCATAATAATTGGTTTTCCATGACCTGGAATTTGTATGGCTCCAAAATTAATTCCATCAGATATAATGTCTCCTCCATTTATATGCTCTATTTCTTCTCCGTCTAATCGAAATCCCATACGATCACATTCATTGGTTACTATATAAGGCTTAGATAGAAAAGTATGGATTCCTTCATCTGTAAAAACATCTTCTTGAGGGCCTAATAGTACTCTTACTTCTATTTCTTTTTCATATTTAGGAATATATTTACTAGGAAGTATTCTACTAGAAAAACTCTTTAATTTTTCTTTGGAAACACCTAAAGGTACTATATCTCCTGATTTTAATGCTCTACCTTCTAGTCCTCCTATTTTTGCTTTCATATAAGTAGATCGGCTTCCCATAATCATAGGAATATCCATGCCTCCACTAAATGCAATATAACTCCTACACCCACTTTTCACAGCTCCAAAGGATAATGTATCTCCTTTTTTTACATAAATACTTCTCCACATAGCAATACTTTTTCCATTCATCATAGGAGATAAATTGCCTCCTGTAATAGATAAAATCCCTTCTTCTTCAAACTCTATAGTAGGTCCCATCATAGTTACTTCTAATACTGCTTCTTTTTCTTCATTACCTACTAATATATTTCCTACTCTATAAGCAAAATCATCCATTACTCCTGACACAGGAACACCAAATTGTTGATATCCATATCTTCCCTCATCTTGAATGGTTGTTAAAAGTCCTGGATGAACAATTTTTATTTGACTCATATGGATTCATTCCTTTCTTTAGAATAGATCTTATATTCATAAGTATTGTGTTTTATTTCATCTTCTATTTTTTTATACTTTTCTTCATTTATAGGAACAAATTTTATATAATTACCTGCTTCTAATAAAATCGGTTCTTTTCTATAAGCATCATATAATTTAAGTGGTGTTCTTCCAATTAACTGCCAACCTCCAGGACTATCTATAGGATAAATTCCTGTTTGACTTCCTGCAATTCCAACAGAGCCTCCTGTAATTTTTGTTCTTGGCTCTTTTAGCCTTGGAGTTGCAATTTTTTCATCCATTCCTCCTAAATAGGGAAACCCTGGTGTAAAACCTAACATATAGATTAAGTATTCCTTAGAGGAATGAATATTTACAACTTCCTCTATACTCAAATGATTATGATTGGCTACATTTTGTATATCAGGGCCATATTCATTTCCATAAAGAGTTGGAATTTCAATAACTTTTGGAAGTGGAATATCTATTTCATTTAATTGTTTCTCTATACTTTGAAGTTTCATTAATAAAGTTTCATAATCTATTTTACAAGGGTCATACTGAACCATTAAAGATCTATATGTAGGGATTAACTCTATCATTCCATCTATATTCATTTTTTTAGTGGCAATCATCATGGCTCTTACCTTTTGATTGATTGTCTCTGAAATTTCATTACCAAATTCTACCACTACTGCTTTTTCTCCTGCCATCAAAAATTTGGTTTGTTCATACATATAGAACCCTCCTCTTCCTTTAAATATGGATAGCATCTAGAAAAAAACTAGATGCTTATCCTTAATGAAGGAGCATTTGCATATTTTGCAGTGCCCCAATTCCTACATATCCTGCTATGAACACAATAATAATACCAAAAATAAGTAACCATGTAGGATGTTTATATTCTCCTACAATATCTTTTCTTTTAGAAGCTAATAAAATTACTCCTATAGTAATAGGTAAAATCAAACCGTTTAATGAACCTGCCAATATAAGAAGCTTTGCTGGCTTTCCAAGAACAGCCATAATTACAGTAGATGCTACAATAAATCCAATAATCCAATACTTTTCATTTTTTTCAATAGAAGGATGAAGTGTCTTTAGAAAAGATACAGATGTATAAGCTGCCCCTACTACAGATGTAATTCCTGCAGACAATAAGACAATCCCAAAAAATTTATATCCAATCATACCCGCTCCATGTTGAAAAGCAGATGCAGCAGGATTTGAAGGATCTAATTGAACTCCTTTCGCAACTACACCTAATACCGCTAAAAATAAAAACACCCTCATAATAGATGCAATAACAATTCCCATTACAGATCCTTTTGTGATTTCTCCTAAATTTTCTTCTCCTGTAATTTTTGCATCAATTAATCTATGTCCTCCTGCAAATGTAATATATCCTCCTACTGTTCCACCTAAAAGAGTGATCGTTGGAAAAACAAGAGATTTTGCATTTTCAGGTGCAATACTTCTATATAAAGCTTCTCCCATAGGAGGATTGGTTACAAAAGCTACATATGCAACAAGTACAATCATTAAACCGCCAAGAATTTTTGTGAATTTATCTACTACAGGTCCTGCATCTTTAGATAGAAAAATAATACTTCCTACCACCCCACATATAATAGCTGCTATTTTTACATCTATTCCTAAAATTACATTGAACCCTAAGGCCGCTCCTCCAATATTACCAATATTAAAAGCTAGACCCCCTAATGCTACTAAAACAGCCACTATATATCCAAGACCTGGTACTACCTTATTAGCAATATCTTGACCTCTCATACCAGATACACCTATAATTCTCCAGACATTTACCTGAGCCCCAATATCTAATATAATAGATACTAAAATCACAAAACCAAAACTTGCAGCAAATTGTTCTGTAAACGTTGCAGTTTGTGTTAAAAATCCTGGCCCAATAGCTGATGTTGCCATAATAAAAGCAGCTCCTAATAAGGCTTTTAGATTGTTAACTTTATGTACTTTTGTATTTTTGTTTGTAGCTTTCATACTATTTCCCCCTATTCAATAAAATTTGAAATAGCAGTAACTTCTACACCTTCTTCTTCTAACTTTTCTCTAATTTGTTTCACAAACGAAACTGCCTTTGGATTATCTCCATGAACGCAAATAGAATCAGCTTGAATATTTATTTCTTCTCCACTAATAGCCATAACTTTTCCTTCCCTAACCATCTTTATCACTCTTTGAATGGCTACATCTGGATCATGAATAACTGCTCCTTCTAAATTTCTAGAAACTAATGTACCATCCACATTATACGCTCTGTCTGCAAATACTTCATGAGCTACTTTTATTCCCACTTCTTCTCCTGCTTTTATGAGAGCACTATTTGCAAGTCCCATTAAAATAATATCCTCATCCACTTCATAAATAGCCTCTGCTATAGCTTTTGCTAGTGCATAATCTTTTGCTGCCATATTATACATAGCCCCATGAGGTTTAACATGTTGGATTTTTTTTGCAAAACCTAATAAAGCTCCTAATTGATATTTTACATATGCTTTTACCTCTTTAGGACTTACCGTCATATTCCTTCTTCCAAATCCTATCAAATCAGGATATCCTGGATGTGCTCCAATGGATACATTTCTTTTTTTAGCCATTTCAACAGTTTTCTCCATTACAAGGGGGTCTCCTCCATGCCATCCACAGGCAATATTTACAGAAGTTACATATTGAATGACCTCTTCATCTAACCCAATCTTATAATTTCCAAAACTTTCTCCCAAATCACTATTTAGATCAACTTTGTACATGAAAACACCTCCATAATATAAATCTTTCAAAGAAAGGCTTTTTTATATTTTCATAGTAACATAGTAAATTTTCATTGTCCATAACAGTTTTCCTAAATTTTAGACAATTCTATTAATATATTGACATTTTTCTAACTATTTCATCATATTGAATTTTCAGTTTTATTTCACTTATTTCATTGATATATTTTTTACTTCATTTTTATTAAAATTCACTTTCATCCTCATTTAAAAATCAAATATTTTTGGAAAAATATACTATAATGAATGTGTAAAATACCTGGCAAAGGAGGTTAAATCCTTATATGTGCTATGATCATGATACTTAAAGAAACTACTTATATAGTCTTTTTTCCAAACTTTATATATCTATAATCATAAACAAAAATCAATAAATTCTCATGGCGATTGGGAACTTACATTTCTTTATCATCGTATAAAACTACAAAAGGAGGCATTTATATTGAAAAAAATAAATTTATCTGTGAAATTTAAAATTGCAAGTTTGTCTTTATCTATTTTATTCATTGTAGTTTTTATAATGACATCTATCTCTTTACATATTGTAAATAATGAAATGGAAAATCAATTAGAAGTAGATGGTATGATATTAGCACAAAAAATAGCCAAAGAGGTAGAAAACAGTCAAATAGCTGAAAAGTACGTAGAAAAATCATTAGAAGAAAAAATTAGAACCTGCGCATATTTAATTGGGAAAAATCCAAATATATCAAATGAGTATCTACAACAACTATCTCAAGAATTAGATCTTTTTACCATTCAAATATTTGATGAAAATAATAAAGTTATTTATTCTAATCTTTTAGATCGTATAGGTAGTGTCTGCCCTCCAGATCATCCTATGGCCCCTTTATTTGAAAGTGGTACTGGAGAAATAATGGAACCCATTCGAGAAAGCAAAAATCAAAAGGGATTGTTTTTAAAATTAGGAGCAGTTGCTTTAAGTCCTAATAGAATCATACAGATAGGTATAGACGCAAACAAAGTCAATGAATTAAAATCAAAGCTTGGTAAACAAAAAATTATTGAAGATTTAAGTGAAAATAAAAATATATTATATACTTTATTCATAGATAAAAATTTAAAAATCGTAGCTCATACAGATCAGAAAAAGATTGGATCTAAAGTAGATGATATAGGAAGCAAAACTGCTGCAATAGATGGAAAACCTCATAGTAATGTTTTTCAATATAAACCAGGAGTTTTAGCTTATGATGTACTCATTCCAATATACGAAAATGGACAGCATATAGGTGCTGTAGATGTAGGTCTTTCTTTAGAAAATCTTAACAATGCAAAAGATCATATTCTTACAATATCTATTTTGTTAGGATGTGTATCTTTCTTAATAGCAGGAGCTTTATTATTACTCATCATTCGAAAAATCATTTCTCCACTAAGAGATCTATCTTCTCTTGCTGAAAAAACTTCAGATGGAGATCTTAATGAAAAAGTAAACATTATTACAAATGATGAAATTGGATTGTTAGGAAATAGCTTTAATCACATGATAGATAGTTTAAGAGAAATGATACAGAAAATAAAAGATATTTCATCTACTTCATTATCTGATACAAAAGAATTAGTTAATATATCCTTACAGGTTGAAGATGTTTCAGAACAAATCGCTAGTGCTACACAAAATATTGCCGAAGGAGCAGAACAACAAGCTCTATCTATGAACGAAGCATCGATCAATATTCAAAATGTAATGACTCATATAGAAGATGTACACTCTGAAATATCAAAAGTGGTAGGATATTCAGACGAAACAAACAAAGTCATATCTATTGGAGAAGAAAAAATAGACAATTTAGCTACTCAAATGGATAAAATAAAAGATCGTGTCTATTCATCTTCTCAAGTGATCAATGAACTTGAACTCACTTCTACAAAAATAGGAGATATTGTAGATATGATCAATGAAATTGCCAATCAAACAAATTTGCTTGCCCTTAATGCCTCTATTGAAGCTGCAAGAGCGGGAGAAGCAGGCCGTGGATTTGCAGTAGTAGCTGAAGAAATAAGAAAATTAGCTGAAGAATCTATGAATTCAGCAGATCACATTAAAAACTTGATTCTTAATATTCAAGATCATACAAAAAAAGCATTAACCTCTATTGGTGAAGGAAATCAAGAAGCTGAAGCTGGAAAATTTGTTTTAGAAGAAGTATTACAGTCATTTAAAAATATCATAGAAGGATTCCAAATGACAAATAATAGTTTATATACAGCAAATGAAAAAGTAATCCTTGTGAACGAAAAATCTCAAATCATTACCAAAAGTATAGAAGATGTAAGAAGTATTACAGAGCAATTTTCTGCCAATACAGAAGAAGTGGCAGCCTCCACTGAAGAACAAACAGCTTCTATGGAAAGTATGGTAAAAACTATACAAGATTTAGAAGAAAATATTCAAAACTTAGAACTAGCTGTTCAAAAATTTGATTATAAACAAAAATAAAATTTGAACAACCTCTTGAAAAAATCAAGAGGTTGTTCTCTATTTATCATAAACTAAATATACTTTTTTTATATTGGTTTATTACTTCTTTACTAGGTAAAAATAATGAAAGCTCTTTTAATTCCTGTAAAGAAAACCATCTTAATTCTTTCATTTCATCATCTTGAGGTTTTTCATCCCCACTAAAATTTTTACATAAAAAAACCTTAGGACTGACTCTTTTTTCTTCTCCCCTTACATAAGCCCTTGACTCTATATGTCCTAATTCATCAAGTTCATGGGCAACTAAATTAAATTCTTCTTTTAATTCTCTCCTTGCTGCCATTTCATAATTTTCTCCTTTTTCTAATTTCCCTCCTGCCATACTCCATCCCTGTCCATCTTTTCTAAATCCCAGTAATATTTTTTCATCCTTCACAACTGCAATCGCACAACAATCTTTAAAAATTTCCATATCCATTCCTCCTATTTATTCAATAAGTTTGCATAAATTAGAATCGTAAGCTGTATATTTATATTAATTGTTTATTTCTTATTCTATATCTTATCAAAAATATTCAATTCAGGTAAATTTTTGTCTACATATTTG
This sequence comes from Inediibacterium massiliense, assembly GCF_001282725.1. Classification (NCBI taxonomy): domain Bacteria; kingdom Bacillati; phylum Bacillota; class Clostridia; order Peptostreptococcales; family Thermotaleaceae; genus Inediibacterium; species Inediibacterium massiliense. The sequence goes on along the minus strand of NZ_LN876585.1, from coordinate 191,169 downwards.
TTTTTTTATCGTTTTTTCATTTATTTCTGAATATTTTTTATGTTCAATTTACTTTCAGTTATGCTCATGTTATAATGAAGTTGAAAAAATTCTTATATTTTATAGTTTGAAATTAACTTTATATAAAGGGAGTGTAAAAAATGAAATGTAAAGACTTCCAAATTCTAGATCAATTTTTAGAAAATTATCAAAAAAATTCCACAAACTTAATTTCTATCTTGCAAGAAGCTCAAGGATTATATGGTTATCTTCCCTTAGAGCTTCTTGACTATATTGCCCAAAAAACTCATATCAAAGCATCTAAAGTACATGGTGTAGCAACCTTTTATACCCAATTTCGTCTTCATCCTATAGGAAAATATCTTATTATGCTTTGTCAAGGAACTGCCTGTCATGTAAATGGTGCAAAGCTTATTGAAGAAGCCGTTTGTGATGAATTAGGAATCGTTGAGGGACAAACTACAGAAGATGGACTTTTTACTTTAAATAATGTTGCTTGTCTTGGTTGTTGCAGTCTCTCTCCAGTAATGATGATCAATGATACTACTTATGGAAAATTAACTCCTGAAGAAGCCAAAAAAATCATAAAAGAAATCAAAGAAAAGGAACGTAAGGAGGTATAAGACATGAAAATCGTTGTGGGCTATGGAAGCTGTGGTTTGGCAGCTGGTGCTAAAAAAGTATATGAAACATTAGAAAATGAAATACATAAAAAAAACTTAGATATAGACTTACAGATTGCAGGATGTATTGGTATGTGTCATCTTGAACCAATTATAGATGTATATGATAAAGATGATGTAACTACTTATGTAAAAGTATCTCCTCAAATGATTGATGAAATATTATCAAATGCTATGATCCATAAAAAATCTACAAATTATATGATTTCAGAAGAAGATTTAAATATCTTACATGAACAAAAAAGAATTGCTCTAAGAAATTGTGGAATCATAAATCCTGAATCTATTGAAGAGTATATATCTATTGGCGGTTATGAAGCTATAAAAAAATGTATCTTAGATAAAGGACCTGATAAAGTCATTGAAGAAATAAAAATATCTGGCCTAAGAGGAAGAGGTGGAGCTGGCTTTCCCACTTGGTTTAAATGGAATGCAGCCAAAAAATCTACAGGTTCTCCCAAATATATTGTATGTAATGCTGATGAAGGTGATCCAGGAGCTTTTATGGATCGAAGTGTTTTAGAAGGAGATCCTCATACATTAATTGAAGGAATGATGATTGGTGGCTTCGCTATGGGAGCCAATGAAGGAATTGTATATGTTCGTGCTGAATATCCCCTAGCTATTCAAAGACTGAAGAAAGCCATTATACAAGCTCACGAAAAAGGATTTTTAGGTAAAAATTTATTTGATAGTCATTTTGATTTTGATATAAGAATCAAAGCTGGTGCTGGTGCTTTTGTATGTGGAGAAGAAACAGCTCTGATTGCATCTTTAGAAGGTGAACGTGGTATGCCAAGACTAAAACCCCCATTCCCTGCTGAAAAAGGGTATCTAGCTCATCCTACAAATATTAATAATGTAGAAACCTTTGCAAATGTAGCATGGATTTTGCAAAAGGGAGGAGAAGCCTTTGCCTCTATGGGAACACAAAAAAGCAAAGGAACCAAAGTATTTGCTTTAACAGGTAAAATTAAAAAAGGAGGACTTGTAGAAGTCCCTATGGGAATGCCCCTTCGTAAAATTATATTTGACATTGGCGGAGGCATTAAAGATGATAAAAAATTAAAAGCTGTTCAAATGGGAGGACCATCTGGTGGATGTATTCCTTCATCTTTAGTAGATACCTCTGTGGATTATGAATCTATCACTGCTACAGGAGCCATCATGGGCTCTGGTGGAATGGTAGTTATGGATGAAACTACTTGTATGGTAGATATGGCTCGTTTCTTTTTAGATTTTACTTGTAAAGAATCTTGTGGAAAATGTATTCATTGTAGAATTGGCACAAAGCGAATGTTAGAAATTTTAAATAGAATTTGTGATGGTAAAGGGAAAGATGGAGATATCAAACTTTTAGAAGATTTGGCAGTACAAATCAAAGAAGGCGCCTTATGTGGACTAGGTCAGACTGCTCCTAATCCAGTCCTTACCACTCTTAAATATTTTAGAGATGAATACGAAAAGCATATTTATGAAAAAACATGTCCTGCTCACAAATGTAGTGCCCTACTTTCTTATCATATTGAAGAAAATTTATGTAGGAAATGTGGAATTTGTATAAGAAGTTGTCCTGTAGGAGCTATTTCTAAAAAAGAAGGAAAAGTACTCATTGATCCACAAAAATGCATAAAATGTGGAAAGTGTCACTCTGTCTGTCCTTTCCATGCCATAGATCGCAAATAACGTAAGGGGGGAATATATGATGAAATTTTCATTAAATATAGATGGCAAAGAAGTAACTGCTTATCCTAATCAAACGATTTTAGAGGTAGCAAGAGAAAATGGAATTTCTATTCCTACTCTTTGCTATGATGATCGACTTGAAATTTATGGTGCATGTGGACTTTGTGTAGTAGAAGTAGAAGGAATTCCAAAGCTTTTAAGAGCTTGTGCTACAAAAGTAAGTGATGGTATGGTTATCAAAACTGACACCTTAAGAGTTAAAAAATCTAGAAAGACAGCCCTTGAACTTTTATTATCCAATCATACTGGAGATTGTCGTCCTCCATGTGTTTTAGCTTGTCCTGCCCATACAGATTGTCAAGGATATGTAGGGCTTATTGCAAATGGAGAATATAAAGAAGCTTTATCTCTTATCAAAGAACAACTTCCTCTTCCTGCAAGTATTGGAAGAGTCTGCCCTCACCCTTGTGAAGAAGCCTGTAGAAGAAATTTAGTAGAAGAACCCATCTCTATTGCACACTTAAAAAGATTTGTAGCAGATTTAGACTTACAAGATAAAAATACTTTTATGCCTCATATGAAACCCTCTACAAACAAAAAAGTTGCAATCATAGGTGGAGGGCCTAGTGGATTGACTGCTGCATATTTTCTTTCAAAAGAAGGACACAATATTACTATTTATGAAGCTATGCCCAAAATGGGTGGAATGCTTCAATATGGAATTCCAGAGTATCGTCTTCCTAAAGAAGTTTTAGACAAAGAAATAAAGCTTATAGAAAATATGGGCGTTACAATGATTACAAATACAAGAATTGGGCGAGATATAGATTTTTCATATATTAGAGAGCATTTTGATGCTGTATATGTATCTATTGGTGCATGGAAAAGCACTCCTCTTTCTTGTCCTGGAAATGATTTAGATGGTGTAATGGGTGGAATTGACTTTTTACAAGATGTTTCTATGAATAAACCTGTTCAAATCGGAGAAAAAGTAGCTGTCTTAGGTGGTGGAAATACTGCCATGGATGCTTGCAGAACTTCTATTCGATTAGGTGCAAAAGAAGTTTATTTATTATACAGAAGAACAGAGGAGGAAATGCCTGCAGAAAAAATAGAAATCCAAGAAGCAAAAGAAGAAGGAGTTGTTTTTAAATTTTTAGTAGACCCTATTGAAGTCATAGGAGAGTCAGGAAAAGTAAAACAAGTTAAACTTCAAAAGATGAAACAAGGAGAAAAGGATGCAAGTGGTAGACGAAAATCTATTCCTATAGAAGGAGAATACGATTTATTAGATATAGATTCTATCATTGTAGCCATCGGTCAAATGGCAAATACAACAGGCTTTGAAGATATTACTTTAACTAAAAAAGGAACCCTTTCTGCAGATGAATCCTCTTTTCAAACCAACATCCCTAAAGTATTTGCTGGTGGAGATGCTACCAATAAGGGAGCGAGCATTGCCATTTCTGCCATTGGAGAAGGAAAATATGCATCCCAAGTGATTTGTTCTTATTTAGATGGAAAAATTGTTCCTTATAAAAAGCCATTTTACGTAGAAAGAGATGACTTAACAGAAGAAGATTTTAAAGATCGTGAAAAATTGCATCGTCCTTCTATGTGTCACCTATCCCCTACTATTCGAAAAGAAAATTTTGAAGAAATCGTATCCAACTATACAGAAGAAGAAGCAAAAAAAGAAGCTTCAAGATGTCTAGAATGTGGATGTCATGATGTATTTGAATGTAAACTTTTAGAATATGCAAACGAATACCATGTATCCCCTCAAAAGTATGAAGGTGAAGTACATCACTCTCAAATAGAAGATGATCATCCTTTTGTACATAGAAATCCTGATAAATGTATTCTTTGTGGATTATGTGTAAGAGTTTGTGATGAAGTCATGGGCATTGCAGCTTTAGGCCTTGTAGATAGAGGATTTGATACAACTGTAACTCCTGCTTTAGATAAACCTTTAAATGAAAGTGGATGCATATCTTGTGGAGCTTGTATTGATCTATGTCCTACAGGTGCATTAGGAGAAAAACTAAGTATTCAAAAGAGTGTTCCTGTAAAGACAAATACAACTCACACCATATGTTCTCATTGCAGTGTAGGTTGCAATATCAATTTAACTACAAAGGGAGATTTACTTCTTCGTTCTCTTCCAAATAAAGAACGTAGTATTGATCATGGTCTTTTATGTGTCAAAGGAAGATTTGGTTTTGATCCAAATAAAATGGGAGAACGTCTTCAAAGACCTCTTATTCGAAAAGAAGGAAAACTTACAGAAGTATCTTGGGACGAAGCCCTTTTATACACAACAAAGAAAATACAAAGTATATCTTCTCTTTATGGAAATGAATCTATTGGAGTCTCTGTATCCGATCGATATACCAATGAAGAATTATATCTTTTAAATCAGATTTCTAAAAAAATTTTTGGTACTCAAAATATAGGTTCTTTTAACAAAACAGCTTCAGGACTTAAAGAAGTTTTAGGATATGATGCATCTACCAACACCTTTGAAGAAATTTTATCTACTGATTTGATTTTAGTAATAGGTGCAAATGTTATGAAAGATCATACTATTGTAGGACTAAAGATTCAAAAGGCTGTAAAAAAAGGTGCTCAGCTTATTGTGATCAATCCATTTTCTTCTTCTATAGATGAATGGGCACATAAAAAAATATGTCCTGAAAATGATTTATCTCTTTTAAAAGGTATATTAAAGGCATTAATAGATGATGGATGTATTCCTAAAAATGCTGATAACTTTGAAAAATTAAAAGAAAGCTTGTCTCATGTAGAAGTTACTCAAAATGCCAAAGAAATTGCAAATCTTTATGCTTCTTCTAAAAAAGCTATCATTATATTCGATCAAGCATTTTTAAGCTATAATGCACAAAAGCTTATTGCCAATATGGCTGTCATATCTAATCATATTGGAGAGGCTCGATGTGGAATCATTCAATTAAAACCTAACAACAATAGTCAAGGTCTCGTAGACATGGGTATTTTCACCCATAAAGATACAATGAATCAAAAAATTCATGACAAACAAATAAAAGGTCTTATGATCTTTGGAGAAGATCCTCAAGGTATAGATCTTTCTTCCCTTGAGTTTTTGATGGTTCAAGATACACACCTAACAGATACAGCAAGATTAGCTCATGTAGTACTCCCTGGAGTGAGCTTTGCTGAATCTAGAGGAACCTTTACAAATAGTGAAAGAAGAATTCAAAAGATCCATCGAGCTATTCCTCCACTATGCGGACTAGAAAACTGGGAAGTGATTTTAAAACTTGCAAATTCTCTTGGTCTTCATATAAAATACAATAATCCTGATAAAATTAGAAAAGAAATTTGTGCAAATATTCCTGAGTATTTTTACTTCAATGAAGAAAATAGTGTATTTTGGCCTACTGATCAAAGTCCTATTTTATATACCAATGGATTTTATTTTGAAAATAAAAATGCCAAATTGCAAATTGTAAATGATGGAGTTTTCTTTACACAACATAAAAACACAAATCATTTCACAAATGATTTTGTGAAATTTCTTCAAGAAAAAGAAATACTATAATCTCTAGTAAGCCCTACTTTAGGGCTTACTTTTATTTTTCAACATATTTCTACTATGATATAATAAAAGTACTATAAAATATTAAAAGGGGTTTGTATATGAAGAAATATTTTATTATAAAAAAAGATTGTGTAGCCTGTAATGGCTGTTTGAAAAATTGTCCTGTAGGAGCTATTGGAGGACTTGCAAAAGAAGGATATGAAATTGATCAACAAAAATGCATTCATTGCGGAAAATGCAAAAGTGTTTGTAAATTTCATGCAATTATTGAAGAGTAATAGACCCATTTGGGTATATATAAGTTGATATTCAACAAGAAAGGAGATTTACTATGAAACGCCCTACAATTCTTATGATTTTAGATGGTTTTGGATGGAATGAAAAAACTCATGGAAATGCTATTAAAATGGCAAATACTCCAAATATTGATCAATATTTAAGTAAATATCCACATAATCAAATACATGCTAGTGGTTTAGATGTAGGTCTTCCCTATGGACAAATGGGAAATTCAGAAGTAGGTCATTTAAATATTGGTGCTGGAAGAGTTGTATACCAAGAGTTTACAAGAATTACAAAAGCTATTGAAGAAAAAACTTTTTTCGAAAATGATACTTTGTTAGCTGCTATGGATCATGTAAAAAAAAATAATACTGCTCTTCATTTATTTGGTCTTTTATCTGATGGAGGAGTTCATAGTCACAACACTCACCTTTATGCACTTCTTGAAATGGCAAAAGAAAATAATATTGAAAAAGTATATGTTCATGCCTTTTTAGATGGAAGAGATGTTCCTCCAGATAGTGCTATAAAATATATAGAAGAATTAGAAGATAAAATTAAAAAAATAGGTGTAGGAAAAATAGCAACCCTCTCTGGTCGTTATTATGCAATGGATCGAGACAATAGATGGGATAGAGTAAAGCTTTCTTATGATGCGATTACTTTAGGAGTAGGTGAATTTGCTAACTCATCTATAGAAGCTATTCAAAATTCCTACTCAAAAGATGAATTAGATGAATTTGTAAAACCTACAATTATATTAGAAAATAATCAAGCTACTGCTAAAGTATCAGAAAATGATTCTGTTATTATGTTTAATTTTAGACCAGATCGAGCAAGAGAAATTACAAGAAGCTTTGTAGATAAAGATTTTAAAAGATTTGAAAGAAAAAATGGATTTTTCCCTCTTCATTATGTGTGTATGACTCAATATGATGCGACTATGCCTAATGTAAATGTATCTTATCCTCCTCAAACTCTTACAAATACATTAGGAGAATATTTATCTAAATTAGGAAAAAAACAACTTCGTATTGCAGAAACAGAAAAATATGCTCATGTAACTTTCTTCTTTAACGGAGGAGTAGAAGCTTCCCTGCCAGGAGAAGATCGAATATTGATTCCTTCTCCAAAGGTAGCCACTTATGATTTAAAACCTGAAATGAGTGCATATGAAGTCACTACAAAATTAGTAGAAGCCATTGATCAAGATCTATATGACTTTATAGCAGTAAACTTTGCAAATCCTGATATGGTAGGTCATACGGGTGTAATAGATGCAACGATTGCTGCTATAGAAGCAGTAGATACCTGTGTGGGAAAAGTTGTAGATAAAATCATAGAAGTAGGAGGACAAATGATCCTTACTGCTGATCATGGAAATGCTGATGAGATGCTTGATGAAAATGAACATCCTATTACTTCTCATTCTACAAATCCTGTTCCTATTCTTTTAATCAATGCTTCTAGTGAATATAATATCCAAGAAGGAAAGCTTGCAGATATAGCTCCTACCCTTCTTCAATTGATGGATTTAGAAAAACCAATTGAGATGAGTGGAGAATCTCTCCTCATTCCTTCTGAAGAACCTGCTTTGGCAAATGCATAAATTCAATTTAATTCTTCAATTAATAGAAATTGCTAGCTTTTATATAAAAGCTAGCAATTTAAAGCTATGACCAAATAATGTGTTTACAAGGTTATAAAAATAAGGAATAGTTGTTGAGAATTTGTGAAAATATAGAATAAAGGAAAAAATGATTAGCATTACACTGTTTGAGCATAGCGAGTTTGTAATGCTATTTTTAACTGTTTCGTTATATTTTCCAAATTTGAAAACCTAGTGACGTTTTTTATACCTTTGTCATAATCACTCTAGGATGTTTTATTTTCAACAGGTATTTCCGTATAGGAAATTCTATCCTTAAATCTTGATAATAAATGAATAAAATCCTTTCCAAATAAATAAGCAAAAAAGAAATTTCCTGTGGCATGCATCAAATCAAAATAAAATGAATTCATATAAGTAAATAAAAAGCTTTGTAGAGTAAGGGGATATACAAAAGCTAGCCAATGCCATAAATTCATAATATAATCAAATAAAAATCCCCAAAAAAATGCAAATATACTCAACATCATCCTTGAAGGATTTTTATAAAATTTCTTTAAAATCCCTGCACTCACTCCACAGAGTCCCCAGGCAAGCATCTGCCATGGAGTCCATGGTCCTTGTCCTAAAAAGAAATTAGAAGATAATGCAGCAAAAGCCCCTATCATAAATCCAAAAAAAGGTCCAAATACATAACCTGAAATAATTACCAAAAAAGTAGTAGGCTGTACATTTGGAAGAGCTGCAAAGGGAACTCTCCCTACTCCTGCTAAAGCAGACAAAGTAGCAATTAAAGATATTTCTTTTACTGAAACTTTTTTTCTTTCATAAGAAATAAAAATCAATATAAAGCAAATCAATATGGTCGCCGCTGATATGACTCCATAATTCATATGCTCACCTCTTCTTTGGTGGCTTTTAAAGCATCCTCTAAAGTAAGAATATGATCTATGTATCCATTAAATAATTTATTCATTTGAGTAGTATAGTAAATTCCTTCTGTCAATACATGATACTTTGAGCCCATCTGAGCCATAGTTCCATCAAACATCAAGCATACTCTACCACAATATTTTGACACAAATTCTGCATCATGCGTAACTAAAATAATAGTTTTTCCTTTGTTTTTTAAATCATTTATAATTTTTCCTAATCTTTCTTTCAGATTTCGATCTAGCCCTCTTGTAGGCTCATCTAAAATCAAAATCTCAGGCTCCATAACCAGTATAGAACCTAAAGCGACTCTTTGCTTTTCTCCTCCACTTAAGTCCCTTGGATTTTTATCTCTATAATGAAAGATCTCTAAATCTTTTAAAACTTTATCAATTCTAGATAAATCTTTTATGTTCTTTTGATCTAATGTATATTTCAATTCTTCATATACTGTATCATTAAATAAATAATCATTTGGATTTTGAGAAAGGTATCCTACTTCTTTTTTTACCTTTAGTTTTCCCTTTGTAGGTTTTACAAGTCCTGAAATATTTTTAAGAAGAGTAGATTTTCCTCCTCCATTTTCTCCCATAATTCCAAGAATTTCTCCTTCAAAAACAGTTAAATTTAATTTTTTTAAAGCTTCTTTCCCATTTTCATAGGTAAAAGATAAATTTTGAATAGATATAACTTCTTCATTAGATATTTTTTCTTCTTCATATGTAAAAGGTATAGACTCATCCATAGAAAAATTTTTTCGAATTTTTTTTCTTCCTTCTTTTATTGTCAAAGGAACATCTCTTTCTTTTTTTCTAATAAAATACTCAGAAACAGAAGGAGAAAAGTTTTTACCATTTTCATAACTAAAATTTACAAAGCTTTGTGGTTCTCCATCAAATGAGAGTTTTCCATTTTCCATAAAAAGTACTCGATCTGCTAAATGAAAACATCGGTCAACTCTTTGCTCAATCAATACAATTGTATATCCTAACTCTTCATTTAATCTTTTTAAAATATGAAGTATCTCCTCTGCTGCTACTGGATCTAGCTGAGAAGTAGGTTCATCTAACACCAAAAATCGATATCCCATAGCAACAGTAGCTCCTATGGCCACCTTTTGCTTTTGTCCTCCTGATAGCTCATAGGTCTTCTTATCTTTAATATCCCATATATTTAAAAAGCTTAAAGCTTCCATTACTTTTTTTCTCATAATTTCATATGGTTTTCCTAAGTTTTCTAGTCCAAAAGCAATTTCTCTTTCTACACAGTCCATGACAAGTTGTTTTTCTGGATCTTGAAATACCATTCCAACTTCTACTTGATTGTCTACCTTTCCCTGTATTTTTCCTCCATAAAACTCTGGTACAATTCTATTGAATACTCTTCCTAATGTGGATTTTCCTGAACCTGACTCTCCTAACAAAAGAACAAATTCTCCTTCTTTTATGGATAAATTAATTTTTTCTAGTGCAGGCTCTGATTTTTTTGGATAATAATAAGTTAAATCTTGTATTTTAGAAATTTCCATCTTTTACACCCCCATAATAGTAAAGTACAACTAAATAGGGCTACATCTATCCAAATTACAAATAAAAGATTCTCTATATGAAAACCTGTAAAAGTAGGATAAAACAGCACCAATCCTTTTTGTGACAATAATCCATATATAAATACAGCTAATACTATAGTATTTAAACTTAGAAATAAATAATCTCTTCCATTCATCTGAAGCTTTGAATAAGAAGTTCTTGAATGTTTTCCGTATCCCCTTGAATAAAGAGACTCTGCTCGATCTAAAGATCCTTCCAAAGAGGACATAAAAATAACCTTTAGTATTGGATAATAAGCTTTTACTCTTTTTATGATATTCTTTTCTTTAAAATTAACTCCCCTTAGAATCATTACATCCTTTACTCTTAAAACCTCTAGCTTTAATCTATGAATAATATTAATAGTCATAGACAAAGTAAGAGTGAGTCTATGAGCATATTTTGAAAAAAAGCTAAAAGTATCATCTCTATCTGTCATAACTCCATAAAAAGCAAAGATTAATAAAATACAAATAAGCTTTAAAGCACTATTTCCACCATAAGCCAATGCTTCTAGAGTAATTTTAAATCTTCCTATAATGGGAAGTCTCATTCCTTCATAAATCACCGTTCTTCCTTCATGATATACTAAAGGATTGACGATGATTATAAGGATTGCTCCATAAATTCCATATTTTATGCTACTTATGATCTTTTTAGCTTCTCCTACAATACATATACTCATAATCATAAATAAAAGTATAGAAGCAATATATATAGGATGAGAATATACAAGGGTCATGAAAAGCAAAGTTATAGAAAATAATATCATTGTTAATGGATGAAATTTCATTTTATCACGTTCCTCTATATAACAATTTTCTACATTTCATGCAATTTATTCTATCATCTTATGGTATTTCTTTCAATGATTATTTCTCTATTTGAAATGAATGTATCTATGATAAAAACCTTAGTCCATTTAATATTTGCTCTATAATCATCAAGCTTCCTGATATACCAAATATACTTTTAGGAATAATATGCAAATATCCCAAAGAAGGAAGAGAGATTTCTATTCCTGTAAATTTTTTTTCATTCCATCTAAGCTGTGCAATAGTGTTTCCATCTGCAAATAAAATTTGTCCTACTCTTTCAGAAATTAAAGTACTTAGTACCTCTTCATAAGATAAATCCTTTAAAAACTGCAACAATTTTTCTTCAAATAAAGTATTACTACTTTTTACAATTTCAATAGATACAGGCAGCATCCCTAAATAGGTATATAACCATTTGGTCAAAGCATATGCTCTGGAAGCCTCTGCTTTGATAGAAAAAGTAGCCCCTTTAGGTAGTCCTGTTAAAGAATGAAATCTTGAAATATATAAATAACTTCTTGCCCTTGCCTTTTCTAATTCTTCTATAAATAGATCCATATGGATCTTTAGCACATTAGATAATTGTTCAATCATTTCTTTTGTAGCATCAAAGCCTATAGGAGCTCCTTTTTCTAATAATAAATAAGGAATATGATAATGCTTATCCATCCATTTGGCTATATCTAATCCATATTCAGCAGATAGAACAATATTATATTCTGCCTTTGAAGCATTTTTTAAAGTTTTTATGGAATCCCCTGCACAAAGGGTAGAGATGACTTTTATTCCACAAAGATTTAAAATTCTTTTTATTTCTTTTATATTTCCTTCATAATACAAATCATAAATAGGAATTCCTATGAGATTTACACTATTTGGAATGGTTTCTTTTGTTTCATTTAAAATATCCTCTAATACTTTGATCATAGCCTTTTGAAATCCATCTGAGAAAAATCCAGAAAACCCTGTGCTTTCGATAGAAATACAATGAATACCTTTTACTTCATTTTTTATGAATCGATTCAAATCATCTCCTATCAATGCAGCTCCTGGAGAATTCACAATGGCTAAAAAACTGTATTCATCTTCTTTAATGGTCTTTAATATTTTTTTTAATTTATCACTAGCACCATACACGTAATCATATCCATCTAAATACGTACAAGGAATTCTAGGTTGTCCAAAATAAAATTCTTCTGGAAAATTTAGTGGATCAAAGGATAATTGTCTTGGATATTGACCATCAGATATGGCACTATGATAAAATTTACATCCTGTAGGGCCATTTAATATAACAAGTCCATCTTTTATTCCTTCTAAAGCCAACAATGCTCCTGTCAAACTATCGCCCATAATATTTTGAGAATAATTTTTCATCTTCTTTCCACCCCTCTTTTACATGAAATTCAAATAATCCTGCCCATCTTTTTGCCAAATTTAGTCCACTAAAAAATCCTACATCTGGGCATAATGGAATATTATCTGTCAATGCTTCTCCATCTAAAGAGGGTGAAGTATAATTGGAAAGAACAATATCTGGTTTATATTTTTTTATGTCCTCTCCTCTTTTGTTTTGATCATAATGGGTTTCTATTAAAAATTTATCTTTATGTTTTGTTTGAAACAAATTATCCTGTGAATAATTTAAAATGCATACCTTTACAATATTCATTCCTATATCTATAGCCACATCTAAAATCCAATCTATATTATGATTGTAAGTCACAATCATCAATTTTTTATTTTTAAGATGTCTCTTTAATTTATCAATTTCTTTTTCATATTCTTTTTTATTTTTTTCAATAAGATCTTCTACCTTGTCTTCTTTTTTAAATCTTTTGGCTAAATCTTTGATCCATTTTTGTGTATCAAAAAATCCTACTGGAAAAGGATGTTCAAAAAAATTTGCTTCATATTCTTTTTCAAAGAAACTTTTCATTATTCTTCCCATATAATCTTCATATGCTAATAGATTTACTTTTCCTCTCATAAAGTTTTGAATATCATTGACATTTGTTCTGCAAATATATCTGCAATTGACCTCTAGATCCATAGCAGAAAGAATTTCTTTTATTCTCTCAAAATTTTCTTCTGTATTTTTAGCAATTGTTTTTTCAGCTAAAATATTGACCCTATTTTCTTGAGGTTTTACAGATTTTTTAATAAGCCCTCTTGCAATCTCCATATAAGCATAAATCATTCCTTGAAGATAATCGCCTGTAATATTTCCATCTGTTTTTATAGGAATAATAGGAACATCTTCTTCTATACTTTTTACTTGTTCTATATCATCTCCTATAATCCCTGATGGACAGGTAGTTACTAAAAAGAATGCTTTTGGATCATATTTTTTTAATTTCTTCACTTTATTTTTTAACTCTTCTACTCCTCCAAATACCATAACCCCTTCATTCATTTCAGAACTTACAAGAGGAGGATCCATTTGGACAGGCATAAAAAGTCCTCTTTCATATAAGCTTCTTCTTCCTATAGATGTAATGGTTTGATAAGAAATATGTGCACAGCTCTTAGGTCCATGGGCAATAGTCATAGCATCTTCTAATTGAATGGCAATATTGACAGCTCCATTAAAAGCACATCCATGTAATGGCTCTCTATATAATACATTTTTAGATAAATACTCTTGATAAGAATGTTTATGACTACATTTTTTCTCTTCTATTTTTTCAGTTTTTTTCACTGAAGTACTATTTTTTCTTTTTTGTCCTAATACCACCATTTCCAACTCTTCATCTGTAAGAGGCTTCGCTTCATAAAATTCATTTGTATCCATAATTCTTTGAGCTAAATTTAAAAATTTAGTAGAAAGAGAGGAGTCTTTCATTTCTACTAGAGGAATACTTAGTCTTTCAGAATTTGTAAACTCATCACTTCTTGGGAAAGTTTCACAAATAGGGGTTCCTACTTTTTCTGAAAATCTTTTCACTCTTTCCGTTTCATACTCTACTCCCCTTTGATTGAAAATCAATCCTCCTACTCTCTTCATATGATCATCATAGTTTTTAATTCCTCTTAAAATATTATTGGCAGCATAAATAGACATAAATTCTCCTGATGTAACAATATATACAACATCTGCATATTCATGACGAATAGGAACGGCAAAACCTCCACAAACTACATCTCCTAATACATCATAAAGAACAAGATCATATCCTCTATCCTTTACAGAAAATCTTTCCAATAAATCAAAAGTAGTAAGGATTCCTCGTCCAGCACACCCTACTCCTGGGTTAGGCCCTCCTGCTTCTACACAATCTACTTTCCCATAGCCTTGTTTGATCACATCTTCTATTTTATATTCATCAGGAGACATATCTCTTATATAGTCAAGAACTGTCGTAATATTTTCTCCCCCTAATAAAAGTCTTGTAGAGTCATGCTTAGGATCACAACCTATTTGAAGAACCTTTTTTCCTAGTTTAGATAAAGCTGCTGATAAATTGGAGGATATGGTTGATTTTCCAATACCTCCCTTTCCATAAATGGCAATTTCTTTCATATTTTCACCTTCTTCTTTTGTAATAAAAACTGCTAGCATATACTAGCAGTTTTTATGGTTCATTTCATTCTATAACTAAATGGTATAATTTGTAAAGGATCACAGCTGCTTGTGCTCTGTTTGCATTTTCTTTTGGCATAAAAGTGCCATCTGGCATTCCACTAATAATAGATTCTTTTACACATAATGCTGCATTCTCATTTGCCCAAGAAGCTATATTTGCTTGATCAGTAAATCTTTCTAATTCATTTATACTTGCTTTTTCTTTTCCTTTTTGAGTCAGTACCTTTCCAATAATTGTTGCCATTTCTTCTCTTGTAATTTTTCCATTTGGATCAAATATAGTTTTGCTTCTTCCACTAATGAGTCCATTTTTGTAAGCAGCTTTTACATATGGAGCATACCATTGATTTTCTTTTACATCTGTAAAGCTTAATTTTATATCTTCTGTATCTAATTGAAGCATTTTTGTAATTAAAGTTGCAAATTCTGCTCTTGTAATAGATGCACTCGGGTCAAATAGCTCTTTACTTCTTCCATTGATGATACCTTTTTGAGCCATTTCTTCTATAGCTTCCTTTGCCCATTCATAATCTTTTAAATCATGAAATCCTATTTTTATTTCTTCTTTTTCTACTTTTTGAGCAAAATATTTGCTAAAATGACTTGTTTCAAAGGTAACCATCTTTGTATCTTGATCATATTGACCACCCATGTTTTCTATAGTTTCCTTATCCTTTAGATAAAATACTTGCACTACTTCTTCTTTTTTAACTTCTCCATTGTATAAAATAGCTACTTTTATTTTTTCTTTAAATTCTTTAATCGGTTTTTCCCCTAAATAAACTGTCAAATCTACTACTGTACTTTCTTTAGGTATAAAAGAATACAATGTATTTTTTTCTATTTCCTTTACATTCAATATAATATTGTCTTTTACTTCCTCAAATGTATTTTGTGTAAGGGTAAACACTGCTTTTTCTGTTTTCACAAGAACTTTTTCTATATTGTTTTCTTTTGCTATTTTTATTGTATTAGCTGGTAAAATGGTTTCTACTTCTTGTTTATTTATATTTGGCATTTGAAGAATCATCTTGCCTTCTATATTCTTAGCTTCTATATGATTTTTATTACATTTTTCTTCTAAGATTTTTACTGTATTTTCTATATCCTTAGCCAATTCCTTTACAGTATTTTCACCTACTACAATAGTTGCTTTTTCTTGTTCTATATTTGCTTTTTCAATTTTTTTTGTACTTGCTTTTTCCAAAGTCTTTTCCATAAGCTTTTGAGTATTTTCTATAATATCTTTTGCATTTTCCTTGCCTATTCCTTTAATTACTTTTCCATTTGCATCTATAAATTCACCTGCTAAAATAGTAACTTCTTTAGAATCATTTATTTTATCCATAAGCTTAATAGTATTTTCTATATTTTCTTTGACTACTTGATTGACTTCTTTTTGATTCTCTGATCTAGATATTTTTTCTGAAGCTTTTCCTAATATATTTACTATTTTTATATTTTCTTTGACTACTGTTTTTGCTCCTTCTTCACTTTTTACTTTTTCTATAACCTTTTGTATAGACTTAGAAAAATCTTTTGTATATTTCACCATATCTTGCGCAGCTTTTTCTGTTTGAATCTCATTTTCTTTAAATTGTTCTACAGCTTCTTTGATTAATTTTGTAATATCTTCTTCTTTTGCATTTTTATCCTTGAAAATATCATTAATTTTTTCAATTTTCGAATCTATTGCTATTTCTTTTTTTGATGAATTATTTTTATTTCTAGAATCTTTTGTATAATCACTGGTATAGAACCACTCAATTACATCTCCTGCCTTTAAAACATATTCTCCTGCTCCCTTATTAGGTGTATCTCCATTCACATTGAACATCCAACCGCTATTAAGACCTTTATCTTTTTCTCCATATTTTCCTATTCTTTTAAAATATCCATTCTTCTCTTCATAAGAAACACCTTGTTCATCTAATATTTTTTTCGTAAGGATTAAAACAGTGTCTTCTTTTTTGATTTGAACTTCTTTTTTATAAATATTAGGATTGTTATCATATCCTTTTATAGATATATTAACCTTTTGCTCTTGATTTGATTTATTTCCTCCACCTTGATCTGTTGGATTATTTTCTTCTTTTCCAGATGAATTGTCGAATCCTTCATTATTGATGTTGACTTTTGTAAACATGGATTCTTTTTTATATAAATCTGAAAGAGCTAGAAAAGCTTGCTCATTTGCCATACCACTTCCAAAGTGTCCATCTTTTTCACAATCTAACAATGCTCCAAACATATTTTTTCCTTCTACCGTCCAATCCTTAGATAAAGGATTTCCTCCTATGGAAACAAGTCCTTGTATGACTGTAGATAAAGTAAATACGTTTCCTTGCTCTATAATATTTTTCTTATGATTAAATAAATATTCCTTGGCTTTAATAATTCTATCTTCTACTTGATTTATATTTTTATGCTTTTGAAGGGCCATCATACACATACTTGTATGATCTATACTTCCAAAACTTCCTTGCTTGTCTTGACTATTCATTAATGCTTTTATAGCGCCTTCTTCATTATATTGTGCCTTGGCCATATCAAGAGATATGATGCTCCAAGCTAATTGAGTAGATTGATTTCCTTCTCCATTGATTTCAAATACTCCATTTGGTTTTTGAGCCTTGATCAATAGATCTACATATTTTCCATCTTCATATTTTTTGGGGTCAAAACCTTTTGCAATAATTCCTATTATATTTCCTGCATAATCAGTTGGATATCTACATTCTGTTTTTTCTTTATATTTTTCCTTTATGGTTGCTTTATCATGATCTAAATCATCACTTGTATAACAATATCCTATAGCTTCTCTGAAAGTAAAATTTTCTTTTTCTTTATACTTCTTTCTTAGAGATTTTATAATTTCTTCAATTCTTTCTTCATTTGTTTTTTCTTTTTCTACAGAAGAATCTTCTTTATCTGTATGAAAAATAAAACTTTCTTTTTCTCCTTCTACTAATACGTATCCTTGATATGATTTGTTGGTATTTACTTGAGATTGAAATTTGAAATTTCCATCTTTGTCTGTTAATACTTGGTCAAAATAAACTTTTTTCTTCTCATCATTAATTTGAATACTAATAGGTTGATCTTTATAATCACTATGACCACTAATGATTATATTTTCTCCTTTTATTTGTTGCTCTATTATAATTTGCCCAAAGGAAGTCATACTAAGTGATACTATCATCCATAAAGACAATACAAGCATTCCTATTTTTCTTTTATTCATATTTATAGTCTCCTCTATTGTATAGTTATTTCTATAGGATTTCTATTATAAGAAATACCATGGTCTGAATCATCCCATACAAAGCCTCTTGCTGTATATTTCCCTTTCTCTGGAACATATACAGATGAAGACAATTTTATTTCTTCATTAGGTTTTATTTCTTCATTAATATAGCTATGATTTACCATTTTATTATTTTCATCATATAATCCCACCATTAAAGCTACTTTCTCTGACTGATTTCCTTCATTTTTTATTTTCAATTTTAAGAAAGCTTCCTCTCCATTTGAAAAACTTATTGAATCTATTTTCTCTATCCATAAATTTCTTTTTACATGAACCTTTTCTCCTCCATTGGTAAAAGCTTTCAAACAAACATTTGTATTGGGTTCATAGAAAGTTATATCTTTCCAATCATTTCCTTCTGTACTAATATAACTTTCTCCTTGGTTTGATCTTGCTTTACTAGACTTAAATCCCTTAGGACTTTCTATGGCTATAGGATCCTTGCTCCCTTTTGTTATTAATTTTACAATCACTGCGAATTTCTCATTTTTAGAAAGTTCAATAGAGTCTATAGAAATCGTATGGTAACCCATAGAATCTATTTTTCCACTTTTGATTTTTTCTTTTGTTGAAAAAGAATGGATATCTTCAAAATTTCTGCATATCCAAATTTCATATTCTGATTCTTCTCCTCTAGTATAAAAACTTACTCCACTTAATTTTTCATTTGAAGCTTTAGCTTCAAATATATTAGAGAACCAGGCTGTATCCATTCCAAAACCATATTCTGTAGTTTGTCCTAATGGGTCATATTGATAAATATTGTCATATTGTTTTTCTCTTCCTACAAAAACTGCGTTTTCAGTATCTCCTATATTAAAATCATAATAAGAGATATAAAAATACCCTTCATCTCCAAAGCTTGTTCCCCAGCTGTTTTTACATAAAAATGCTCCGTCTCCATATATTTCATTGCTTTTAAAATTTTCCTTTGGATAATCATCATCCCATCCTATTATGGTTACTGTATGGTCATATCCTTTTAATTTGCTAGTACTTCCATAAGCTTTTTTTTCTTTATTATAATAATCATCATCCCATTTTATATTTGTATAAACCGCTCCATAAGTGTGGATTGCTTTTTTTATTTTTTCGTTATCTTTAAAATCCTTTCTTTTAGGGATAAATATTACATCTTTAATTTGAGCATCTTCTCCATATATTTCTCTTTTAATAGGAGTTCCCAAGTACGGATCTTTTTCTTCTAGGACAGGTCCTTTAAAACTTGCAAGGTAAGCTACAGCCATATAAATATTTCCTCCATCGGTAGGTTTTAAATCAAAACCATGATGGGTCATCATATGGTTTTCTGAAAAATCTATGTCTATATTCTTATCCTTCATATTGGATTCTAGGGAAGAGAGGGCTGCAAAAGCCCAGCATCCATTCACCTTTCCTTGATCCCTTACTGCTGTTACTCTATTTTCTTCTCTTAAATCATACTTTTTAGGCAAAGCTGTATCTCCGTAAGAAATACCTAGTTGAGCAGTCAGTGTAAAAATACAGCTACATGCAATTACAATCAGTATCTTCCTATTTTTTCTTATCATATTTTTCTCCCCTTTAGTTGATACTTATCACTTTTACTGGTTTGGATAGGTCTATTTTTTCATCTGTCAAAAATACTTTTATTTTATATTCTCCACAATCAGGAATAGCAAATCCAGGAGATAAAATCGTTTCTTCTCCATCTAATAATTCTTTTTCTATACTACTTCCCTTTAATACTTTATTGTTTTCATCTATTAATTGAATGACACAAATCATATTGCTAGATTGTATTCCTTTATTCTTTACTTTCATTCTTAGTTTTACTTCTTCTCCACAATGAAAATCCTCTTGATTTAATAAACTCCATTCTAATTTATTATTTTTTACATCATTTGTAACTTTTACTTTACAATAAGCTGCAACAATATTTAAGCTTTCATCCTCATAAACTGCACCAATCATATATTCTCCTTCTTTATCAAATCTTAATGTAGCATTTCCAAGATGATCTGTTGTTATATTTTCTCCATTGATCATATAAGGCTTTTGATTGACTAGAATTTGAGCATTTTTTACATTTGTTTTTTCACGATTTGTCATATCTGTACTTATATATGTCTTTAAATTCAAAGTAAATTCTTCATTAGGTTGAACAACAACTTGTGTTTTATCAAAATAAGAATAAGATTGTTTTTGATAATCCTTCACATAAAATACACATATAGAATCTCCATCCTTTATGGTTGTATTTACAAAATAGTCATTTACATATTGATTATTGATATAATACATCCATCCACTATTAGGTCCTTCTTGTCCTTCTTTTAATCCATTGATATTTGATAAAATAGATAGATCCATTCCTGCATCAAATTTATTTTTATCCGTACAATCTATATCTTTACTCTTTAGAGCTTTTATAAGAGCATTCATAGCTGTTGGAGCTTCTTTTAAAACAGAGTTTCCATTTCCATATAAAGCCATATCAAAATTATCTATTTCTAATTCAATTTCTGGTACGATGATATCTTTTAGTCCTTCTACTCTGACCTTTACCTGAGCTGATTTTTTATTGATAATATCTATCGAAATAGACTCACAAACATTTTTATTTTCCTCTAAAACAGCTTTTATCACTACTTTTCCTGTAGATAAAGCCTTAAGATATATTTTTCCTTCTTCTTCATATATGTTTGCAACATTTTCATTATCTACAGACCAAATACATTTTACTCCTTTTATTTCATTGCCTATTTTATCAAAGGAATTTGCACTTAATAAAATAACATCATCTTTTCTTATTTTATTTTTATTACATTGTATTTTTACATTTTTTATTTCCAAATCTTCTACACTTAAATGCATCTCATTTTTTATAGTTGTACCTTCTACAGTGGCCGTAATGGTTACATTTCCTGTTTTTTTTCCATTAACTACCCCATTTTTTACACTGGCTATATCTTCATCAGAAGAGGACCATACAATAGAAGGATTCTCTATCCAATTATATTGATCGTCAAAAGCAACTAATTGTAGCTTGAGCTCTTGTCCTATCAAAATTTTATCATTCTTTGGTTTTAATATAGAAACGGTAGCCACATCTTTTGGCTGAATACTTTCATCATATTTGATAGAATGAATTTCAAACATAGATTTATTTTCATACATATCCACTAATGCTGCAAAAGCATTATAAGTAGCTTTCTCATTTTTAAAATCTAATCCTTCTCCTTGACAAAATCCTGAATTTTTTAAATCTCCTGTAGGAGATACAAACTTACTTTTTAACATACTATCTAACATTGTTTTTTTATTTTTCATCCATACTTTATCATAAAGGGGATTGATACCATTAGCAATTAACCCTTGGATCACAGTTCCTGTTGTGATTGGACTATTTTTAAAATATCCTCCATTTGCATCAAATCCACCATCTTCATTTTGTTGTTTTTTGATATACTCTATCCACTCATTTATTTTTTCCTCAACCCCACCTATATCCTTATGCTTTGCCAATGCCGTTAAAGCCAACGCCTCTGATTTTATTTCTTCATATCCTGAAACATTCTCTTTATTAGATACATTCATTAAACATAACAATGCTTTTACAGCTTCTTCTTTATTGTAATCTGCATCTACCATATCTAGCGCCATAATACAACAAGCTAGTGTTTCAATGTTTTTAGAATCCATAGATTCATTAATAATGAACTGTCCCTTATTTTCACCATCTTTGATTTGATGTGCCCTTAATAGGTCTACATAATTCTTAAATGTATCTTTTTTAAATTCATCTTTTCTAGGATCTTGCCCACTTCCCCTAACCGCAATAATCATTCTTGCATATTGAAGAGCCGTAGGTCTTGAATATCTATATATCTTCTTTTGAATCATTTCTTTGTCCATTCCTGCTGTTATCGCTGCTGGAGCTGCTAAAAATTCATACTGATTATATTCTTTATAATAACCTTTTAAAAATTCTATTTCCTCTTTAACTCTTTGTTTTAAAACTTCATCAGATATTCCTGATTGGATCTGAATTATAATTTCATCTGATATTTCTTTATTATTTTCTAAATACGCCTTTATTTTTACAGTTCCTTCTGCTAAAGCTCTTATGACTCCATTTTCTACTGTTGCTTTTGTTAAATCACTGCTTTCCCATAAAACAACTGGATTTTTTATTTGATAATTTTGTTCATCATATACAATAGCTTTGATTTGTAATTGATCTCCTTCTGTTAATACAACCGACTCGTTACTTTTTATTTCTATTCTAGAAGGAGCTCCTTCTTTTACATATTTAATATTATGATACATAGAAGCCTGTGCCTTTAGATCTACCAAAGCCCCCATAGCTGCATTTGTTTGAATATCTGCTACGCTTCCATTAAATGAACTTTTAAATCTTTGTCCATCTCTACACATAAGCATTGCATCTACTAAATTATTTTGATTTTTATACTGATCTTGTATCCTCCAATATTCGTCTAAAGGACTCTCTCCTATTGCTATGATTCCCTGAATCACTGCACTTGTAATCAAACAGCTTTCTTGATTTGAAAAGGAAGTTTCTTCTTTTATTAATCCCGATTCACTTTGTGCACTTTTGAAAAACTTTTTTATACCATTAATGGCATCTACCGCACCATCTATATCTTTATGTTTTGAAAATGCAATCATTGCTTTTGCTGTTAACTCCATATCTGGATTTTCATATCTTTCAAAATAGAAATTTCCATTATCATCTTTTTTTATTTTATGTATTAAAGCTTTTACAGCTTTTTCTGAATCATATTTTGCATTAGTCATGTCTAAAGCAATAATAGCATAAACAAGTTTATCTTCTTTGTTTTCATCTATATCTTCATAAAAGACAAATGAATCATCAAGTATTTTTTCTATCTCTTTTTTGGGATCTTCATTCACTGCAATAAGAGTCATAATATTTTTTGAAGTATTTAAAAGGTCATATGTTCCTGCATCTGTTGGAAATATCCTTTTTGTATTGTTAATTTCCTCTATATCCATACCTGAATATCTTAGTGATAATGCCAATTCTCCTACATATTTGCTTAAAGTATATTCGGATCCATAAAAGGTTGGATTTTTATATCGTATTGTAAGCTCCTCTATAGCTTCTTGAATCTTTTCTTCTCTTGTTTTTGATTTTGTAACTTCCAATGTAATACTATTGCTTTCTATCATTTCTTTATCTGTACTTTGAGTCACAGCCTTAATGCTTACATCTCCCTCTTTTAGGGTATGTATTATATACTGTTCATCTATTGTTACAATATCTACAGGTTCTATACTCCATTTTATTTGTGGATTTTTTATTTCTTTTTTATTTTTATCTTTAGCTATAACATTTACTTTAATATTTCTTCCACATTCTATTTCTTTTATATCTTGATCTAAAGAAATATTTATATGATCTATCTCTCCAACTTCTTGAATAGGTTCATCCTCTACTACTGTAATTTCTATTTCCTTTGGCTCACAATTTTTACAGTCTTTGCTTTCTATTTTTATTTTTACTTTTCCAACACTGATTCCCGTTATATTTCCTGTATCTTCCTCCCATTGGCCTGCCTTGGCTGTTGCTATTTTTTCATCTTCACTGCTCCAGCTATATTTTGTATAACTTGGTACATCTCCATCTAAATCATCCCAGTACGTATCTTCATTTCCTTCATCATCTACTACCATTGCATATAAGCTTATTGTTTCTCCTACTTTTATTTCTGTTTTTTTTGGCTTACTTCTAAATGCTATGTGTCTTTCATATTTAGGTCTGTCATCAATTACTGTAATTTCTATTTCCTTTGCCTCACAATTTTTACAGTCTTTGCTTTCTATTTTTATTTTTACTTTTCCAGCACTGATTCCCGTTATATTTCCTGTATCTTCCTCCCATTGTTCTCCCTTGGCTATCGCTATCTTTTCATCTTCACTGCTCCAGCTATATTTTGTATAACTTGGTACATCTCCATCTAAATCATCCCAGTACGTATCTTCATTTCCTTCATCATCTACTACCATTGCATATAAGCTTATTGTTTCTCCTACTTTTATTTCTGTTTTTTTTGGTTCACTTCTAAAAGCTATATGCTTTTCATATTTGGATTGGTTATCAATTTCTTTTATACTTTCTCCTGCCCCTATTTCTTTTTGTTCAATTTTACTTTCTTGATCTTCTATGAACATATCTTCTTCATGATCTGTTTGTCCATATACAAAATCAAAGGGTATTCCACTACATAATAAAACAATCATCAATAAAACACTCATTACTCGTTTATTCATCTTAAATGCTCCTTTCTATACCTATTTTGTTTAATTATACAAAAATCCTTGACTTTCAAAGAAAGTCAAGGATTTTTTATAAATATCTTCATAAACATTTATATACCTTGCACTTTCCTTAACCCTAGAAGGAAGTATGCTAAAAAATTTAGATAGGTCTCCTGGCTTGTGGATTAACGCTTTCCTTTCCCTTCCCAAAATAAAATATATTTCAGTGGTATGTCAAAGAATTGCTCCCCACTTACAGTGGCTGGACCGCTTAGGATTTTCACCTAATTCCCTTTTTATCTTCTCAAAAGAAGAACCTAAATTAAAATACTATGTAGTTTAAATTATAATTATTACTAAAAAAGTATTAATATGTCGAATTCAGACATGTAATATTTTATATTATTTCTCATATTTTTTCAATACTGGATATTTTATTTGAAAATTTCTTATTTTATGACTATAGATATATAAAAACAAAAATGCCAGCATATGCTAGCGTTTTTTGTTTTATTGTATGGATTTATATAATTTGTAAAGCATAACAGCTGCTTGTGCTCTGTTTGCATTTTCTTTTGGCATAAAAGTACCATCTGGCATTCCACTAATAATAGATTCTTTTACACATAATGCTGCATTCTCATTTGCCCAAGAAGCTATATTTGCTTGATCAATAAATCTTTCTAATTCATTTATACTTGCTTTTTCTTTTCCTTTTTGAGTCAGTACCTTTCCAATAATTGTTGCCATTTCTTCTCTTGTAATTTTTCCATTTGGATCAAATATAGTTTTGCTTCTTCCACTAATGAGTCCATTTTTGTAAGCAGCTTTTACATATGGAGCATACCATTGATTTTCTTTTACATCTGTAAAGCTTAATTTTGTATCTTCTGTATCTAATTGAAGCATTTTTGTAATTAAAGTTGCAAATTCTGCTCTTGTAATAGATGCACTCGGGTCAAATAGCTCTTTACTTCTTCCATTGATGATACCTTTTTGAGCCATTTCTTCTATAGCTTCCTTTGCCCATTCATAATCTTTTAAATCATGAAATCCTATTTTTATTTCTTCTTTTTCTACTTTTTGAGCAAAATATTTGCTAAAATGACTTGTTTCAAAGGTAACCATCTTTGTATCTTGATCATATTGACCACCCATGTTTTCTATAGTTTCCTTATCCTTTAGATAAAATACTTGCACTACTTCTTCTTTTTTAACTTCTCCATTGTATAAAATAGCTACTTTTATTTTTTCTTTAAATTCTTTAATCGGTTTTTCCCCTAAATAAACTGTCAAATCTACTACTGTACTTTCTTTAGGTATAAAAGAATACAATGTATTTTTTTCTATTTCCTTTACATTCAATATAATATTGTCTTTTACTTCCTCAAATGTATTTTGTGTAAGGGTAAACACTGCTTTTTCTGTTTTCACAAGAACTTTTTCTATATTGTTTTCTTTTGCTATTTTTATTGTATTAGCTGGTAAAATGGTTTCTACTTCTTGTTTATTTATATTTGGCATTTGAAGAATCATCTTGCCTTCTATATTCTTAGCTTCTATATGATTTTTATTACATTTTTCTTCTAAGATTTTTACTGTATTTTCTATATCCTTAGCCAATTCCTTTACAGTATTTTCACCTACTACAATAGTTGCTTTTTCTTGTTCTATATTTGCTTTTTCAATTTTTTTTGTACTTGCTTTTTCCAAAGTCTTTTCCATAAGCTTTTGAGTATTTTCTATAATATCTTTTGCATTTTCCTTGCCTATTCCTTTAATTACTTTTCCATTTGCATCTATAAATTCACCTGCTAAAATAGTAACTTCTTTAGAATCATTTATTTTATCCATAAGCTTAATAGTATTTTCTATATTTTCTTTGACTACTTGATTGATTTCTTTTTGATTCTCTGATCTAGATATTTTTTCTGAAGCTTTTCCTAATATATTTACTATTTTTATATTTTCTTTGACTACTGTTTTTGCTCCTTCTTCACTTTTTACTTTTTCTATAGCCTTTTGTATAGACTTAGAAAAATCTTTCCCATAAAATACTAAATTTTTAACATCTTCCTCTGTTTTTATTTCTTCTACTTTTTTATTCAATTGCTCTGCAACATCACTAATGGCCTTTGTAATATCTTTTTCGTTTACATTTTTATCCTTGATCATATTTTGAATATGGTCTATTTGATTTTGCACTTTTTCATTTTTTTTGGAAGAAACACTGCCTCCTCCTCCAATATCTTGCCCAAGATCTACCGTATAGAGCCATTTAATTGTATCTCCATTATGTACTTGTACAACCCCTGCTCCTACATCTGGAAATTTTTCATTTATAGAAAACATCCATCCACTTTTTTTACCTTTATCAAATTCTCCTTGTCCATCTATGCTTGCAATATATCCTTCTCTATCTACATAACTTTTATTATTTTGTTCTAATATTCTTTTTGTAATACTTAATACTGTATCATTTTTTTTCATCTCTACTTCCGTATATGGCAATATAATTCCTTTGTATCCTTTTATATATATAGAAACCCTCTCTTTATTATTAGAATTATTATGATCTCCACCATTTACTAAATTTAAATCTACTTCTTGTTTATCTCCTTCAATATTAAACCTAGCTTTATATTTTTTATTTTTGTCCAATGAAAACGAAAATTTAAAATTCCCCTCTTGATCTGTTTTTCCTTGATTCATATAGTATTTTTGAGAATCATCAAATACTTGCAATGATACTGGGGCATCATAATGATTTGTATTTCCTATGAACTGAATTTCCTCCCCATTGATTCTACTTTCTATATGAATCTGTGCAAAAGAAGATATAGTCATGCATAAAATCATACCTATAATACATAAAATTTTTTTCATTCTTTTCCTCCTCAACAATTATATACTTTAGCTTCCCTATAATAGAGAAGCTAAAGCCTATTCATTATTTTTGAACTTCTACAACAAAAGGATTGATTAATAGTATATTTTGATCTTCAAAATTATCCCATACAAAGCTTTTGACTTGATAATTTCCATTTTGAGGAACTAAAAATCCTCCAATCAGATCTTTACTCTCTCCTTGATTTATATTTTCTATCACATAAGAATAATTGATCATTTTTCCATTGTCTTGATTATATAATGCAATAATCAAAGTAACATTTTGATTATTTTCTCCATTATTTTTCACTTTTACTTGTACTTTTGCTTCTTTTCCATTTTTAAATACTTCTTCTCCTATTTTTGTAATATCAAAATTTTTCATAGGTAAAGCTTCTACCTTTAGTTCTATTGTATCTTGAATTTTTTCATTTCCAACAACCTTAGCAGTAATGCTTACTTTTCCTTCTTGAATTCCTCTTACAACTCCAGCTTCATCTATTGTTGCAATTTTTTCATCTAAACTTTTCCACTCAATTTTTTCTGTAATGATTTCTTTATTTTCTTCATCCCATATTTTTACATGGAGTTTTAAAGTGTTATTTACTTTGAGTGCATTTATATTTGGTTTTTGAATCTCAATCTTACTAATACGAGTTGGTTCTACATCAATCATTCTCAATTCGTGATACATAGACTTTCCTTTATATAAATCAGCTAAAGCCATAAAACATTGTTCTGTTACACTGTTAATTTCTGATCCATACTCAGATTTATTTTCAAAATGATCTTCTACTTTAAATGAAAGTAAAAAATCTAACATATTTTTTCCATTCTTTACCCATTTCTCTTGTAATGGATTTTCTCCTACAGCAATCAGCCCTTGAATCACAGCAGCTGTAGTATATGGATTGTTTTGTCCCCATGCCACAAATCCTCCTGTATCTTGTTGCTGTTTATGAATATATGAAACCCCTTGATCTATGCAATTCTTTACACCCTCTATATTTTTATGCTTTCCAAGAGCCATAATACTCATAGCTGTTGTATCAATGTCTCCAAAACTTCCATCACTTTTTTGAAAACTCATTAATGCTGTTACTGCTTTTTGTACTTGATACTGTGCATCTGCCATATCTAATGCAATCATACTAAAAGCTGTTTGAGTAGGATATGTTCCTTCTGCTTTTACTTCAAATATTCCATTTTCTTTCTGATAATTTGTAAGCTCTTGTACATAATTTTTACCATAAGCATTTCTTGGATTTTTTCCTGCTGCAATTAACCCTATGATATTAGACGCATAGTCTGAAGCTTGAGCTGGATTTTCTCTGATTTTATATTTTTGTTGTATCTTTTTTATATCCTCATAAATTTTATCACTAGAATAGTGATATGCTATAGTTTCTCTAAATGTAAATTGATCTTTCTTCTCATAATACTTTCTCAAATCTTGGATCGCATCTTTTATCTTTTCCTGATTACTATTTTCTTCTATAGGCTTTTGTTCATATTTGATCTTTAAAGTATGATACATAGATTTTTGAGTATCTACATCTATTAATGCTGCAAGAACCATACCTGTTGCTGAATCTGTATATTCTTTATAACTAGATTTTTGAATATCATATACAAAATGATCATCTTTTTTAAATGCCATCATACCATCTAAAACAGTCTTTCCATTTTTCTTAAATTCCTCTGAAAAAGGATCTTTTCCTGCTGCAATCATAGCTTGAAGAGCTATTGCATCGTACTCAGATACTTCATGAGGATCACTACTAATACTGCCTTTATTATAATCAAATCCTCCTGTATCAATTTGCATCTCTTTTAAATCCTTTACATACATATCTATCTTAGAATTTACATGTTCTAAATCTTTATGAAAAGACAATGCAATAAGCACTTCTGATGTAGTATATACACTAGGATTTTTTAATTTTTCATACTCAGATGTTAAGACCTCAATTGCTTTTTGCACATCATATGTTCCATCAGCCATATCTAATGCAATCATACTATAAGCCTGTGTACCTACATTATTTCCGTCTATATTAAAAATTCCATCTTTGTTTTGGGATTTCTCCAAGGCTTCTACATAATTTTTACCTTTATAATTTCTAGGGTCTTCTCCTGATCCAATAATCCCCATAATATTTTTAGCATACATCTCTGTTTCATTATCTAAAACAATATACGTTCTTTTAGCTTCATCTTCTCTTAATTCCAATTGATTTTGAAGCTCACTTTTATCTAATCCAGCCAAATTTAAAGCCATTGCCTGAATATAATTATATTTATTATCTTTTTTATAATAGTCCTTTAATTCTTTGATTGTCTTTTTCAAAATATCTGAATCATCTAATACAGGCTCTATATTTTTATACATAGATTTTCCCATATATAGATCTGAAAGAGCGGCAAAAGCACGTTCTGTAGAAGGAATATCTACATAATCCCCCATCATTTCACAAGCTCTAAAAGTACCATCCTCCATTTGATCATGAAGCATAGATGTAACTAAATTTTTATCGCCCTTCATCCATTCCTTAGACATAGGATCTATATCATTTGCCATTAAAGCTTGAATTACTAGTCCTGTATATTGAGGAGTATCTCCGCATCCGCCCATATCAAATCCACCATTTTCTGATTGATTAGATTTTAAATACTGGATCGCTGAATCTACTAATTCAGAAACACCTTTTATATCTTTATGTTTAGATAAAGCAATTAAAGCCCATGCAGTCTCTTCAACATCTTCAAAATGATCTTGATCTTTCATATTGATTAAAGCAGTTATTGCTTTTTTTTCATCATATTCTTCTTGTGCCAAATCTAACGCTATTATTGCATAAGACTGCTTATATACATTTGAATCTTTTCCTTTTTCTACAAATTTTCCTTCTTCATTTTGTAAATTCATCAATTCTTGTACATAATTTTTATCCTTATATTTTTTAGGATTTTGTCCAGAAGCAATAATTCCCATAATATCCTGGCTATAAGACAATACGTCATCTTTATTATTTAATTTGTATTTTTGTTGTATATCCTTTACATCTTTTTCTTTTTCATTGCTCATATAATAAAGAGCTAAAGCTTCTTGAGAAGAATAAAAAATAGGTACATCTTTTAATGAAGAATTTTTTCTAGTTTGTGTAGTTGTTAAATAATTTCTAAGCTTCAATGTTGCATCTTTGATGATTCCCTTATAGCTTGTAGCCTTTTGCACATTTTGATAAGAAGACTTTTTATTGATTACATCTGCTAATGCAATAAATGCTTGTTCTGTAGCCTCATCTTTATAAAAATATTCTGCAGATTTCCCTTGATTGCATACAAAATAATTTAGTTTTTTAAATTTTAGTAAAGCATCTATTAAAGTATTTTCTCCTTTGATCCATTCTGAATCTGTCAGTGGATCAATACCATTTGCAACTAATGCAGAAATTACATATGCTGTTGGTACAGAGCTTTCCACTTTTTCTCTGCTCATCATGTCAAGCATCTCAAATCCACCAGTATCTAATTGTTGTTGTTTTATATAATCCAATTTGGAATGGATAAATTCCTCTACTCCATCTATATTCTTATGAGAAGCTAATGCAGTTAAAGCCACTGATAATAATGATATATCTTCTTGATCTTTATTATTTTTCATAATACATTCTACGGCCTTTTGTTTATCATATTCCTTTTGTGCCATATCTAAAGCAATGACTGCCCATTCTGTTTGTTTTACTCTTCCTATTTTAAAACTTCCATCTGCTTGTTGCCCTTCTTTTAATAATTCTAAATATTGGTTTGCACCTTGTCCTGAAGATATTAATCCTATACTATTCATTACATAAGGAAGTGTCCCTTGATTTTTATTTAATTGAACTTTGTTAGCCAAATCTTCCACATCTTCTTGAATATTTTTACTAGTTACATTCATTCCTAAAGCTTCTAATGGCCTATAAAAAGCAGGTTGTGTTTCATATTTAGAATCCATTCTTGTTTCCATGGAAGTTAGATAATCTCTTATTCCATCAATTGCCTCTTGAATCATTTTTTCATAATTTTTTTGTGTATTTCCATCCTTTATACTAAATTTTTCATACATAGACTCCCCATTAAAAATATCTACCAAAGCTGCAAAAGCAAATTGAGTGGCCGTAGGATCATCATATCCTGATCCTTTTCCCTCTGCAAATTCAAATCCTTTGTCCTTTAGTTTGCAAGCAAGTAAAGAATCTACAAGGGTTCTATTCCCTTTTTTAAAAGAGTCTGATAATATATCTTCTTGAACCAATACCAAGCCTTGTATTACAGGTCCTGTAGCATGTGGACTATTACCCATACCAAAGGCATCATATCCACCTTTTTCTAGCTGATTATTTTTTAAATACTGGATTGAAGATTGAATGATAGATTCTACTCCTTCTATATCTTTATGTTTTACCAAAGCCTTTAGAGCATAAGCCGTATCAACAGCATCTTTATAATATCCATCCTTTGCTTCATCCATTAAAGCTTTTACTGCTTTTTGCACATCATATTTTCCTTTTGCCATATCTAGTGCAACAATAGAATCTGCCAATGCTGTAACTAATTTTTTATCCCTGCTTTTTACAATGAACTTTCCACTTTCATCCTGAGAGGCTACCAATAAATCTACATACTCCTTTGGATTTTGGCCAGTAGCTAAGCATCCCATTATATTTTCTGCATAAGCTGCTGCATCTTTTTTATTACTTATTTTAAATACTTTCTTATAATCTTTCTCCCCACTCATCAAATGATTATAGGCCATAACCTCTATAGCCTTTAAATCTTCTTTATCTTTATACATTTCCTTTAATTCATTTATGATATCTTGTAATCCTTCTGAGTCTTTTCCTTCACTTTCTATCTGAATATGTTGTCTTACAATAGCTGGATAATCTTGATCCTTTGAAATATCTACTTGATACGTTCCAGCTTTGGGTAAAGAAAAAGTTACCTCCCCATTTTCATCAGTTTGATAATTTCCTTTTGTTCCTACTTTTATATCAACATTTTTAATCGGAGCATTTCCCACTTGATTATCTACCACTTTGATAGTAAAATGAATTCCATCTTGTTTGACAGTAATGACTGGTATTTTAGTAATAATGCTTGTTCCTGAGTAAGAACACATATAAAATACTAATTCTTTGCAATTTAATTCTCCATTTAAATTAGTCAATCCATCAAATTGCTCTACTCCTATACTTGGAAAAATGATATCTCCACTATTAAAATGTACATAATAGCACCAACCAAAGTTTTCCTTTTGTGATTCTCCTAATATTTCTGTAATAAAAAATCCTGTAGATGGATTGTTTGTTCCTTGTATATTTTCCTCTTTTACTGCTGCTTTTAACACATCTAGAGGATTTTTCATATCTTTTGTAAATTTTATTTTTTCATCATACAAGGTATCTTTACAACCTTCTATTCTTACATGAATCCATTCTTCTTTTTCATTTGTTTGATCCATTGTCATTACTTTTGATAGATTTTCTTCACATTCTTTTTCTACATTTTTATTTTCCCCATAAACTTGATCCACTACCTTTAATTCTTCTTTATACTGGCTACCTTCTGCATGTGCCATCATAGAAGATAATGGTAAAATTCCAAGCAACATCGTAAAAACCAATACTAAACTTAATAATTTTTTATTCATAAAAATCTCCTCTCTCTTAATTATTTTTTATAAAAATTTGCTCCTCCTTTTTCATAAGTTTTAAACAAAAAAAATCTTAACTCTAATAGAGTTAAGATTTTTAGCCCATAGCAAGTGTATACTTACACCTAATTTTATGCACTTTCCCTAACCCCAGAAGGAAGTATGCTCATACATTTAGGCAGGTCTCCTGACTTGTGAATCTGCACTTTCCTTTGCCTTCCCAAAATATAATGATTTCAGTGGCATATCAAAGGTAGCTCCTCACTT
This sequence comes from Inediibacterium massiliense, assembly GCF_001282725.1. NCBI lineage: Bacteria > Bacillati > Bacillota > Clostridia > Peptostreptococcales > Thermotaleaceae > Inediibacterium > Inediibacterium massiliense. The sequence continues at coordinate 157,945 of NZ_LN876585.1, read as the reverse complement.
ACAGTGGCTGGACCGTTTAGGATTTTCACCTAATTCCCTTTTCATCTTCTTAAAAGAAGAACCTAAATAAAATAATATGTAATTTAAAATCGTATATTGTTTAAAATAGTCATAATATGTCGTATTTAACCATGTTATATTTTACATCATTTAGTATATTTTTGCAATCGTAAATATATTTTTTTATAATAAAAATGCTAGCTTTCGCTAGCAATTTTCATTTACTTTATACTATTGTATAATTTGTAAAGCATCACAGCTGCTTGTGCTCTGTTTGCATTTTCTTTTGGCATAAAAGTGCCGTCTGGCATTCCACTAATAATAGATTCTTTTACACATAATGCTGCATTCTCATTTGCCCAAGGAGCAATACTTTCTTTGTCAATAAATTTTTCTAATTCATTGATATTTGCTTTTTCTTTTCCTTTTTGTGTAAGTACTTTTCCAATGATGCTTGCCATTTCTTCTCTTGTAATTTTTCCATTTGGATCAAATATAGTAGCACTTCTTCCACTGATGAATCCATTTTTGTAAGCGGCTTTTACATATGGAGCATACCAATCAGAATCTTCTACATCTGTAAAGCTTACATGGATATCTTCTATATCTAATTGAAGCATTTTTGTGATTAAAGTTGCAAATTCTGCTCTTGTAATAGATGCACTCGGGTCAAATAGATCTTTACTTTTTCCATGGATGATTCCTTTTTCAGCCATTTCTTCTATAGATTCTTTCGCCCATTCATAATCTTTTAAATCATGAAAAGTTATTTTTACTTCTTCTTTTTCTAATTTTTGAGCGAAGTATTTGCTAAAATGACTTATTTCAAAAGTAACCATTTTTGTATCTTGATCATATTCTCCACCCATATTTTCTATAGTGCCCTTATCATTTAGATAAAATACTTGCACTACCTCTTGATCTTTGACTTCTCCATCATATGGAATAGCTACTTTCATAGGTTCATGAAATTGATTTATTTTTTCTTCTCCCATCTTTATATTTAAATCTAGAACTATACTTTCTTTTGGAACTTTATTTTTCTCAAAAGCTGTTAAATCTTCTTGATCTATAGCTTTCGCACTTAAAGATATGGGTTGATCTTTTTGAATCAAAGTATTTGCTGTCATGTTAAATACTGCATTTTCTGTCTGAATAGTTACCTTCTCTATTTTATTTTCTTTTACTATTTTCATCATATTGGAAGGCAAACGAACTTCTACTTCTTTTTTATTTGTATTTGGTATTTGAATCATCATTTTATTTTCTATATTCTTAGATTCAATACTATTTTTATTTAATTTTTCCTTTATGTCTTTTGTAGCATTTACTATATCTTTTGCTGTTTTTTTGATTGTATTTTCATCTAATTGAGCCAATGATTTTTCACTTTCATATTCTACTTTTTTAACTTGTAGCATACTACATTGATCAATTGTATTTTGAGCCATTTTTATAGTGCTTTTTTCTACTTCTTCTCCATTTTCTTTTCCTATAGATTTTAAAACTTTTCCACTTTCATCTATAATGTTTCCCGTTAAACTTACTACTTCTTTTTTATCCTCTACCTTATTGATTAATTGGATCATGTTGTGAATATTTTTTGATACTACTTCATTTACTTCCTTTTGATTTTCTTTTTTGGATAGTTTTTCTGTAGATTTTGCTAAAATATTGAGTATCTTTATATTGTCTTTTAATAAACCTTTTGCTGCTTCTTCACTTTTTATTTGTTCTATAGCATGTTGTATAGAATTAGAAAATTCTTTCCCATAAAACACTAACTTTTTTGCATCCTCTTCTGTCTTTATATCTTCTGCTTTTTTATTCAATTGATTTATTACATTTTTTACTGTCTTTGTAATATCTCCTTCATTTATATTTTTATTGTTTAAGATCTCTTGTATTTTATCTATTTCTTTGGTCATTTCATCTTTTGGTTCACTTGCTGAAGAACCCTTTGTATAGTCTATAGTATAAATCCACTTTATTTCATCTTTATTTTTCACACTACAATCATTTACACTTTTTTGTACCCTTTCTCCATTTAATGTATATTCCCATCCACTTTTTGCTCCTTGACTAAATTCTCCATATTTTCCGATACGCTTAAAATAAGTTTCTGTATCATTTAATTCATAGCTTATATTTTTATCCTTTAAAAGCCTCTTTGTTACAGATAAAACCGTATCTCCTTTTTGTAATTTTATTTGTGTTTTAGAGATATTAGGATCATTGTTATATCCTTTGATAGAAATAGAAGCTTCATCTCCTTCTTCTATAGATCCTCCTCCAGATCCTGGTCCATCATTTTTTGTAGGAATAAAATAATCTCCAAAGCCTTCTATCGAAATAGATTTTTTTGTATACATTGATTGTTTTTGATATAAGTCGGATAAAGCTGTAAATACTTGCTCTGTAGCTAAATCATTTCCAAAATGATCTTCATTTTGATACTTTAACATGGCATTGAGCATAGTTTTTTGATCTAATTTCCATTGGCTTGCTAAAGGATTTTCTCCTACCGAAACAAGTCCTTGAATCACTGTTGCTAATGTATTTGCATTATCATTATTTATAATATTTTCCTTTTCTAATTGCAGTTTATGGATAGCCTTTTGTATAGCTTCATTAACTCCTTCTATATCTCTATGGTTAGAAAGTCCCATCATAGACATAGCTAAAGTATCTATATCTTTATATTCCCCAAAGGTTCCATCTGTATTTTGATATTTTAGAAGAGATTTTACTGTCTTTTCCACTTCATATTTAGCCTTTGCTAAATCTAGGGCAAGAATACAATAAGCTTGGGTAGATGGATAATCATCCCATCCATTCACAATAAATTTGCTATCTGTTGTTTGTTTATTTAATAATTCAGTTACCATATTTTTAGAATCTTGTCCTGTTTCTATTAACCCTATAATATTTTTAGCATAACTTGTAACTGAAGTATTAGGAATAAGTTTATATTTTTCTTTTACCTTTGAAGCATTTTTATCTATATTTTTATTACTATATTTATATCCTAGTCCTTCTGAAAGAGTAAAACTTTCTTTTTTCTCATAACGAGCACGTAATGTATTTAATACTTCTTCTATTTTTCTCTCATTTGTTTTAGGTGATTCTACAGAAATCTCAATAGATGTATAGATATTTTCATTGCTAGCAAGTTTTGCAGTAATGATTGTTTTTCCTTCCTTAATCCCTTTTACTATCCCTGTATTCTCATCTACAGATGCGATTTCTGGATTGGTGCTATACCATTTTACTGCTTCATCTAAAATATTTTCCTCTTCATAAACTTTTTTATCTAGTTTTAACTCATTTCCTATGGTTACTTCTTTCCAATGAGAAAGAATTTCTATTCTCTTTGTTCCTATCTGAATCTTTTTAGTACATTTGATTAATTTAGGATACTCATTTTCTTCATCCTTTGATATTTTTACGATACAACTTCCTGATTTTAAGTCTACCTTTACTTTTCCATCTGTATTGGTGACATAAATTTTTCCTTCTATTTCTAATTTGGCATTTTCTACTGGTACTATACTTGTAGTAGAATTTCCATTTTTATCATAAGTAGTGACTGATTCTTTTATGATTAAATAAATTTCATTATTATTTTTTTCATAGCTAAGAATAGGAAGGTTTGTATTTTGATTCACATGAAACAAAACTTCATCTAATCCTTCTATAGAAACATCAGAAACCCCACTCATAGACTCACTTGTTTCTCCATCCACTACTGTATAAAATCCCCAAAAAGCTCCATTAGTTTTCCAATTAGCTTCTTCTCCTTTTATTCCTTGGATTAAAAATCCATATGCACCTTCCTCACCTTTTACATTTTCTTCTCCTACTGCTTTTTTTAGGATTTCTAATGCATTTTTACAATTTCCTATCACTACATCTTTATCAAATAATGTTTCATCTTTTCCTTCTACTCTCACTCTTATTGTACGATCTTGGTCTTCTCCTCCATATACACTATCATATACTGTATCTTTAACAATTTCATGATTGCTTTCATGATTCAAAGGTTCTAAGGCATATGCTCCTATTGAAAAAAGCATTAAAAATATCATCAAAAATGATAGTTTGACTTTATAATTTTTTTTCATAAAATAGCTCCCTCTTTATTTATTTTTTTCATGTAATCTTGTAAAAATAGATTTTTTATTTTTATAATCTGTCATAGCTAAAAGTCCATGCCAGCTTGCCATATAATTTTCTTTGGTTTGCTTTTTGAAATGCTTAAATCCGCCATTTTTTAATTGATAAGCTCCTAATTGATCATAAAGACTTTTTTCTACCTTCATTCCTAATTTTGTTTTTGCCAATATGTAATAACTGATAGATTCACAACTTTCTCTTTTCCCTATATTCTTTTGAATAAATGAAAGAGCACTTTTTACTTCTTTGCTATTTTCATTAAGCCCTAATATATGATAAGCAATAATGGCCATTGAAGTTAAATCTATATCAGACTCAGGATCTCCTTTATAAACAGGAAATCCTCCATCTTTATTTTGATTTTGTTTTAACCAAAGTAATGCATTTTGTTTGTTATAATTTTCTTGTTTTGCACAATATAAAGCTATAATTCCCCAAATATGAGAGTTCATTAAATCTTCTCCTGTTCCATCTATAAAATCTGCAAATTTACCAGTACTTCTTTGAGATTTCATAATGATTTGCGCCTCTTTAGATACATTTCTTCCTAGAGGTAGGGCTCCCATTATATAAGCTTCATAATCTGTAGTAACCTTTGAAGAAATATTTTTTAATGCTTTTCCTTTTACAGATTTTCCACTACTATATAGTGCTAAAATTCCCCATTCATCTATCTTTTGTTTGTTAAGATATTTAGCTGCACTATTTATATCTAGTGCAAAAGAAAAACTACTAAAAAGCAAAGTAAATAATAGTACAAAAGATATAATTTTTTTCATGAAAATTCCTCCTTTTATTTTATAGGCATATTGATTATTTCATCTTCTGTAACAAATACAGAAAATTTTCCTCTTATTTTTTCAGGTTCTTCATATAATATTTTTACTGCTCTTTGAATAGATGTTTGATCATTTCCACTAATCATCCAAAGGGTTCCACTCATTCCATATTCCTTAGATATAGAAACAATCCATGCGCCTTTTTTATATTCTTTGGCCACTTTTCCATTCATATCTAATAACTTTATATTTGAATCCACCTCAAAAGATAGACCTACTTTATCCTTATTTTCATAATAATCTTTGATAGTACCTAGCTTTGATAACTCATCCCATAAACCAATCAAAATAGAATTTATTTCGCCATTCTTTAGATGATCCTCGTTTATATTTTCCCTAGAGATCTCTACCTTTTTTCCTTGTAAAAATTGCAATAAATTTTTAGAATCCTTTTCATATTCTTTTGTAGAAGATATTTCTGTTTTTAATACTTGTCCATTATATCCATTTATAAAATTTTGTGGATATGCTCCAATAATACTTGAAATACTTTTTTGACTCCAGTCATGATAATCCCATAGAATTACATCTCCAGGTTCGCATATATAGTCATCTGCACCCACTTCTGAAATCATCCCATTTACATAATAAAACCAATCTAGTTTCGTTTTATTTTCCATTCCTGTAAAACCAGATTTCAAACTATCAATTCCATTAATAAATCCACCACCATAGGCTGTCTCTACCTGAAAATTTTCTTTCATCACCTCCATCACACTTTTATCTCGATTGAGTTTTATATCTTGATCGTGCATCACTTTCTTTCCAAAATCCTTTGAAACCATGACTTGAATTCTTCCTTCGTCAACAGATTGGCTACTACAACCAGTAATCAACAAAATGATCAAGACCATCCAACACCATTTTTTCATTTTTACCCTCCTTATTTATCGAAAAATATTTTTTATAAAATACATCATTTTATAAAAATCACAAGAAATGTCGCAATTAGTCGTTTTTTTCTTTGAATACATGGTATATTCTAACTGATTCTATATATAATTTCAACTTTAACCTAAATGTGGTAATGATAGACAAAAAAAGAGAATCCTTTTGTATAAAAGAATTCTCTTTTTAAAAATTTATCTTTTTTATTCACTTTATTACTATGTCTTCTACTTCATTGCTTTTACAATCACCGTTACTGCTTCTGCTCTTGTGGCATTTCCTTGTGGTTTTAATGTTCCATCTGGATATCCTTTGATGATTTCTTTGCTTATCACTGTATCTATAGCATCTTTTGCCCAGCTAGATATATCTTTATGATCTGCAAATACTTGTGTATTTTCTTGTTTTATTAATTTTGAAGCTTTGACTACCATTACGGCCATTTGTTCTCTTGTTATTTTTTCATCTGGTCTAAAACTTCCATCTTCATATCCTGATACAATGCCATGTGCAGATGCAGTAGAGATTACACCTTTTGCCCAGTGATCTTTTGTATCTGTAAATACTTTTCCTTCTTTATGTTGTAATTTAAATGCTTTGATTACTACTGCTGCAAATTCTGCTCTTGTAATATTTTGATCTGGTTTGAAGGTTTGATCTGGGTATCCACTAATTGCTTGTTTTTGTACTAATTCTTTAATAAATCCTTCTGCCCAGTGTCCTTTAGTATCTTTTAAATCTACTTTTATTTCTTGATTTACTGGTTCTTTGATTACTTCTTTTTCAATTTTCATTGAAATGACTGCAAATTTTGTAAAATGTGTTACTTGTCCACTTATTTTTCCTTTTTCAAAATCTACTTTTACATTTTCAAGTTCTACCCATTTTTTATTGCTTTCATCATAAAAGCATAGACTAAGCTCTTCTTTATCTTTGTCTATTTTTGATTTTTCAAATGGTAATGTAATAGTAATAGCTTTTTTGAAATCTTTACTTTTATCCTTTGTAATTTCATATACAGAACCTATTATTTTTTCATTTTCACTTAATTTTAAATTAGATACATTATCTTGTTTTTCTATTTTTACATAAGTATTTTCATCTATTGCACCTTTTGGTATTTCTATGACTGCATTATATTTTTCTACCTTTGCATCCTTATCTTTTTCTACTTTTGTTCCACTTCGAGCTGGTGCTGGTCCTCCACCACCTCCACCACCAGATACATTTCCATTTGATGGTTTATTTTTTTCATAAGTAATGGTGTAAGTTTCTTCTGCTTTATTTCCTGTTTTATCCACTGTTGTAATGATAATTGTATTTTTTCCTTCTATTAATGTTACTGTGTATTTTTTCTCTTTGCCTTCTATTACTTTTCCATTTACTTTTACTTCTATTTTTCCATCTGTTGCACTTACTGTAAATATTAATTTTTCTTTATTCACTACCTTGTTTTCTAAATCTGTTGTAATTACTGGTTTTTGTTGATCAACTTCATCTTTTTCAACAACAACCTTACAATATGGTCTTGTTAAATCTCTCTTATTTGTTTCTTGATCAAATCTCTCCGCAGATACATAATAAGTTCCTGCTTTATCAAACTTCAATGTTGCTTTTCCATCTTCATTAGTACATACAGATTTTTCACCTATCTTGTATTCTTGATTGTTTACAAGAATCTTTGCTAATTGAACTGGTTCTGTTTTTATTTTATCCGTATCCATATCATAGTAATTTCCTGTAAGCACTATATCTAAATTTTTACCTGTTTTTACAGTCATTTCTTCTTTATCAAACCATGCGTATATATTTTTATTATAATCTTCTACAAAAAATACTACTATAGATTGTCCTTCTTTGATTTCAAAATTACTTACTCCTACTGGCGCGAATTGATGATCTACATAATACATCCAACCATCTTTGTCTCCTGTGCTTTTTACTTTTAAACCATCAATCATAGTTATATTGCTTCCGCCACCATGATTCAATCCTTTTTCACTATCTTTGCAATCTATGCCTTTGCTTTCTAATGCTTTTATGATAGCATGAATAGCTCTTGGATTTTCAAATTTCTTAGTGATTCCATAATCACTCAAATCTAATTTGTCTACTGCAACTTGTGTTTTTGGAACAATGGTACGGTCATTTCCCTCTACTCTTACATATACATTCACATTTGTAGCAGGTTCTTCTATTTCTCCTGATATTTTTACATCTTTTGCATAATAATCTCCATATCCAGCTTCTTTTAAGTCTATTAATGCATATAATGCTTTTTGTGTAGCCTCACTTTTACTTTCTCCTTTTTTATAATCAAAGGAATTATCTTCCTTCCATAATATAAATAAGGCATCCACTGGATTTTTACCTGCTTTTGTCCATTTTTCTGTTCTTAAATCTTCTCCTACTGCTACAAGTCCTCTTACTATATCTGCATGATATCCAGTAATATATACTGTCTCATATAATCCTCCATCTTCTTTTTGAATAGATCTAAGATAATTTGTTGCTTTATTGATACTTTCTTTTACAGCTTCTATATCTTTATGCTTGCTTAATGCGAGTAGCACATCTCCTGTAGTTCTAGAATTGGATGTATTTCCTATTAGCGTAAAGCCTCCATCTTCTTGTTGATTTGAAAGAATTTTTTTAATGGTTTTTTCTACATCGTATGCTACCTTTTGATCTGGATATTTTTCATTATATTTATCTAAAATAGTTACAGCATTAATATATTCATTTAGATTTGTACTATTTTCAAGCTTGTCTACAATTTCTTTTACTAGATTTCTTCCTTCAAAATCCTTTGGATCTTTTTGTACATCTAATAAAATAGCTACTTGTGTAATAATGTTAGATAGATCTTTTAAATCTTCATCATAATTTGTAGTATATTTTATGTCTATGTTCCATTTACTTACATCTATTCCTGCTCTTTTTAATGTTGCTGTTTTTAAAGCATCTAATTTTCCTTGAGTTTGTTTGAAATAATCTGTTTGATAATAGGATTGAACTGCTCGAATAAGCTTATCAATTCTTTCCTTTGATGTAAATTCTGGTCCATTGTATTGAGTAGCTAATTTTTTAAACATAGATTCATGGTTATAAAGATCTACTAAAGCTGCAAATGCTTGATGGGTCGCATCATTATTTAAATCCTTTTTTTCTTTGCTTGTTCCATAACCACACCTTTCAGGATTTTCTTGTACTATTTTATTTTTTAATAAAGCATCTAACATGGTTTGATCATTTTTTATCCATTCTTTATCAGAAATAGGATCAATACCATTTGCTATTAAAGCTTGAATAACTCTACCCGTTGCTATAGTGCTATTTTTAAATCCTAAAGTTCTTGATTGAGTATCAAAGCCACCATCTTCGTTTTGTTTGAATTTTAAGAAATCCATTAAAGTTTGAATAGTTTCTTTTACTCCCTCTACATCGTTATGCTTTGATAAAGCTGTTAAAGCTAATGCTTCTGTTGTGATTTCTCTATAAGTTTTAGAGTTCTTATCCTTTAGCATTTGAAGAAGTCTTTTTACTGCTGCTTCTTTGTCATATTTTCCATCCGCCATATCCATTGCAATGATGGCATAACATAAAGCTTCAATAGAGTTTTTATCCGTATTTGTGATGATAAATTCTCCCTTATTTGCTCCCTCTTTCACTTGTGCAGCTGTCAATTCATAAACAAAGTTTCTAACTTCATCCTTTTCAATCAATGCACCCCTTGGATCTAAATCTGCACCAATTAAGCACATAATTTGCTTTGAAATAGTCCAAACTATATTTGCCCTTTTATTTTCAGGTAATTTACTTTGAATCAATTGTTTATCGAGTCCTGATAGATTTCCTGCTAATGCAGACAAATAGTCTAGTATTACTTTTTCTTTATAAGCTTTATTTAAAAATTCTATTTCTTCTTTTATTTTTTTACTTGTTTCATCATTTTCATCTTTTTTGATTCCATTAGAATGATACATAGATTTATTTTGATATAAATCTGCTAATGCGGCAAATGCAGTTTCTGTGCATTTAAAATCATCAAATATTTCTTCATTTGGTGTAGAAGGTAGTTGTTCACTATATTCAAATCCACCATTATCCAATTGACGATCTAGTAAGATTTTCACCATATTATTTCCATTTTTGACCCATTTCATAGGATCTATTTGGTTTGCAACAAGTCCTTGAACAACAGTTCCTATTGCGAATGGATTATTTTTATATCCACTATGGTCAAATCCACCCTCTTCATTTTGTTTATCTTTAATATAAGTAATACAATCCTCAATAGTAGCTTGTACTCCAGCTATATCTTTATGCTTAGATAACGCAGTAATAGCTAATGCTTTTACTTCAACATCTGTATATAAGCCATCATTTTGATGCTTATCATCTTTGATCATATTTACAAGTCTATTTACAGCTTTTTCTACATTATATTTTCCATCTGCCATATCTAGTGCCATGATGGATAGCGACAATGTAACTGGATGATCTAGATCTGCTCCTTGGTGAACAATAAATTCTCCATTTTCCTTTTGAGAATTTTCTAAATCCATTACATAATTTTTGGATAAAACATTCCCTTTTTCATCCTTTAACGCATAGTTTCTAGGATTTTCTCCTGCTGCAATGATTTCCATTATATTTTTTGCATAATGGATTGCATAATCTTTTCTATAAAGTCTTAAATGAGATGCTACTTTTTCTTGATTTACCTTAAATCCTTCTCCTATATGTTTGGAAGCTAAAGCTGCCATATAATCATAAGAGCCATGTTGATCATAAAAAGTTACAAGCTTATTTATAGCTTCTTTCACTTGTAAGCTTAGATCTTGATTCTCACTAACATTTACTGTGATTTCATCAAATGCATCTTTGTTTTCTTTTAATGTTACTTTTACTTTTCCTTCTCCAACTTGTAATGCCTTGATTTTTCCATCCTTTACTTCTACGATGGTAGGAGTTAAACTCTCCCAATTTATTTGTGCATTTTTTACTACTACATTTTTTTCATCAAATGCTTGTGCCTCTATGTATTTTTCTTCTCCTACCATAAGGTTTAAATTCTCTGAGTTAATTTTAATACTTTTTGCTTTTCCTGCTGGTACATATTTTAACTCATGATACATAGATTTATTTTTATTTAAGTCTGCTAAAGCTGCAAGGGCATAAGATGTAACTAATTTTGAGCTCATACTTGCTGAAGGTTTTAATTTAAATTGACCACCATCTCTACACAATAAAATAGCATCTAATAGAGTGATTTTATTTCCGTATGCATCAATTTTTGTCCATTCATCCGAAAGTGGATTTTCACCTATTGCTATTATAGCTTGAATCACAATGGCAGTATTAGATGTATCTTCAATAAATCCATTTTCATCTTGTTTTTCTTTTAAGTATTTTTTCATTCCTTCTATAGCTTCTTGGGCACCTGATTTTCCTCTGTGATTAGAAAGGGCAATCAATGCACAAGCTGTATCCTCTACCGAAGAATATGTTGATTGAATATAGTATTGATCATTATCTTTTGTAAGCTTTTGGATTAAAGCAGTTATAGCTTCTTTTTCTTCATAGCTTTCTCCTGCCATATCAAGGGCAATGATTGCTTTTGCTATGAATCCAGCATTAGAATCATCATAAAACTTAGATGTATTATTTAAAATTAAATCTATATAATTTTTACCTTTATAATTTTTAGGATCTTCATTGGTTGAAACAATATTGATAACATTTTTTGCATAATTTCCAAGACTTTTAGATGTAGTAAGATTCTTCTTTTTACTAATATCACTTAGATTCACATCTGTAAATCTAAGTCCTAAAGATGTCATAAAATCATATGAATCTTGCTTGTTAAAATATTCTTTTACATCATGAATAGCTTCATTAATTTTTTCTTCATTTGTCTTTCCTTGAACAATTGTTAAACTTACTTCACCTTGAATTTCTTTTCCATCTGCTTTTTTTACAGTTCCTGTAATTTTGATTATACCTTCTTTTAGAGCTGTTACAATACCATATGAATCCACACTTCCTACATCATTAGGAGTAACAGTCCATTCTACAGGATAATTTTCAATAAAATCATTATCTGCATCATATACGTTTGCATTAATTTTTATCTTTTTACCTGCTTTTATTTCTTTAATATCTTGATCTACAGATACTTCTATTTTGTTAGGAATTACATTGACAATCTTTAATTCAAAAGTATTTTTAATATTTTCAAAATCCTTCACCATAGCCGTAATGACTACTGTTCCTGAACCTATAGCTGTAACTTCTCCTGTATTTGCATCTATGGTTGCAATAGCTGGATCACTTATAGACCATGTAAATGTTTGAGAAGGCACAAATTTACCATCTTTATCTAATGCTTTTGCTGATAATTTTAATTGTTTTCCTACCTTTAGCTCTTTTTGATCATTTTCTGATTGAATTTCTACTTTTTTAGGATCTCCTATTTTGATTTTTAATTCTTTGTACATAGATTTTCCTTTGTACACATCTGTAATAGCTGCAAACGCTAAAGCTGTAGTTTCTTCATTTATATAAGTAGATGTTTTATTATTTTTAAATCCATCCTCTGTCTTTAGATTTAAAAGCATATCTAACATGGTCACTTTATTTTTATATTGATCTATCTTTATATAATCTTCTGATAATGGATCTTCCCCTATTGCAATAAATGCTTGTAGGGTATTTGCCATATCTTTACTACTTGTTTTGTCATTCCATGCATTGTATTGTTCTTTCATATATGCTTTGATTTTATTTACTAAATCATGGATTCCTTCTTTATCTGTATGATTAGAAAAAGCAATTAAAGCAATAGATGTTTTTTCTAATTTAGCTTGGGCACTTCCTTTTTTTACATAAGCTTGATCTTTCATTACTGTAAATTGATCCTTTAAAGCTTCTAAAGCCTTATCTATATTATATTCTGCACCTGCCATATCTAGTGCAATCATGGAATATGCTATATGATCTGCTTCTTTATCATTAGAATAAGAATAACCCTTTGCATCAAAATATCCTTGTTCTACCTGAGAATCTGCTAGATATTTTACACAGTCCTTACCTTCATAATCTCTCGGATCTATCCCTGCTGCAATCATAGACATAATCGCTTTAGCATAATCTCCTGCTTCAGTATCACTCCATTTACCTTTTGTAAATGTTAATTTTGGAACATTTAATGTATTTTTTATTTTATCTTGAGTTACTCCTGCTCGATTTAATGCCATAGCTTCTAGATAACCATATTTTGTATTTTTTTCATAATACTTTTTAATATCATCTATTGCTCTTTGTGATTTTTGCTTATTGGTTTGAGTTGGAATCACTTTTAAATTTAGTTTCTTTTCTGCTTCAAATCCTTTTACTTTTGCTGTAATTTGAATAGTTTTTTCTTCTTTTATATCTTTTGCTGTAATCATTCCATTTTCTATAGTTGCTACATTTTGATCAGAGCTTGTCCACTCTATTTCTGCATTTTCAATGAGTGACTTATCTTTTTCGTAAGCTTTTACATCAAGCTTTAGCTTATATCCTGATTCTATTGTTTTTTCATCTATTTCTTGATCCTCAAAAAGAATTTCAATCTTTTCTGGTATTATTGCAATAATATTTAATTCAATACTTCCTGCTACATCATTTTTACTCTTTGACGTAACGGTGATAGTTACTTTTGTATCCTTTTGTACTTCTTTTGCTGTAACCAATCCTTTTTCATCTACTACAGCTATATTTTCATCTGAACTACTCCATATTACATCTTCATTTAATCCTTCCCCATCTTTTTCTAGAACTTTTTTAAATAATACCAGTTCTTTTCCTTCTTTAAGATTATTATCCTTTTGATTTTTAGGTAAATCAACTTTTATTTCATAAGGAATTCTAGCCTTGACAATAATCTCTTTTGTTATTTCTATTGATTGATCTTTTATTTTTGCTTTAATAATAATTTTTTGATCTTGACTGATATCTTTTCCTGTCACAAGTCCTTTTTCATCTATTATAGCTATTGTAGGATCAGAGCTTGTCCATTCTATAATTTGTTCTGGTACTAATTTTCCATCTATATCTGTTACTTTTGATCTAAGCTTTAAAGTTTGTCCTTCTTTTACAAAATATTGATCTCCTAAAATCTCAATCTTGTGTGGTACAGTTCCTATTTCTATTTTCATTGAATGATACATGGATTTGTTTTTATACAAGTCTATTAATGCTGCAAATGCACATGCAGTTGCTTCATCCTTTGTACCATAAGTAGATTGAGTTTCCTTAAATTTATTTTCTTTTTTAAATGAAATAAGTGCATCAAAGATTGTTTTATTATTTTTTACCCAATCTCCTTTTAATGGATTTTCTCCACTAGCAATCAATGCTTGTATTACAGAAGCTGTAGCCTTACAATTTCCTTCATATGATGTATTATACCCAGATCCACTTTTTGCTTCGAATTCTGCATTATCATTTTGCTTTTCTTTTAAATATCCTCTACATTGATTGAATAAATCACCAGCTACATCTTTATGCTTAGACATTGCAATCATTGCTAAAGATGTAATTTCTATTTCACTATAACTTCCTGCAGTTTCTAAATATTTTGTATCTTTAGAAGATTTAGCACTTGTTTTTAAAATATTTATACACTGATTCACATTATATTTCGCATCTGCCATATCCAAAGCAATCATTGGTAATACAATATTTTCAGTACGTCTAGAATTATTTCCAATACTAAAATATCCAGAGTCCTTTTGAGATTTTGCCAATTCATCTACATAATTTTTACCATTGTAATCTCTAGGATCTAATCCTACTGAAATTAATGCGATAATATTTTTTGCATAATCTTGTTCCTCTGTACTATATGAAGGTTTATCTATTATTTCTAATTTTTCTTTTATAGTCTTTTGATCTACACCCATGTAACTTAATGATAAAGCTTCTAAATAAGTATATTTTTCCTTATCTTTATAAATAGCTTGAACTTCATCTAATACATCTTTTACGACATCTGTCATAAGTATTACATCTATATTTGCACTGGCTTTTATAGATTCATAAGCAGCATTTATGACTGCATTTCCCTTTGAAAGTCCAGTCACTTTCCCTTCTTGATCTATAGATGCATGAGTATTTCCTTCTGCCATACTCCATGTAACTTTCTTTTCTTTCATCTCTTCATGATCTTGATCAAATATTTTTGCACTCAATTGAATGATTTCATCTTTTTTAATTGTAACTTTATCTGTCACTTCTTTATTTTCTAAATATATTTTAATGCTAGAAGGATTTCTATCTTGTACGACTATCTCAATATTTTTTTGAACTGCAGAATTTCCTTCAAGCTCTGCTGTAATAGTTACTTTTCCTTTTTCTTTTGCTGTAACCACTCCATTTTCAACTGTTGCAATGTTTTCATCCGAGCTTATCCATTTTATTTGTTGTCCTGTTACCAATCTATTTTTATCATCTAAAACCTTGGCTTGAAGTTTTGTACTCTTTCCTTTGATGATTTCAGTTTTATCTGCTTTAATTTCAATTTGAGATGGTGTATCTCCTAATTCTATTTTTAAAGTATGATACATAGATTTCTTTTTATTTAAATCTGCTAAAGCTGCAAAAGCTGCTTCTGTTGAGTTTTTATCATAGCCTTTAAACGCTTTATCTTTCATATAAGTTCCATCGTCTCTCTGATATTCCATTAAACGATGCAGCATGTTTCCATTCTTTTTTACATAATCTCCTGCTAAAGGATTCTCTCCTACTGCAATTAATCCTTGTATAACTTTTCCTAATGTTTCTGGATCCGTTGAATATTTTCCAAATCCTCCAGAATCATTTTGATCTGATTTTATGTAATTGATACATCCCTTTAATAAATCAGAAACACCTGCATGATCTTTATGATTAGATAAAGCAATCATGGCTAAGACAGTCTGTTTTAAATCAGCACTCCACTTTCCCTTTATATAAGCTTGATCTCCTTCTACGATAAATTTACTTTTTAATATCTCTACTGCTTTTTCTACATTATATTCCCCACAAGCCATATCAAGAGCTAACATACAATATATATGGTGAACAATCTCTTCATCAAATTCTCCGGAATCTTTTTGCATTTTTATTAACGTATCTACATAATTGAGAGCTTTTCCATCACATTCAAAGTTTCTTGGATCTTGTCCACATGCGATAGCTTCCATAATTCCTTTGTAATTATTGTAAACATTTTTTTCGTCTAATGAATATGTTCTTATTTTTTTTTCTATGATTTTCATATCTTGATCTAGATTATTACTTGAATGATGATATGCCATAGCTGGTATATAATCTATAGAATTGTCTTTGTAATAATCTTTTAATTTTTCCAGTCCATCATCTATTACACTTTGATAATCTACTTCTACTTTTTCTTCCATAAGAGGCTGTATTTCAACTTTTTTTATCACCTCTTCTACTTCTTTTTGATCAATATTCTCTGTGTCAGTTTCTTTTTCATATACATTTTCTACTGTAGTTTTTTCTTTTTCATATACAGAATCTGCAACTGTTTCTTCTCCATAAACATACATCAGATTATCTAGACCTGGCATATATGAAAAAAGCATTGCCACTACTAACAGTATACTAATAGATTTTCTCATGACCTTCCTCCTTTTTATTATAATTTTTTAAATCATTTTTCTCCTTTCATAAGCATAAATAAAATCAATAGGAAAGTCCCAACTTTAATATTGTTAGGACTTTTATATAAATGTTCTTTTTATAATTATGGTACCTGTTCATATAACAAACTTGTCGAAAATTTGTCTACTAAAGGGTGAAAAAAGGGTGAGTTTAAAGAAGAAACCAAAAGAACATTTATAATTTCCTATATATTATAAAAAAACCTTGACTTCCTAATGAAAGTCAAGGTTTTTTATACATAAGCATGATGCATGTATATCTACATACTCTTATTTTACCTTTACATACCACCTTTCCTCGGAAGGTTAATGCCTCATTTCTTAGGCAGGTCTCCTGACTTGTGGATCAATACTTTCCTTCACCTTCCCAGTTTCCCAGTGGTATACTAAAGGATTGTTCCCCACTTACAGTGGCCGGACCGCTTAGGATTTTCACCTAATTCCCTTTTCATCCTTGATATTTACATCAAAGAACCTAAAAAAATATTTAATTTAAATACTCTCTTACCATGATAGATTGTATCTTATATCCCATTTTTTTTCAATACAATATATTACATTTTTCTCAAAATTTTCTCGACATTTTTCGACCTTTATTTTTCTTCACTAGAAATGTATCCTATTTTTCTTTAAATTTCTCAATAGAAAAAAGCTAGCCTAAGCTAGCTTTTTTCATTATTGTATAGATTTGTATAGATTATAAAGCATCATGGCAGCTTGCGCTCTATTTGCATTTTCTTTTGGCATAAAAGTACCATCTGGCATTCCACTGATAATAGCTTCTTTTACACATAATGCTACATTTTCATTTGCCCAAGAAGCTATATTTGTTTTGTCACTAAATCTTTCTAATTCGTTTGTATTTGCTTTTTCTTTTCCTTTTTGTGTGAGTACCTTTCCAATGATGGTTGCCATTTCTTCTCTTGTAATTTTTCCATTTGGATCAAATATAGTTTCGCTTCTTCCACTTACGAGTCCATTTTTGTATGCAGTTTTAATGTATGGAGTATACCAAGCCATATCCTCTACATCTGTAAAGCCTACATTTATATTTTCTATGTTTAATCCAAGCATTTTTGTAATTAGGGTTGCAAATTCTGCTCTTGTGATAGATGCACCAGGGTCAAATACATCTTCACTTCTTCCACTGATAATTCCTTTATTAGCCATTTCTTCTATAGCTTTTGTTGCCCATTCATAACCATTTAAATCACTAAAAGTTACTTTTGCTTCTTCTTTTCCTACTTTCTGAGCAAAATATTTACTAAAATGAGTTGCTTCAAAAGTTACCATTTTGGTATTAGGATCATATATTCCACCCATATTTTCTATGGTACCATTATCTTTTAGGTAGAATACTTGTACTGTTTCTCCAGTTTTGACTTCTCCATTATATGGAAGTGATACTTTCATAGGTTCATTAAATTGATTTATTTTTTCTCCTTCTACCTTTGCATTTAAATCTACTACTACACATCCTTTTGGTACTTTATTTTTTTCAAGTGCTGTTAAATCATTTCGATCTATTGTTTTTGCACTTAAAGCTATTTCTTTTTGAACTAAAGTATTTGGTGTTACATTAAATACTGCATTTTCTGTTTGAATAGATACTTTTTCTACTTTATTTTCTTTTACTATTTTCATTATATTTGCTGAAAGTACTGCTTCTACTTCTTTTTGTTCTACTTTTGGTATTTGTATGATGACTTTGTTTTCAAGTGAAATACCTTCTATCCCATTTGATTTTAATTTTTCATTTATGATTTTTACAGTACTTGCTGTGTTTTTTGAAGCTTCTTGAATCATAGCTTCCTCTACTTTGACAACTGCCTTCTCTTTTTCTACTGTTATTCTTTCTTTTGTAACCTTTTTCATACTTACCTTTTCTACTGTATTTTGTGCAAGTTTTATGGTTTTTTCTATAACCTCTTTGCTATTTTCTTTTCCAATAGCCTTGATGACTTTTCCACTTGCATCCATGCACTCTCCTGCTAGTTTGATTACTTCTTTTGAATCATTAATAACAGAAACAAGCTTAATTGTATGATTCATATTTTGTGCTACCACTTGACTTAATTCTTTTTTATCATTTTCTTTAGATAATTTTTCTCCTGATTTTGCTAATCCATTCACTACCTTGATATTTTCTTTGAATACATCCTTTGCTCCTTCTTCCGTTTTTACTTTTTCTATTGCTTTTTCTATTATTTTTCCTATATCTTTTCCGTCTTTTATCATATTTTGTGCATCTTTTTCATTCTGAACCTTGTCAGCCTTTTTACTGAATTTATCTATTGCATCCTTTGTAGCTTTTACTGTATCCTTTTCATTTGTATTCGGATTATTAATGATATCATATTCTTTTTGATAATCTGGATTAGAAATAGTTCCCCCTCCTGAAATATTTTTTCCTGTAACAGTTACCTTTACTTTTTCTGTTCTAGATACAAGTGGGAAATAATATTGTCCATGCTTTGAATTTTTATCTAATTTAATAGCATATACATCAAAGGTACCTGCTGTATTCATAGTAATTTCTGCTTTTCCTTCTTTATCTGTAGTATAAGTTTCATTTCCTACATAGACAATTGCTCCTTCTATCGGTTGACTGCTTCCTGCTCCTCCAAAATTATTTATTTTTCCATTGACCTTTACATATAATTTTTCTCCTGTTTTTAAGTTTGTAGGACTTACATCTATATATCCAAAACATACTCCTGGATCAATAGATGTATAATACCACTCTACCTTGTCCTTATCTTTGATTTCCCATGCTCCTGAACCTTTAGGGATAACTACATCATTGACTCGAATCATCCATCCGCAGGTTGGATGCTCATCTTTAAAATCAAATTCTTGCTCTCCTGCCATTCTTGCAATGTAATACCCTTTGTCCTTGGAATTGACAATATTATCACTAATACCTGCTTGATTCCATGCCACAACTGTTGCTAAAAATACTGTTGGCCTATCAAATACATGCTCTTCTCCTTTTGGATCTGTGATTCTGTATTTTCCATCGCTTCCTCTGTAGTCTTTTAATTTAAAGCTTATTTTGTCATCAAATATAGTTCCTTTGTATCCTTCAATTCTCATATCTACTTTGATAGATTTATCATCTTGTCCTGGCTTATTGCTAGATGACGAATGAACTTGAACTGTTAGTGGAACTGGACGAATCCATTTTCCTTTTAGAGGTGCTTCTACCTTTCCTGTAGTGGATCCTGTAAAGATTGCTTTTCCTTCTTTATCTGTTTTCTTTTCTACTCCTCCATAGACAATAGGCTGATTTGAAACAGGTACTTCTCCATTTGTATCTATTTTTAAATATACTGTAAATTCTTCACCTGAATTGACTTCTTCTTTACTAAGCTTAAGCTTTGTGATGACTGGATCCCATATTTCATCATCTACTAATATTATTTGATCTCCTGCATGAAGCTTTGTACTTGGAATAGCCATACCACCTTTTCCATTGAGCATCCATTGCCATCCTACTTCTCCACTTATGCTATGGATCATATCTCCATCCATTTTATAATCTACATTTTGTTTTTCCAAACCTTTTTTGACAGCATCTAAAAGAGTCGTTTCTCCTTCATATATGATGACTTCTGTTAAAGGAAGCAATGTCTTTGTAGCTCCCTCTACCCGAACCGTTGCTACTGCTGTGTTTTCATCTAAAATTTGTAATTTTTCTTGTTTATGAATTCCATTGCTTGTTACAATAACTTCATATTCTCCTCCCTTAAGTGGGAAAGAAAATTCATAAGCTCCTTGATCATTAGATTTTGTTTCATTAGAATAGCTTTTACTTTGATCTTCTACTCGAAGAACTAATAATGTCACAATTGTATCAGGAGTAGTATTTCCTGTAATCATTACTTGATTTCCTTCATGTGTAATACTACTTGTCATATTGTCTTGAGCATGAGAAATAGGTATACATGAAAAAATCATCATAAAAATCATAAAAAAAGCCAAGGTATTTTTTCGAAATGAATTCATTAGATCCCTCCTCTATTTGGATAAGGCGAGAAAAAATTCTCACCTTATCTTTATTTTATTTCTTTTACTATAGCCTCTACTAAAGCTCTTCCTTTTAACCAATCATTCCATATCATTGCTTTGATTTCATATTCTCCATCCTTAGGGATCACAAAGCTTGTTTGTACTGTATGTTTTTCATTCGGAACCAATCCTTTGGATACAAATGATTGATAGATAATTTTTTGAGTATTTTTATCATACAATCCTATAATACATACTGCTTCTTTTCTTTTATCTGATATATTTTTGATATCAAAAGAAAAAATTGCTTTGTCTTCATTTTTTTGAACATCTATTTGATCTACTTCAAAATCTTGTTTGACTACTACTACTTCTGCAATTGCATTTATTTCTTTTTGGTCCTTAAATACAGCCTTTACATTTACAGTTCCTTCTTTTTTAGTAATAAGTTTTCCATCTTCTACTTCTGCAATAGAAGGATCACTCACACTCCATAATATCTGATCCTTAGAAATATAAGCACCATCTTGATTTTTGACAGTTAAATAAATACTTTTTCCATTTTCAATTTCTATAGATTTTGGAGCAATCTCTATACTTTCTACTTCTACATTTGCCTCTTTGGCCGTATCAATTTTATAGAATATAGTAGAATATCCTTTTTCCATATATTCATTTAATGCTGCTAATGCTTGTAATCCTTGTGGAGTTCCAAAGTTTGGATCTGCTATATCTGTATGCTTAAACATTCCATTTTCTACTTGATAATTCAACAAAGCAGTTACTGCATTCCCTTTTTTCTTTGTAAATTCAGGACTTTGTGGATCTATTCCCCAAGCAGTCAATCCCATAATTACCTGTGAAATAGATTCAGAACATTCAGTTCCCCAAGAACCAAATTCTCCTGTTTCTAATTGATTTTCACTTAACCATTTGATTGCTCTTTGTCCTGCTAATTTTACATCTGGTCTCTCTTTATAAGGAGCTAGTGCATATAGAGCCATCCCTGTCATATCTGGATCTGCTACACTTCCTCCTCCAAATGCCCATCCTTCTCCACTCATATGAGTTAGAATATAATCAATCAAAGAATCCCTTGTATGAATAGATCCTGCTGGTATTTCTCCATTGGCAGCATCTAATGCAATGAGTCCCCAAATAGGTGCATTGATTCCTTGACTCAAATTTGGCCAATTTACTATTTTGTCTATTAAATTGATTCCTCCAAGATTAGTAGGATCTCCTCCTCCTGATAGTATAGCTATAGTTGTACGCTCATAATCTGTCATAAAAGAGCCTACTCCCTTTTCTTTTATTTTATTTTCTAATTCTTGAAGAGATCTTTTCATTTGTTCATTTTGTGTACCTGCTGCATTGATAGCAAACATTTCCCAATCATCATAGGTTTCTTTTCTATTATAATAGCCTATGGTTTTTATGATGGCATTTTTTATATCTCTATCTGTTGCCTTTTGAACTTCTACATTTTTTACAGTAATTTTTGCTTCTTCTGTCAATTGAGGATAATTTTTTAATCTAACTCTTATGATCCCTTCTCCTGGTTGAATTGCCTCTACCCTTCCTTCATCTACATTGACAATAGGTAGAGTTCTACTTATCCATTCTAATTTTTCTCCTTTTATTTTCATTCCACTTTTGGTATTGATACTTGCTATAAGGAAAATATTCCTTCCTTCTATGACCTTCGCATTTTTAGGAGAAACTTCAATTTTTACTTGACTACTATCTTTTAGTACCTCTATATTTACCGCATCTGATAGATCATGATCTGCATCAAAAACCTTTATGGTCGCTTTTCCTTCCTTTAGTGCTTCTACTTTTCCGTTTTCTACCTTTATGACTTCTTCATTATTGCTTTCATATTCCAGATGATTCAAACTCATAGGACGATTGTATGTATCTTTTAAATCAATAGAAAGAATATATTCTCCTCCCTTGATCATGGCAAAATCATCATCTTTGATATGGATATCCTTTGGTATTTGCTCAATAGTATGATCTACAAATTTGAGAAGTCTTCCCTCTTCTCCTCCTCCATAGATTTCTCCATTTAATCCAGGCTTTGAAAGGGTATGTATAAAATATTCTCCCCCTTTACTTTGAGCCTTTTTTGTTCCATCTGGATTGATTGCATATATATTTTTTCCCATAGGAACATAAATTGTACCCTCTACTCCTATAGCAGGAGGACGTGTATCACCTCTTCCTATTTCATACTCTTCTCCCTCAGCTGTATATATCCATTTTTCTTTTCCAGATTTTGTATCTACTGCATGAAGTACATTGTCCTGTGTTTTATAATAAACTGTATCTTTATATACAGCAGGAGCACTTGCTCCTTTATAAATATCTATATTCCATAAATCTTTTCCATTTTCTCCAGAAAATTTATGAAGTTTATAATGATTGTTTCCTTTAAATGTGATGACATATAAATTGTCATCTTCTCCTACAGCCATTCTCTTTTCATTAGTTCCACTCCAGCTTCCATGATAAATGGTTTCATCATCTAAGCGGATATGCCACTTTAGACTTCCATCTTTATGAATAGCATTAATCTTTTTTGTGCTTCCTACAAATATAGTTCCATCTGAAGCTACAACTGGAGTGTTGCAGCTCCAATTTTGCTTGATCGGAGCATCCCATTGTTTTTTTCCAGTATTTTTGTCAATGGCATATAATGTACCTCCCAAAGTCACTGCATAGATAGTATCTCCTTTTAATACAGTAGAGGTTCCTATTGCTACCTCATCCTTCATAAGATATGTCCAAATGATATTTCCATTTTTTGAGATGCAATATACTTTTTTATCTCCTGATGCTATATATGCATTTCCTTTTTCATCAAATACAGGGCTTACTCCTCCTATTTTGTCTGCTTCCCCTCTTTGAAACAAATTTATCTTCCAATCCATAGTTCGATCAGGTGCTACTGAAAATAAATAACCACTTGTTACATTTACATATACACTTCCATCTTTATGGATGGAAGGAATTTCATCATATCTTAAGTCATCAAAATATCCTGTATGAAAAGTTCTCTCCCATTCAAAGGTAATTCCTTCATTTTCTTGTGCAAAGGAAAAAGGAGTATAAACACCAACTATCATACAAAGAATCATGGTGTATATGAGTAATTTTTTCACAGTTTTTCTCATATAAATCCTCCTTGTCTATTTTTTTACTTTAATATTTTTTTGAATCAGTACATTTTTTGATTCTTGGTCTATGACTTTTATAGTCATTTTATAATTTCCTTCCTCTGGAATATGGATTCCACAATCATAAGATTTTGTTTCTTTAGCATTCATATGATCTTTAAAGGAAGTATTTTGTATTTCTTTTTCTTCATCATACAAGCTTATTTTTAAAATAATATTTTTATTTTCTTTTAAATTGTTTTTTATCTCAAGGCTTATATCTTGAAAACTTCCTAAATAAACTTTATTTCCTCCAATAATATTTAAGCTAATACCTTTATTGGATATTTCTTTTCCTTTTATTGCAACCAATCCTCTCTCTCCTGCTGTCACATAAATGATTTCATCTTCATCTACCGTAATAGTATCTGGAGCTTGATGAGAAAATGCATCCTTTAAAGATACTTGCCATTGTTTTTCTCCCGTTTGAGGATCTACTACATACAACCGAACTAAAGATATATATACTCTTCCATCACTTCCGATCAAAGGCTTGTATACCCCATCTGGTCTTCCTACCTTGTCTAAAGCTTTTTTTACTCTTTCCGTGCCATCTGAATTTAAAAAGTAAATATGTATATCTCTTAAAAAATCATCCTGTTTTTTCTCTACCGCATATACAGATCCTTGATCATCACAGCTTAATTCTACTTTTCCATCTATTCCTTCATATGTCCATTTGCAATTTCCTTTTTGATCAATAGAAAGTAAATTATATTTTTCTCCCTTTTTTTGTTGCAATATAATGTTTTCATTTGATGTAATGTCTTCTATAGATAATTCTCCTTCTCCTGTATAGATATTATTAAGTTTTTTTTCATTTTGAAGAACAAAAACCTTTTCATTCATAGATAAATACAAAACTCCACTTTCAGATAAAAGAATACTACTGTTTTGTCCTACCTCTAAAGGAGTCTCCCATAAAAATTCTCCATCTTTATTTAAATGATAAAGCTTTCCTCTTTGAGTTAAAGCATAAACTCCATCTTCTCCTATTTCAAAAGATTTGATTCCATCATTTCCTTCTACTTTTTTCCATATGATTTCTCCATTTTTTGGATTTACTTTTATAAAAGCTGTGCTATCTTTTCCATACAAATAAATATCTCCATTTGTATCTATTTTAGGATGACCTAGATTGATTCCCAAATAAGCTCCTATTTCAGAAATCCACAATGAATTCCCTGTATGTTTATTGACTGCCAAGAGTCTATTTTCATTGACATAAAAAATTTCATCCTCTTTGCCCATCACATGATATGCTCTTTTTTCCCACCAATGACCTTGAAGGGGTACCTCCCATTTGATTTCATAAGGTGTAGCTTCAATTTCTATAGGAATGCTACAAGTGATTTCAGGATGATCTACAAGCTTTGCTGTCAATATGGTTTTTCCTATTTTCTTTCCTGTCAACACTGCATTGTATCGAACTTTATCATCTCCACTACCACCTTGATAATTGAGCATAGATACAATACTACTATCTTCTAAAATCCATTCTATAGGTTGTTTGGGTGCAAATTTATTATTTTGATCTTCTATAAAAACTCTGATTGATCTTAACCCTTCCCCACAAACTCCTTTTAAACCTTTTTCTACATCTACAATTTGTTGATTTTGAGGGTCATTTCCTCTATCCACATCATCATATACAAAATACATTTTTTCTGGAATAGGTGTTTCAATAACTTTTATATTTATACTTTTGTGAATTTCTGGTTTTTCTTTTATAGTGATTGTAATTGTTGCTTCTCCTACTTTTTTTGCTTTCATCATTCCATCTTCTTCAATAGACACTACATCAGGATCATTACTTTCAAAAATAATTTTTTTATTGTATAGTACAGCTTTATTTTGATCTAGTACTTCTGCTTTGATTCTATGTTCTTCCTTTGGATAGAGGACTATATTTTCTTCATATAATTTCAAATCATCTATCACTGAATCTTTTGTATCATAAAGTGTTACTTTTTCTATTCCTATTGCCAAAGATTCGCTATTTAATATCCTATAGATGCTATTGTCTTCTCCTAAATTAAATGCAGAATATGAAAAATATGGTATGTCATTTTTGTAATCATCATAATAAGCCATAGGCTCTCCAGCTTCATCATATATGATTTTAGTTGTATAAAGCTTTTGATCTTTTCCTATTCTTCCAAAAAAAGAAGGATAAGGATATTCCTTTAATATCTCTCCTGTTTGAGGATCAAATTTTGTAAAGGTTTCATATTGTTCCTGCCCTTCATAATCCTTCTTGGCTACACTCATATAAATGCCATCTTCTCCTAATACCATTTGTTGTTGATTCAAGTTTAGGTCATAGTTTCTATACATACCATCCTTTGACCATTTGATTTTTCCTAATGGATCAATTGCATATAAATTTTTTTCATCTGCAATATATACAGTTTTGTCATGCCCTATGACAGGTTGAACAATAAAATATAGTCTAGGATCTGGATTTTCAAATTTCCACAAAAGCTCTCCATTTGGTTGTATGACAAATAAAGTATTTCCTGCTACTGTATATACATTTCCTTTTTCATCTATAGGCATTTGACCATAGTATCCTTGATTTATATCATTTAAAATTTGGTTTTTTGTATCAAATTTCCATATGAATCTTTTACTTTTTCCATCTACTCCATATACTCTAGAATCCTCACATCCTACAAATATGATTCCAGAAGAATTGATAACAGGAGTTGTCAAAATTTCTGAATCTAACTCTACCTGCCATATAAGTTCTCCTGTATATGGACTTATAGCAAATAATTTATTTTCTAAGGTTCCAAAAATATATTCAACACCTTCTACTTCTACTATTTCTATGGCATTCTTTATTTCTGGACTTTTGAAACCTTCCTTTATAGTTCCATCTGAATTGAAAGCTGTAATTTCATAATTATCTGAATTTCTTGATATCTGAGTAACAATATACACAGATCCATCTTTTCCTAATATAGGAAATCCCTTGTATTTCTTTTTATCAATTGAAGTACTCCATATAGGCAGAAGTGTTTTTGAAAAATTTTCTCTTATTTCTAGTGAATAATCATCCTTAATCCTAGGATCATCATATACAGATGCTAAAACTGTAATATTTCCTGGACTTTTTGCTGTCAGCAAACCATTTTCAATCGTTCCTCTATCATCAGGATATATTTTCCAATTTATTTTACAATCTGTTAGCAAATCACCTTCATCATTTGTAGCTTTTATAGGTATAGATATGGATTGACCTACATGAAGTCTTTTTAAATTTTTATCTAATATTTCTAATTTACTTGCTTTATTGGATTTTTCTTTTACATAAAACTTCCATTTATCCAATTCTATTCCTGGAAATTTTTCATTTCCTTTTTTTTCTTGAATGACATCTTTCCATACTCTAATCCCATGAAGATGTCCAGTTTTTAAATAATCTTTCTTTGTTTTTCTTTTATATAAATGAAGAACTACCTTTTTAGGATCTTCTTCACTTACAATTAATTGATTAAAATAAGGATTTCCTATAGCTATTCCTGCACTTTCATCCTTTTCATAGCAAATTACAGTAGCTTTTTTCCTAACATTACTAATTTCTACAGGCTTATTAAAAAATAATGCTATTTCTGTATTTGCTGATACAGTAGAATCATTTTCTGGAGTGACTTTTACAAGCTGTAAATCTTCATACACCTTATCTGTAACCTTTTGATCTATAGTACTCTCAAGGAAATTTATATTTTCCTTTTGTATTTTTTCTTCTACATTTTTTTGATTTTTTATATTTTCTTTTTGATCTCTTTCTTTGTTGATATCTTCTTCATACACTGCATTGGTTACTGTTTCTTTTGTATTTTCATTCTTTACTATTTCTATTTCATTTGCAAAAGAAGAAAATATCATAGTAAAAATCATACAGATCATTACCAAAATACTTAAAATTTTTCTATTCAATATGGATCTCTCCTTTCTATTTTTTCACAAAAATACGAGAATTGAAATCCAATTCTCGTATTTTTCAAATATTCAGAGATTTCTTATTTTAGTATTCCCAGCCTTTAAATTCCCAAACTACATTATCTCCATCATGTAATTCATAAATAGAAGCTGCTTTTTCTTGTTTTTGACCATTTACTGTGTATTGCCATCCATTTGACCAATCTGAACTTGAATCATCTGTACCTATTTTTTCTACATAACCACCTTGATTTTTTACAACTATATTATTTTTTACCCATTCTTTACCTTTTTCTTGTTCTAAAGCTTTCATAAGAGCATGTAATGCAGATGGATTTTCTTTTAATACGTCTGCATCATCAAAATATTCTTCTAAACTATCATTTGTTAATGTTAATCCTTTTACCTCAACAGGTCCAAAAGTTTTTCCTATTATTTTTACATTAACTTTTTCAACTGTAGGATTATCACTAGGTTCTTCTACTACAATATAACTACTAATAGGAGTAATCTTGTCCTTATCACCTAAAGTAGCTGTGATCGTAGCTCGTCCAGCTTCTTTTAATTTAATATTTACTGTATCTTGTCCAGCGATAGTCTTTCCTTCTACTTCTTTTCCATCCTTAACAAAAGCTACTATATTTTCATCTGAAGTTTCCCAAACAATTCCTTCTTTGTTTTCAATATCTACCTTTTGATAACTACTTGTAAGACCTACTACCTTCATTTCCTCTGGTTCGTCACCATATCCTACTACTGTAAAATCACTAGAATCATCTAGAGTAAGCATTGTGATGTCTGCATCTGCTGCAAAAGCAGGTATACCTGCTAAGCTTAAAATAAGTGTTAATACTAACATAAATGATAATGTCTTTTTCATTTTTTTGTCCCCTTTCATTTTTTGTTTTTTCTCTGAATATTTTATAAGCCTCAAGGCTTATCAGCAAAATTAAAAATCCCTATCTTCCAAAAAAGATAGGGATTACACGCAAAATAAACTTTTGTGAGTATCTCTCCTTTCTTCGGAAGGATGTGTACCAAAACTTTTAGGTAGGTCTCCTGACTTGTGGATCAACACTCTCCTTCACCTTCCCAAAATAAAATATATTTCAGTGGTATATTGAAGGACTGCTCCTCACTTACAGTGGCCGGACCGTTTAGGATTTTCACCTAATTCCCTTTTCATCTTTGAACTATTCATCAAAGAACCTAAAAGCTTATATATAATTTTATTTTTATAAATAATGGATAGTAATTTCAAACTTCTTTTATTATTATTTCATATTTCTACTATTTTTTCAACCAATATATTACATATTTTACAAAATTCGTTTGACATTTTTCGATAATATGAAGTAAAATTCAACAAAAAACGCCAGCATTTGCTAGCGTTTTGTCGGTTATTTTATGGATTTGTATAAATTATAAAGCATCATAGCAGCTTGAGCTCTATTGGCATTTTGTTTTGGCATAAAATTACCATCAGGCATTCCACTGATCATAGATTCTTTTACACACAATGCTATATTTTCACTTGCCCAAGAAGCTATATTTGTTTTGTCATTAAATCTTTCCAATTCATTTATATTTGCTTTTTCTTTTCCTTTTTGTATGAGTACCTTTCCAATGATCGTTGCCATTTCTTCTCTTGTAATTTTTCCATTTGGATCAAATATCGTTTCATTTCTTCCACTTACGAATCCATTTTTGTAAGCAGTTTTTACATATGGAGTATACCAAGCAGTATCCTCTACATCTATAAATCTCAATTTTTCATTTTCTATGTTTAATCCAAGCATTTTTGTAATGAGAGTTGCAAATTCTGCTCTTGTGATAGATGCACTAGGGTCAAATACATCTTCACTTCTTCCACTGATGATTCCTTTTTGAGCCATTTCTTCTATGGCTTTTGTTGCCCATTCATAACCAACTAGATCATTAAAAGTTGATTTTACTTCTTCTTTTCCTACTTTCTGAGCAAAATATTTACTAAAGTGAGTAGTTTCAAAAGTTATCATCTTAGTATCTTTATCATATACTCCACCCATATTTTCTATGATACCATTATCTTTTAGATAGAAGGCTTGTACTACTTCTCCATTTTTGACTTCTCCCTTATATGGGATAGATACTTTCATAGGTATTTTAAATTCTTTAATAAAATTTTGCCCAATCTTGGCAGTTACATCTACGATTTTATTTTCTTCTCCTACTTTATTTTTTACTATATCTATACATTCACTTTGATCTATATCTTTTGCAATCAGTGTAATGGTGTCCTCTGTATCAAATATCTGTGGAGTAATAGCAAATGCTGCATATTCTGTTTGAACTACTGCCTTTTGTATATTATTTTCTTTCAATAAACTCATCATTCCAGAAGGTAGTGTTGCTTCTACTTCTTTTTTATTTGTAGTAGGTACAACAATAGTAATTTTTTCTTGTGTTATATTTTTTCCCATTTTATTTTTTATCTTTTCTTTGATACTATTTGCATCTTTTATGATTTCTTGAATGGTTTGTGTTTCTACTTTTCCGATTGCCCTCTGACCTTCTAATTTGATTTGATTTTGGTCTATATTTTTTATACTCATTTTTTCAACTGCCTTTTGTGCAATGATAGCAGTGCTTTCTATAACTTCTTTTCCTTTTTCTTTTCCTATCTTATCAATCAGCTTTCCATTTACATCAATAATTTTTTCAGACATTTCTTTTACTTCTTTTGGATCTTTCATATGTTCTACTACTTCTTGCATTTTTTGCGATACATTTTTCATTTCAGAAATACATTCTTTTTCTTCTTCTTTTGTCTTCATTTTTTCTATTTTTTCATTCATATAGTGAGTCATATCTTTTATTGCTTTTTTTATTTCATCTTCATTCGCATTTTTATTTTCTAATACTTTTTTTACCTTTTCTATTTCTTTACCTATATCTACAGGTTTTCCGCCGCCTCCTCCCATTGAGGTGTTTCTTTTATCTGTTCTATAGTCTAATGTATAATACCATTTTATATCTTCTCCACCTGTTAATCTATATTGATCTGCTCCTACATTTGTAGTATTTCCATTGATATTATACATCCATCCACTATAGGGTCCTTTGTCTTTTTCTCTTTGCCCTGCAATACTGGAAAAATATCCCTCTGTTGCTTCATAAGAAATTCCTTCTTCATTGAATATCTTTCTTGTAATTTTTCCTACTGTATCATTTTTATGAATTTCTATATTGGATTTACTTAATATTTTTCCATTATATCCTTCAACGGATAAATTTACATAGAGTTTTTTATCTGAAGATCCTCCACTTGAATCCTTTTTTGTTTGAAAAGTAAACTCTTCTTTTTCTCCACTAATATTTATTTTTCCTTTATAATCTTTTCCTTCTTCTACCTGAAATGAAAATTGAAACTGTCCTTTTTCATCTGTCATCTCTTCATCTATGTATGCTTTTTTATTTCTACCTTCTACTTTAATCATCACAGGCTTTTGTTTATAATCTGAATATCCTTGTATAGATATATTTTTATGATCTACATGAATATCCACATCTATTTGTGCAAAAGCTGGGACGGTAAAGGCTATTGTCAATAACAAAGATAGAAATATACTAAAAATCCTATATTGTCTTTTTTTCATCTTCCTTCTTCCTTTCTTGATAATAGGTATAAGCCTTATCTAGACCTATACCTATCTTTTTTGTAAATATTAGAAAATTATTATATTTAAAACTCATAAATGGTTTTAGAAATTTTAATTTTCCACTGGAATCACTATTTTTCTAGATAATGAATTCATATCCTCTTCATTATCCCATACAAATGCTTTTACCGTATATTTCCCAATTTCAGGTACTAAAAATGCTCCTAGCATATTTACTTCTTCTTTTGGTTCAATCTCTCTACTTACTACACTATAGTTGATCATTTTATTGTTTTCATCATATAAAGCAACAATCAAACTTGCTTCTTGATCTCTTTCTTTTAAATTTTTTACTTTAATAATCACATAAGCTTCTTCATTATTTTTGAAAGCTTCATTTCCAATTCTCTCTATTTGAAAATCATTTTTATCTTCTAGTTCTACTTTTTCTACTGGATTTTTAATAAAATCATAAATAGAACCTTTTTTATCTAAAGCGTATAAATACTGTTCTAAAGCACGTACTACTTGTTCCGTAGTCATCCCTACATCTCCTATGCTCTTGAAGCTTCCATCTTTATTTTGCATACTCAATAAATATTCTATTACATTTTTTCCATCTTTCATAAAGCTTTCATCTAAAGGATTTTTTTCGTTTAAAGACATAGACATTAATGCTAGTGCTGAAGTCTCTACACTACTTTTTCCTAATCCAAAGCCTCCATCTTTATTTTGTTTTGTTTCTAATTGTTTAAATGTTTCATCTATTACAGATTTTACTTCTTGGTTTTCTTTAGAATATTTACTTAATGCAGTTAAGATAAATAAAGCTCCATCATCAAGGTAGGATTGACCACCATATTTTGTTTCTAACTTTAATGCTCCATTTTCTTGTTGTTCTAATAAATTTTTGATTAAATCATCTCTTGTAAAACTACATTCCTTTGGAAGCTTATAATCTATTGCATCTAATGCTAATAATCCAAATGGTAATGTGTATGCACTTTTATCTTTTTCTAAATTTAATTTGCAAATTTCTTGATAAAAATTATGTCCTCCAATATGCTCTGGATTTCCTCCTGCTGATAAAATACCTAATATAAATTTACCATACGCTCCTGCATCTTTTTTAGGAAGAGTATTGCCTTCATTTAAAAGCTCTAAATAATTTTTAGGTACTTCTTTACCTGCTCTTGCAATGCCTATTGCTTTCCAGTGATCTGCTCCATTAAAATTATTTATTAACCAATTGCTTCCTTTGTCTACTGCTTTTTGCACTTCTTCTTTCATATTTTTTTCTTCTTTTTGATCTGCAATTTCACTCCATTTTGGAGTTTTTCCTTCCATTCCCTCTGCACTATAGTACCATAAAATTTTATCTCCATCTTTTACAACTGAATTCATATCTCCTACTTGATCATTGATGGTATACATCCAACCACCCATGCCTTGGTTTTCAATTCCACAAATAGAAGTTACCATACTTCCATTCATAGTATATATAGGAGTAGTAGCTTGTAATGCTCCTATAGGAGTAAATCCTCCACTATGTTTTTTATTGTTGATAACTACCTCTTTTGCTTTATAACAAATATCATATTTTTCTCCTACTGGAACTACAATAGCTGTATAAACAGTACAAGTTTTTTCTGGTTCCTCTACTGGTTCTTCTATTTCTCCAAATTTTACTAAATAATTGTTGTATCCAGCATTTTTTAAATCTACAAGAGTATAAAGGGCCCATTGAGTTCCTGCAACCCAGCTTCTGTTGTTTGAGCTATCTCCTTCTTTGTTGTCAAAGGAATGATTCTTTTTCCAAAGATTAAACAATGCATCTATTGGATTTTTTCCATTTTTAGTCCATTCCTTAGAAGTAATATTCTCCCCTACTGCCAAAAGACCACTTAATGCATGTGCATGATTATCTGTCATATATGTTTTACTACAAAAGCCTCCATCTTCCTTTTGGATGTCTTTTAGATATTGAATAGCTTTTTGTATACTTTCATCTACTAAAGCTTCACCTTTATGGTTGCTCAAAGCTTTAAGAGCATAGCCTGTATTGACTGGTACAGGAGAATCTCCTCTTTCCTTAAATCCACCATTCTCTGTTTGTGCTGCAAATATTATTTTCAAAGCTTTGTCTACATTATAATTTACTTTTTTATCTGGATATTTTTTATTAAATTCATCTAGAGCAATGACTGCTTTTAATTCATTTAAACTAGCAAAATTTTGTTCTCCATTATCTAGATATTCTTTAACTTCATTGACTAAATTTCTTCCTTCAAAGTTTGTAGGATCTTCTCCTAAATCAAGGCAAATTAATACTTGTGGAATCACACTAGTTATTCTTTCTAAATTCATATCATATTTTGTACAATATTTTTTTTGTGCTCCTATTCCCCATTTTGTTAAATCTGCTCCTGCTTTTGCTAAGGTAGCACTTTCCCAAGCATCCAAACAACCTTGATTTTCTCTATAATAAATTTCTTGATAATATTTTTTTACTCCTTCTGTAAGCTGAGCAATAGTGTGATTTGCTTCTTCATCTATATCTACTACCATTAATGAAATAGTACTTTGAATATTTGTATCTTTTACTTGTACAGAAATATCTACTGATCCTTTTTGTATTCCTGTAAAAATTCCATCTTGAATTGTCCCTACTTTTTCATCTGAACTATTCCAAATTAAATTTGGATTTTCAAGTTCATTTTCATCTTCATCAAAAACTTTTACTTCTAATTTTAAAGTATTTCCCTTTACTACTGCTGTATTTTCTGGTTCCGTAATGATTGCTTTATTCGGTGCTTTATATACTACCAAAACTTGAACGGTTAGATCTGTATAGATCTTTTCATCATCTTTTGATTGAATACGAATCGTTCCTATTCCTTTTTTTAGTCCTATAATTTTTCCATCTTCTACTTTTACAATGTCAGGGTTTAAGCTTTCCCAAACCAAATTTGGATTTTCAATGGTTTGACCTTTTTCATCAATAGCTTGTACCTTTACTTCTTTTGTTTCTCCTTTTTGAATAGATAAATCCTTAGATTCAATTTTTATTTCTTTTATTTTTACAATTTCTATATCTCCATGCTTAATAGAATGATACATAGATTTTTCTTTACTTAAATCTGCTAATGCAGCTAAAGCATATTGTTCTTGTTTTGTATCACTAGGATTAGTATTACCTTTTATAGTCGGTCTAAATTTTTGACCATCCTTTAATTTTAACAACCCATCTAAAAGATAAATATTATTCCCATATTCATCTTTTTTTACCCAAGGATCAGAATATAAGTCTTCTCCTGCTGCTATCAATCCTTGTATTGCCAAAGATGTAGTTTCACAATTTTGGATAATTCCATTTTCATCTTGTAATTTTTTTAAGTCGTCTTGAATGATTTTTATTGTATCATTGACTCCATCTATCTTTTTATGATTAGATAAAGCAATCATTGCAATAGATTTACTACTTAAACTTGATGAATTTTTTACTTTATTGATTAAATATTTTATTGCTTTTTCTTTATCATATGACGCATTTGCCATATCTAATGCAATAATAGCATCAGATAAATTTGCTACATCCAATTCTTCATAAAAAGGTTTAGAAGCATTTAAAATCTTTTCTATTTGATCTTTTCCATTATAATTTTTAGGATCTTTTCCTAATGCAACAGCTGTAATAATATTTTTTGCATAATCACTAAAGTTTGCATAATATTTTCCATATACATTTGCTTTATCTTCTATGATAGATGGATCTACTCCTATATGTCTAAGTCCTAAAGTTGTATAATATTCATATTTATCATTACTACTTGCAAAGCCTTCTTGAATGTCAGCTATTGCCTTTTGAATTTTTTCTTTTCTAGATATAATTTTTAAAGTAATCGTTTTAGTAACTTTGTCTTCAATAGAAGCAGTAATAGAAACTTCTCCTATAGCTTTAGCAGTAAAAATATTATCTTTAAATTCTGCAATATCATCTGGTGAAATGCTCCATTTTATATCTGGATTCTCAATGATCTCCCCACCTGTATCATATGCAGCTGCAGTTATTTTTATCTTTCTACCTTCTTCTATTTCTACTACATCACCATCTACTTTAATTTCTATTTTATCAGGTGTTACATCTACGATCTCTAGGTCAATAGATTCCTCAATAGTTTGTAATTTTGCAGTTATTTTTACTTTTCCTAAATCTTTTGCAGTTAAAATTCCTTTTTTTTCATCTATTTTTGCAATAGATGGATCACTACTAGACCATGTCAATTTTTCAGAAGCAATATATTTTCCATTTGCATCGAAAACTTTTCCTGATAATGAAACAATCTTTCCTATTTTAATTTGTGTTTGATCATTTGGAACTTTTATTTGAATCGTATGAGGCGTACCTAATTTTATTTTTATTTCATGAAACATAGATTTTTCTGTGTAAAAATCTATTAATGCAGCAAACACAGCTTTTGTTGCTTCTTCATTTAATTTATCGTTTGAGGACTGATCTGTTTCTTTAAAAATCTCTCCATTTTTTAATGTAAATAATTGATCTAAAATCGTAATACTTGTACCATCTTGAGTTTTTTTCCATTTATCTTGATAAATATCTACTTTTGCGGCAGCTAATGCTTGAAGAACTAGAGCAGTTTTTTTAGCACTTTTTGTTTCTATATCTTCTTTTGTTTCTCCATATACTCCACAATTTAATTGTTCACTTTTTATAAAATTCACCATTTTGTCTATTAAAGAATCTTCTATTTTATCCTTATGACTGCAAAGAGCAATCAATGTAATACAAGTTTTCTCTAAATGTCCACTAGGTGCTCCACTAAATTCCTTCACACAAGCTCGATTACCTTCTTCAGTAATTTTACTATTTAAAAACTTCATAGCTTTGTCTACATCATATTCTGCTCCTGCCATATCTAATGCCAAAATACAATAAGCTACTTCATCTGCCATATCACAAAGAGCTTCTCTTGTTTTAAAATATCCTTCTGGCTCTTGGCATTTTACTAAAAATTCTACATAATTTTTTCCATTATAGTTAGTAGGATCTAAACCTGCTGCAATAATCCCCATAATGGCTTTTGCATATTCTTTTGAGGTATTACCGCTCCATACACTTCCTACCTCAAATTTAAAATTGTCTATTTCAAGCTTACCTTGAATATCTTTTACATCTACTCTTGCTCTATTGAGTGCCATAGCAGTAAGATAATCATATTCTGAAATTTTAGCATAATGCTTTTTCAAATCCTCTATAGCTACCTTGAATTTTGTTTGATCATCTTCTACTGTTTTTCCTTCCATGAAAGAATTCATAGATCTTACTGAATAATCTTCATCTATATTATTTTCTTCTACTTTCTCTTTAGAAGAATCTTTATAGACTTCATCTTCTACTGTATTTTCTTGTACTTGAAATGCTTCATTTTCTTGAGCCATTGAAAAATGAAAACCAGTACTTGTAAAGATCATTGTAAAGATCATTAAAAAAGATATCCATGATTTTATATTTCTTTTGTCCATTTTCGTACCTCCTTTATTTTTTGAATCATTAGCATTTTAATCTTTCTCCTTTCTTGTGTGTTAAAATTTATGAACTGTTTTTAAAAGATTATAAAGGATTTGTGCTCCTTGAGCTCTTGTTGCATTTTCTTTTGGTGAAAATAAATTTTCTCCTACTCCTTTTAACAATCCATTACTCACAGCAATAGAAACTGATTCCTTTGCCCAGTTTGAAATATTTTCTTCATCTGTAAAATAAATATCTGTTTTCTTTACTTTTTCTGGTTCTATGATAGATAGAGCCTTTGTAATCATCACTGCCATTTCTTCTCTTGTAATATTTTTATTTGGATAAAACTTTCCATCTGATCCTTTTGCAATATCCAAATTTGCAGCAGCTTCTACATAAGGTGCATACCAAGCATTTTCTTCTACATCTGTAAATCTTTTTTGATCCTTTTGTATCTCCGTTCCTAAAACACTTACAATCATTTTTGCAAATTGTGCTCTTGTAATATTTTCATTGGGCGCAAAATTCACTGGATCTACTCCTGATACTACTTGTCTTGCTGCCATTACTTCAATAGCATGTTCTCCCCAATGATGATTTGTATCTTCAAATTTCTTTGTAGATAACATGATTCCATAAGCTCCTGTTTCATCAATAGAAGCCACTACTTTGTTATTTTTCATATCAATAGAGCTATCTATATACTCCCAATTCTTTTTTTGTTCATTCCAATGATACAATCCCAATTTTTCTGCTGATTGTCCATTAAGATGGGAAGAATCATAAGACATCTCCATTTTTATTGATTTTTCATTTTTGGGTATTTCTTTTACTTCATAAGTTTGTCCTATTTTTTTTGTATCTACCATATCCTTTGTATTTTTTTCATATACTCCAATAGCATCTTGAATAAATTCTCCCTTTGAATTCATCACTTTTACTTCTCGGATCTCTTCATTCAAAGAATCAGTTTTATCTTGTGGTTTCTTTACGAAACCACCACCTCCACCACCGCCTCCTCCAGAGCTTGGTGTGGATCCTCCAGAAGAATTAGTACCTCCATTTCCTGTTGATTCTCCTGAATTTTGATTCTTTTTTTCTATTTGAAAAGAAACCCTATTTTCTCTATTGAATGCTTTTAGTACAATAAAATATTGACCTTCTTCCATATCCTTTGGAATTTTAAAATGAATTTGAAAATTTCCATTTGTATCTG
The DNA here is from genome assembly GCF_001282725.1 of Inediibacterium massiliense. NCBI lineage: Bacteria > Bacillati > Bacillota > Clostridia > Peptostreptococcales > Thermotaleaceae > Inediibacterium > Inediibacterium massiliense. The sequence continues at coordinate 119,757 of NZ_LN876585.1, read as the reverse complement.
TAATACATTGATCCACATAATAAGCAGATTGCTTTTGTCCCTCTACCCTTATGGTCACAATTCCCTTTGAAACAGGTTGTTCATCATAAATCAACTTACCTATTCCTTTAATTTCTTCATTTTTATCAATCTTTGTTTTTTCTAGTTGTAAAGATAACACACATTTTTCATCTGCAAAGCTTGAAATACTTAATGCAATTGTAAATAGTAAAGCGAAAAATATATACATTCCTTTTTTGACCAACTCTTTCCCTCCTCACTAAAAATTTTTTATTTTATCTCAAATGTAGATAATTGTTTCATAGCCAAAGGTTTCATTCCTTCTAAGCTCTCCCAAATATACGCTTCTACTTCATATTTTCCTATTTGGTGAATAGGTATTTCCACTTCACATGGACCTTGTTCATTTAGGAATTTTGTATCCATAAAACAACTTCTATTTTCTTCATTTTTTACTTGAAGAATCACTATTCCTTTTGTTTTTTCCTTTTGATCCGTCTCTATTTTTGCATAGATTTTATCATCTTTAGAAAATGCTTGATTTTCATTTTTAGATGCATCTATCATTTTTATACCGACTTTTTGAATAGGCAAATTACAAATATCTATCTTTTCCATAATCTTTGAAGTAATATCCATATTATTTTTATCTACTGCTTCAAAGTAAATAATATATTCTCCAAAGTAATCATTTTCATGAGGTACCCATGTTTTTTCAAAGATACTCTTTTGATTTTCTTCAAAGGCATCTACTACAATTCCTTTATTATCTTTTATAGTTACTATCCAATCTACCTTTTGATCTGCTTTAGCATAGATCATTACTGGATTTTCAGATGAAATATTTCCTTTTCTATACGCCTTCGTTTGTACATGAATTTGTAAAGGATTTTTTTGTTCTTCTTCTACTGTTATTTCTACTGGAATTTGATTTAAAATATCTCCTGTATCTCCATCTTTTACTAAAATAGATCCTATATATATTCCTGCTTTATCATTTCCTTGTATTTTTGCTTTTTTTGTACATTTTTCTCCTACCTTTGTGTATTCAGGTGTAGAATCTATAAAAACTTCTACCTCTTCTTTTGCATTATTTACATTGATCATTTTTTTTGAATACCTAATTTGTGTTGGATTGTTTAAAAATTCAGGATAATTTTTCAATCCTGTATTTACAATTTTTACCTTGTACTCTCCTGGCATCAATCCCATTATATGAATAGATTCATTTGAATCATTATTAGTAGATGCATAAATCACCTTCCCGTTTTGATTACATAAATATAAATCAAAATTATCTATATCTGAACAATCTATAGGTTCAATCTCTACATGAAATAAAATATTTGGATCTTCTTCTGTAATTTTAATCACATCACTATATTCATATTTCATATCACAATTTTCATTTATGCCAGATGTTATGACTTTTTCTTCTGTATTAGATGTCCTGGAAAAATCGATTAATTTTGTTCCTTCAATGACAATATTTCTATCTTTATTTGTTCTATTTGTAAATTCAAAATCTTTTTCTATTTCTTCATTGATATGAATCTTAGATGAAAAAATATCTGGTTGAGATACGAAACCTTTATAGTGAATAAGCATTTCATATGCTGCTGTATTAGATGCATATCCATAGTTAGTTACTTGATTGCTTCCATTTTCTTGAGATGTGTACAAATCAATTTCCCAATTTCCACTTTGTGGCTTATCAATAACTAAAACATTATTCCTACCAAATCCTTTTCCTAGTGTGAAACTAGCTAATTCTCCAGATGGATTAAATAAATATCCTTCTATAGATCCCTTTTGTCCTTGTTCATTTTCTACATTGTTAATTTGTATCTCCATTTTTTCTATTCCATTCGGAACATTAAAAAAGTGTCTATTATATTTTGCTGTCTCTGCTTTTCCTGATATTTTACATTCATATTGATTATCACCTTTTAAATTCAATCCTTTTGCAATAGTAATAGGAAGTTCGCCTTCTATCCATTTTGTATCTTTACTATCTATTTGAATCACATCATGATATAATCCAGGCTTCAGTTCATCTTCTATCCTTACACAAAAATGTGCATATCCATTGGCTGGTATATCTATCTTATCTGTATCAAAAGAATACCAATTTCCATCATTTTCTTTAGTTAAATTTAAATAAACAGGTTCGTCCTCATTATTTTTAATTTCTACCATTACCTCTTTTGGAACTTCTCCATTTCTTACAAAAATTCCATTAGAATAATTCAATTTTTCACTATAATCTGTATTCACTTCAATAGAATATTTTTTTGCATCTTGATTTTCTTTCATATATTCATAAGATTTTAAAATATCTACAAGACCTTTTCCTTGTTCAATTTGGTTATATCCTTCTAGTTTTCTTGCCGTATTTTGAAGAGCCTCTGTCATAAGATCTATAGAAATTCTTTCATTATTTCCAACGATTCCTTCATCCCTTGCAGCTTGTAATAATAATGCAACAATTCCTGCTGTATGAGGGGATGACATACTTGTTCCTTGATATACAGCATAACCCCTGTTATTATACTTTCCAGAATTAATATCCCATACTGGTACACATGAAAGTGCTGTTCCAGGAGATAGTATAGTTGGTTTTACTGCTCCATCTTCTCTAGGCCCTACAGATGAAAAATACCAAAGCATTTCTTTTGGTACAAAATATCCATAGTCTTTTTTCCATGTATCACTTTCAATATACGCCCCAGAAGTAATAGCCAAATCTGCATCTCCAGGAGATCCTATTGTGTTGATTCCTGGTCCTTCATTTCCAGCTGAAATACAAAAGATCGTTCCATATTTTTGAGTCAATTCATCTGCTAATAAAGCTTCGATATTTTTTCCATCATTAATATCTAATGAAGCACCAAGACTCATATTCACTATGTCTGCCCCATGCTCTGCTGCATAATTCATTGCTTTTATAATAGATTGGGTACTTCCTTTCCCATTTGTACCTAAAACCTTAAGAGCCATAATATTGGCTCCTGGAGCCACCCCTTTTAAGTCTTTCCCGTTTCCTGCTGCAATACCTGCTACATGGGTTCCATGCTCTCCTCCATCAAAGGCAATATTTAAAAATATTTCATTATCTCTTTTTTCCAATTTACTCACTACAAAATTCACTACTGCATCTGGGTATTGCTTTTCATATCTCATTCTTGGAAAATTTGTTACATATCTCTTATTTTCTTTTTGAACCCCTTCATCATAAGGTTTTAGCGGTTGTTCATTTCTAAAATCACCATCTAAATCTGTATCTACATAAACGATTTTATATTCATTATTTTCATCCTTGGTAATTAAAATAGGATAATTATCTGTTTTTCCATTAAAATTGAATTCCGTCAATTTAACATTTGGATCAAATCCAAATTCTTCAAAAAACTGTTCACTAATTACTCCCATATAAACTTCTTCTCCAGCTGGTATGTCATCTGGCAGGATCCATGAATATCCATTTGCTTTTACCTCTTTTTTATGTTCTTCATTTGAAACATCCTCTACAATACATATCTTATCTGCAACTACATCTCCTTCGCCTGTAAAATCCTTAATATCTACAATTTTAATTTTTCCATTTGTAGTTTTTTGAAGCATTTCATGTCCTGGATCAATTCCTGTATCTAAAATTGCAATTGTAACATCTTCTCCATATTTACCATAATCAGATTGAAATTTATTTACATATGTATCATCTAAGGTAGTTAATAATTTTTCTGTTATTTCTCTTTCAAACTGTGGTTCTAATAAACGTTCTTCTTTTTCATATACAGATTGAATTACTGTTTCTTCTGGTTTTTCATAAACTTCTTCTTGTACAGTAGTACTTCTAGAATCTAATTTTCTCATTGTAAAATTTTTCAAATCTGATTTTTCTTCTTCTGTTATACTTTGAATCATCTTATAAAATTTTTTTGAAATTCTTTTTTCATTTTCTAAACTGTTCATTTCCCTTGGATCTAGGGAAAAAGTATTAGGCGAAGAAATATTTTTTATTCCATTCACATCTAATAATTCTTGTGCTTGATCCTTAGAAATCGTAATAGAATATATATCCTCTGTTAATTTTTCTATATGTTCTATTCCCTTTCGTTCCAATTCTTTTTCTACATTTGAATTATTATTTTGTAGAATCAAATTTAGAGTGTCATTTTCTTCATTTTCTGTATTTAATATATGATGCAATTGAACTTTCGCATCATTACAAGATTCCCCATACCCTATATGAATAGATCCAAAGAGTAAGCATACTAGGATTATTACAGAAAACGTTCTTTTCCTTTTCATCTTTTTATCCTCCTATTTTATTTTTAAATTTAAAACAACAAAAAAAATCTTAACTTCCAATAAAAGTTAAGATTTTCTATATCCATAGATTATATAATCACAAATCTTTGTACTTTCCCTTTTCACGGAAGGTTAGATACACAAATATTTAGGCAGGTCTCCTGACTTATGGATCATAGCTTTTCTTTGCCTTCCCAGTTTCCCAGTGGCATATTAAAGAATAGCTTCCCATTTACAGTGGCCGGACCGTTTAGGATTTTCACCTAATTCCCTTTTCATCTGCTATAAACAGAACCTAAATTATTTTTATGTAATTTTAGTCATATTTTGTTTACAGAAAACGTAATATGTCAAATTTTGTACATTTCATATGTTATACGAATTGGTTTTTTTTTTCAATGTTGTATTTCATTGGTTTTTCATTATATTATGGCAAAATAAGAAAATACTAGATATTTATCTAGTATTTTCTTATTTTTTTATTGAATGTTATGATATAACTGATTTAACATGACAGCAGCTTGAGCTCTATTGGCATTTTGTTTTGGCATAAAGGTGCCATCTGGCATACCCCTGATCATAGATTCTTTTACGCACAATGCTACCTTTTCATTTGCCCAAGAAGCTATATTTGTTTTGTCATTAAATCTTTCTAATTCATTTATATTTGCTTTTTCTTTTCCTTTTTGTATGAGTACCTTTCCAATAATGGTTGTCATTTCTTCTCTTGTAATTTTTCCATTTGGATCAAATATCGTTTCACTTCTTCCTCTTACGAATCCATTTTTGTAAGCAGTTTTTACATATGGAGTATACCAAGCAGTATCCTCTATATCTGTAAAGCTTACTTTTTCATTTTCTATGTTTAATCCAAGCATTTTTGTAATGAGAGTTGCAAATTCTGCTCTTGTGATAGATGCACTAGGGTCAAATACATCTTCACTTCTTCCACTAATGATTCCTTTTTGAGCCATTTCTTCTATCGCTTCTTTTGCCCATTCATAACCAATTAGATCATTAAAAGTTGATTTTATTTCTGTTTTTTCTACTTTATTTGCAAAATATTTACTAAAGTGAGTAGTTTCAAAAGTTACCATCTTCGTAACAGGATCATATACTCCACCCATATTTTCTATGATACCATTATCTTTTAGATAGAAGGCTTGTACTACTTCTCCATTTTTTATGTCTCCCTTATATGGAATATATAATTTTATAGGTTGTTCAAATGCAGTGATTTTTTTATCTCCTGCTTTGATATTTACATCTACTACAATACTATTTTGAGGTACTTTATTTTTTTGAAGAGCTAATAATTCATTGACTTCTAATTTTTTAACATTGAAAACTAATTCTTTTTCTGTTGCTTGATCATTAAATGTACCTTTTTTCATTTCAATCTCTGTAATTTCTGTATTAATTTGCACTTTTTCCATTCCAATTTCTCTCATATCTTTAATGAAAGTATCTGGAAGGCTAGTTTCTATTTCTTTTTGATTCATTTTAGGTATTTGAAGAGTTAATTTTTTCTCTAGAGATTTAGATATTTCAATATGATTATTAGATAATTTACCTTTCATGTCTTTTGTAATTTGTACAATATCTTTTGCAAGAGTATTTATCTCATTTTTATTGAGTTCTAAAATTACCTTATCTCCCTCAACTTTTAATTGTTCTTTTTTAATTTCTTTGATTCCTGCTTTTTGAACTGCTTTTTCTGCTGCCTTAATTGCATGTTTTTTGATTTCTGTTCCTTGATCTTGTCCTATATTTTTAATTAATTTTCCTGCTATATCTATCATATCTACTGCAACTTTACTTATTTCTTTTGCATCATTGATTTGATCCATTGCCTCTAATGTATTATTCATATCCTTTACTGCTACTTTGCTTGCTTCTTTTTTATCTTCAACCTTTGTTAATTTTTCTGATGATAAGGTAATCATTTTCAAAACTTCATTACTTTTGTTTGCTACATCTTTTGCTGCATTTTCTGTATTTATTTTTTCTAGGGCTTTTCCAATAATATTTGAAACATCCTTTGCATCCTTGATTAAATGATTTGCATCTTTTTCTGATTTTATTTCTTTTGATGTTTTTTCTAATTTATTGGTTGCATCCTTTACTGCATTTGTAACATCTTTTTCAGTTGCATTTTTGTCATTAACTACATTTTGTTCTTTATTATATTCTGGATTGTCTACTTTAATAGGACCTCCTCCGCCCCCTCTAGTGCTTCCAGTTTGTGCTTTCCCTGATACGGTTATTTCTATAGGTATGGGTCTTACAATATCTACATATCCTTCCTTATCTACTTTTTCTGCTCCTATTGTATAAGTTCCTGGTTTGTCAAATTTAATAATCCCTTTTCCATTTTGATCTGTAGTCACAATTTTTCCATCCATTTCATATGGCTTATGATTTACATATATTTTTGCACCCTCTATCAGTTTTTGATAAGTAGGTCCTCTTTTATTTTTATCTTTTAATATGGTTATTTCTCCATCTAATGTCAATGCAACTTCTTCACCTGGTGCTATAGTGGTTTTATCTGCAGATATTTTTGTAAACCATGTAAGGAATCCATTCACCCCAAAGAAAATTTCTATTTTATCTCCATCTTTTAATTTATAATTCTCTACTCCATAATCTGGAAGCCACCCATTTACTCTATACATCCATCCAGATGAATGTTTGTATTTAAATTCTTTGTCTTTCCCAATTCTAGAAATATAGCATGACCATCCATAATCCTCAAAATTATAATCATCTATGTTTTTATTTTTTAATGCTTGTACAAAAGCATGGGCTACTGTAGGCCCTGAAAATCTTTCTTTTGGCCAACCATTAGATGGTGTGGCAGTCGGATGAGTTGATTTTGTTAAATATGGATCTAAATCAAATACTCCAACTTCTAAATTGTCATCATATAATACTATCTTTTCATATCCTTCTATGCGAATAGATACATTTACTTTCTTATTTTCATCTATATTTCCTTGTGATTCTTTTACTACTACTTCTAACTCTTTGCTAAAATCTGAAACATTTCCTAAGGAGTCTATTGCTTTTATTTTATATTTATAATTTTGTTTTGGTTCAATCTTTGTATCTACATATGTATCATTATTAGAATGTCCGATGAGCTTATTGTCTCTATAAATTTCATATATTTTTATTTCTGATGAGTCTTTTGCAAAAAGACTTAAAGATACTCTTTTCCCATTATTTTCTTTTAATTGTAATTCTACATCTTTAGGACTTTCTGTATCTTCAAAAACCCCATATATGCCATCTGTATTGATTTGAGCTGAAACCACATTATTTATTTTATTGCTATTTATGTACTTCCATCTTTTATCACTTACATCATAAGCATATAATGACACTTTATCTTTATTTGCACTATCTGTGGAAATCCCAATTTCAAATATTTTATCTAGGCTTATGCCTTTAAATTTTAATTCTACTGTTTTTCCTGCTTTTTTAAGTCCATTACTAACACTAATATTTTTTTCATTAATTTGAACTCTTGAATTCTCTTGAATATCTGAATTTTTTAAATTCAAATAAATTCCATCTTGGAAAAATAAAATTGAATCATTAGAAGGCTTTACTTCTTCTCCAAATTGATATTCTTTTTCTCCCTTTGTAGCAAAAGAAAATTCCTGTACTTCTCCTTCAATTTTAACTTTCCCTGTATATAATTTTCCTCCATCTACTGTAATAGTAAAACTATATTTACCATGTATATCTGTAAAATTTTGATATTCATAAACAGATTGATCTCGATCATAAACAGTCAATGTTGCTGGCTTTTGTGTATAATCAGAAGTTCCTTGAATTGTAACTTTAGATTTTCCTAAATATTCAATATCTACATTATTTGCATAAGAAGGTATTATAAATGATAATAATAAAACAAATATGAGTAATAAATTTAGCTTTTTATTTAACTTCATGATCCCACATCCTTTCTATATTTAGATTCTCTGCCCATTGTTATGGGCAGAGAAAATGAATCAACTTACCTTTAATGTTATTGGATGTGCTTTTAATGGATTTTGTCCTTCTAAGCTATCCCATAAAAATACTTTCACTGTATAGTTTTTTCCCTCTGGTACAGAGTACTCTTTATAGATTACTTTATTTTCTTTTACTTGTATTTTGTCTCTTACTTTTTCACTTCTCACCATTCTATTTTCTTCATCATAGGTTCCTATAATCAATAATACATCTTGTTCTTTGTCTCCTAAATTTTCAACATAAATCTTGCTTATTTTTTGATCATTTTGATCTAATCCCATAATTAATCCTTTTGCATCTGCAAGCTTTTCTCCAAAATAATATATGGATGCTTTTCCTTCCTTTGAATTTTTTCCCATTTTTACAAATTTATCATAAGCAAGTAAGGCTTGATATGCTTGTTCCGTTGCCATTCCTGTGTTTCCAACTTCTCCAGCACCTGGTTGAATATGAAGGAATGTTCCATCTTCTTGAGCAAAGCTTAATAATGCATCTATTAAAGTATTGCCTTTCTTTGTAAATTTTTCATTTGTTGGATCAATTCCATTTGCACAAAGTCCTATAATAGTTTGTGAAACACTTTCACTATTATCTTCTGAACCCCAAGAATCAAATCCTCCATTGTCTATTCTTTGTACTTTTGATAACCAATTTGTAGCCTTCTCTACTGCATCTTTTACATCTTGTCGATTGTGATAAGGCGCTAAACTAATAAGTGTCATAGATGTAATATCTACATCGCTATTTCCACTCATGTATAAATCCCATCCACCATCGCTATTTTGTTTTTTAAGTACATAGTCCACTAATTTTTCTCTTGTATAAGTAGCCGTATTAGGAACAAAATATCTGTTTGTATCCATGGCAATCAATGCATAAATCACACCATTTAACCCTTGAAAATAAATTTCTCCTTGTTCATCATAATTATAGATTTTATCAATTAAATTATATCCACCTACATTTCTTGCATCTCCACCTGCTGCGGAAACTCCTAGAGCCATTCTTTCGTAATCTGTTACTTTATCAGAAGTACAATTATTTTCTTTTGCCCATTTAGCAACTTCTTCTAAATAGTCTTTTTGAACAGCCTTTCCTGCATTGGCAATACCTACAACCTTCCAGTCAGAACTATATGTTCCATGATCTTTTAAATATGCGCCTGTTTTTTTAATTGCTTCTCTTACTTTAATAATATATTGATCATTTATATCTACTTCTACATATTCTATTATAAGTGTTTTTGTAGATATATTTCCTTTTGAATCCTTTGCTGTAATTTCTATGATATTGTCTCCATCAATTAAATTTGCTACATAGTTTCCTTCTTCTTTTGTTTGTATTTCTTTCTCATTTACTTTCACTACTGGAGTTACTTTTCCTTCTCTTGCATCATTTGCAATAACAGAAAATTCAACTTCTTGATCATTGTATACAAAACCATCTTCTATACCTCGTACATATATTTCTGGAGGTATAATATCCGGTTCGTTACCTGCTACATAGAATACTGGTGTTCTATATATAGATCCTCCAAACCCACATTCTATCATATAGTATCCACTTCTTACATTCTCAAGAATCTTGTAATCCATATGAAGTTTTCCATCTGAATCCAACTTAGCCTTTACTTTATATGGTTGGAATGCATAAACTTCAGGTAAACCTTGGTCCGTATAAAATTCTCTAGGTGCTTTGTGATAATAATCCATATCACAATTGTATAAAATTAAGTCTGTTTCATTTTCTGCATAATCTTTCATTTCAAATAGAACTTCTAAATTATTTCCTGCATCTACTCTATATTTGTTTAATTTGATTTTATTTAAATTATCTTTTGTATTAACAATTGTATATTCTACTGTAGAGCTATTTCCTGCTTGGTCTTTAGTTGTAATGACTATTTTATTTGTTCCTTCAACAAGGTCTAATCTGTATCTGCAGTATGCTACTGGCTCTATTCTTTCAACCTTTTCTCCATTTAACATAACAGTTACATCTACATTTCCATCTGTTAAATCGTAAGCCGTAGCTTTCATAATAATATAATTACTATGTACTTCACATTCATCACCAGGTTTAAGATCTCCTATGTCTCTAAATGCAGTTTTTATTACTGGTGGAATTGTATCTGTTTCTTGATTTACTTTGAAATTTATATTTGCATTAGATTGATCCTCTTTAAAATAAAAGTTTATCCAATACTCTCCAGGCTCTATCTCTTTTAATATAGTTAATTTCTCTACTGCTTTTCCATTTACAAGCTTTCCTTCCTTAGTCATCTGCTTACTGCCTTCACCAGGCTTTTGACCATCTTTGCCTGGAGTCCAATAATATCCTCCACCTAATTTTTCTATTCCTAGTATATATTCTGCGTCTTTTAAATTATCAAATTTCGTACCTATATATATAGTTATTTCTTGATCCTTATTTTCATCATTATTATCTTTTTTGATGATTTCTCTTGTTTCTGTAAATACTACTGTTCCAGAGCCATTGTATAAAACTTTTTTGCTTATTTTTCCTTTTCTACCTTGTTCATCTGTTGCTTCTACCATTACTTCTTTTATTTCATTGATTCCAGCCTCATTTTCTGGATCTTTATGAAATGTAATCATATAAGACCCATCTTCTTGCTTTTCTATTTCTTCTATTGGATTTGTATTTTCTGTTGGAGTAGGGATTCCACCTCCAAGTGTCATTCCATTTTTTACAAAGACTTTTGGTTCTAAAAGATTTCCTTCTTTATCTTTTGCATCAATTGTTATAGATATAGTTTCTTGATTATAAACAACTTGATAATCTTCTATTCCTTTTACACTTATTTTAGGTAAATCTTCAGGATTTTGTAGATCTACTTTCTTATATGTAATATGAATTGTCTCATGAGCTTTATTTCCTTTATCGTCTTTTGCATATAATTCAATAATATTTGCTCCTTCTTTTAAAGAAGCTGTATATTGATTATTTTTTTCTTGTATTTCTATTTCATTTACTTTTACAATCTTATCTTCTATCTTTTCATCTCTTCCATTTTTAGCAAAAACCATAAAGCTTATTTCTTTTTCTGTTACTTCTTGATGATCTTTTAATCCATTTACTATAATTTTTATTTTATCGTTCTCTGGATTTGCATAGTTAACAAAATATTGTTTGGATGCTTTATTTTCTGATTGATCTGCGGCTTCTATAGTTATTATATTGTTTCCTTCTATCAATGTAGCTTTGTATGTATATATCCCATTTTTTTCACTGACTAATTCAATTTTTGTTTGATTGCTTGTTGCTGTTACTTTTGGCTCAACGATTCCATCCACATCATCTTCTGCTAAAACTGTAAAGGTTATTTCTTCTGTTTTTACTGTCTCATTGTCTATCCCTTTTATAGTTAACTTTGGTGGGATCTTATCCACTCCTGCAGCAATAAACTGAATTGGTGTTTTAGCAAGAACCACACTGTCAGTACCTACCCCTTTTACTAACCCAATATAATAATCTTCTCCTACATTACAACGTTTTGCAACACTTGATTTTTTCGATAAATCTATAATTGTTTCATTGTCAAAATATCTAAAAGTTCCTTTTCCTTCGCTATCAAAATCTACTCTAGTAAGATTTAGGTGAGTCCTACCATCACTAAATAATATATATATATATACATCACCTTCATTATAATTTTTATATTCTTGAGCTTTTACATTTACTTCTAGTTTCCCATCTAAGGCTACTACTTTTTGATTTATCGATATAGTAGCTTCTTCTGATTTTGTTTCGCTTACTATCACTGGTATTTCTATTTCTTGCGTATCGCATCTCACTATATTTATGTTTATTGTATATTCTCCAGTTTCTATATCTTCAGGTATTTTAAATGTACAGCTACCGTTTCCTTTTTCATCTGTATCCTCTGATTTTCCTCCACCTAAACCCTTAATCATTTTTCCATCTTTATACAAGTTTACTTGATAATCATATTGTGGCCAAGGTTGAGGAGTTACTGATTTCCAATTTGCTATATGTACATCTACCCTCACACTTTCTCCTAGTGCTACTTCTGCTTTGTCTAATTCTGCTGTACTTTTATCTTCTGGTTCTTCTTCTTTTACTGTGAATTTTTCACTTGCAATGACTTCCCAATCATATCTATCTGCTATTCCTAAATAATGTACTCCTGGATTTAATTGGGATGTTTCATCAAATTTTATTTTGTTGCTTTCCCCTTTATAAGTAAATCTTCCATTTCCTTCACTATCAAAGTTTATTCCTGCATATTGTACTGGTCTATTACGTTCCTTTACTATTTCATTATTTTCATCTACTAAGTATAAATTGTAGCTACTTGAATTTGCACATTCTGCTGCTTTTATTTTTAACATTAATTCTCCACCTGGATATATTTCTGATGGATTGATTTCTATAGTTGCTTTTTCTGATGATTTTACTGTTGCTTCTTTTTTCTCTGTTATTGATTCTGTTTTTTGAACTTCTTTTACTTTTATTGCTTCTTCTTTTTTATTTTCTTGTACTGGTTCTTTTTCTTCTAATTGCAGTAATTTTTCTTCTGATTCTAGTATTTCTTCTACTTCTGTTTTTTCTTGTATTATTTCTATTTCTTCTTGTTCTTCTTTATTTTCTTCTACCTTTACTTCTTCATCTGTTACACTTTCATCTTTTATTTCTTCATCTTTTATTTCTTCTTGATTATTTACAATTGTTTCTGTAGCTTCTTCATTTTGTTCATCATCTTGCACTACTTGATCTTCTTCTTGTGCATAGGACGGCATAAAGCTCATACATTCAAAGCCTGCAGTAGTAAATACCATAGCAAAAACTATTAAGTATGATAATAGTTTTTTAAATTGTTGCTTCATAATATCCTTCCTTTCAATTTTACTGTAAATAATAGTTCTAGTATGCTTATTTTACTGTAAGCAATGCTTTTGCAATTACTCCTTCATCATCTATTTTTGATCTATCTCCTATACCTAAATAGTATTTCCCTGGTTGCAATGTATAGTATCCAGCTGATTCACCAAAGTTTAATTTGTTTGTTAATGGATCCCATGGAGCTCCTACTGACAATAGTCCATTTCCATCTTTGTCAAACTTTACTCCTGCAAATTGTACTGGTCTATTTCCTTGTTTTATAATATCTCCCTCTTCATTTAATAGATAAAGATTAAATGCACTTGAATTTGCATATTTTGGTGCTTTTATTGTCAACTCTACCTCTTCATCTGGATATATTTCTGGCGGATTGATTTCTATTGTTGCTTCTACTGTACTTTTATTACCTTGTGCACTTGCCACTCCACTGAAATTAAAGCTATAACCTGCAAATACCATAGTAAATACAGCTAAAAAACATACTATCTTTTTAAAATTTTTTGTACACATAATACCCTTCCTTTCATTATTAAAATTTAATCTCTATAGAAATCTCATCTTCTATATCACAACTTCATCACCCCAATTTTCATAAAATTTATATAAAATCTTAAAAAGATTTTATATACAAAAAAGGCATCACTATTTTTAAGTGATGCCTCCAGTTTTCTGGTCAGCTTTTACTTAGATACTACAAAAACCCACTTTCTTTGGGTAGGTTTCTACAAAATATGTCATATTTATTCTATATTTTGTATAGCGCCTTTTCTTGTAAGTATCACTGAATATTCAGACAGTTATTTTGACTTGTGAATCATTCCTTTTCATGTCCTATAGAAGAACCTAAATATATAATGTATAAAGCTGTAAAAACCTGTACTAAAATATAGAATAATTCTATTATAGTTTTATAGATCTCTTTACTTCTTCAATTCTTATAGGATATCCATCTTGTATAATTACCTTTACTTCTCCATATCCAATTTTTCTGATTAATTCAATTAACTTTTTTTCCTTAGCATTTATACTCATCATCATATCATTTTGACTCATCTTAACTCCCTCCTATTTATATATTTTAAAATAGGAGGATCAAGCGGGTCTTAATTTAAAAATCTCTATCTTCATTATCAGATAGAGATTTACACCATAGATAATATTTTTCAATATTCTATACATGTGTGTATTTCTCCTTTCTTCGGAAGGATCTCTACAAAATATTAGGCAGGTCTCCTGACTTGTGAATCATAGCTTTTCTTTCCCTTCCCAGTTTCCCAGTGGTATATGAAATATAGCTCCTCACTTACAGTGGCCGGACCGTTTAGGATTTTCACCTAATTCCCTATTAATCTTCAATTCAACCTAATATTTTACATTTTTTTATAATATTCCCTTATATTTTAATAGTATAGCATTTATTATTTTTGTCAATCTATTTATTCTTTATTTTTGATAAACTCCATGATATTTGTGCTCTATTTACAGGTTCATTTTCTTTAAACCCTTCATATAGTAATCCTTGATCCTTTGCTATTTTTACATAAGGATAAGACCAGCTTTGTCCATTTGCATCTATATTTTTTACTTCTCCTTCTAAACCTTTGGCTTTTACCAAGATAACTGCAAGTTGTTCTCCTGTAATACTTTCAGTTGAAGCAAAAGTATTTTCTCCTGTTCCTTTGATGTATCCTTTTTGATCACAAAGTCCAATAGCTTTGCTTGCCCAATGATTTTCATCTACATCTATAAATTTAATAGATCCTGTATAATTTTCTTTTTCTTTCTTTAAATTTAAAGTATTGATTAATAAAGTAGCAGCTTCTGCTCTTGTAACATTCTTTTTAGGTTTAAATGTTCCATCTTCATATCCTGATAATACATAATTATAAACTAAATCCATAATTTCTTTAAAAGCAAAATCTGAATCCTTTAAATCAGAAAATAAATTTTTTTCAGCAGTAGATCTATATTTTTCATGAAGCAAGTCATAAGCGGCTTTTTTATTATATGCATCAGCCAAACCATATAAAGCTTGTTCTGTAGACATGCCATTACTATAAACTGGTAAATCTTCTTCCTCTAGTACATGTACAAAGCTTCCATCTTTGATTTGAAATGTTAAAAGAGCACTTACAGGATTTCCTCCAGATTTTTTCGTCCACTCGGGTCCCATAGGATCTTGTCCTAATAAAGTTATGGCTTGAATTGCCCATGCACAACTTTCTGGATTTACTGTTCCCCAAGACTCAAATCCTCCATTATCTAATTGTTTATTATGTAAAAAATCTAATGCTTTTTTTACATGAGGATTTTTTTCATCTTCTCCTAATATAGCAAATGCCATAAGTGCTCCTGCAGTCATATCTACATCTGATTCCACCAATTTATAATCCTCTGGATCATCAAATTTTTTTACATCAAAGGTAAATCCCCCATCTAAATTTTGTTGTCCTTCTAACCAAGAAAGACATTTGTCTCTATTGGGAATAGGCTCTCCTGCACAATGCATTGCAATAATTCCAAAGATATGAGCATTGACTAAATCTTCTCCTACAGGCTTTCCTGTTTCATTATCCATTACACTATCTGCAAAATGTCCATTTGGAAGCATAGTATTTTTTTCAATTTCTACTAAATTTTTTCCTCCAAAATTTCTTGGTTCTTTTCCAGAAGCACATACAGCAATAATCGTTCTTTGAAAATCTGTATTCACTCCTGATCTTAATCCATTTTCACAATATCCTGGCTCTAACTTTGCTGCTTTTACTTCTTGTTCTCTAAAGTAAGGTCCATTTTTACCATCTACTGTCCACTTAGGTCCTGCTACATCTTCTCCAAATCCAAATAATCCTAATGCAGGCCAATCTAATATTCCTTCATATTTTCTATCTTTGTATGTATCATGATAGTACTTAATAGTCTTTTGAGCAGCATTGTATACATCATCTCTACTCACTTTACTTGCTGCATCTGCATCAAACATAAATACATTAAAAATCATTAAAAAACTTAATAAAAACAATAATCCTCTACACTTTTTCATAAAAACCCTCCTTATCTTTTTCGAATCCATATATCTCCTATAAATGCCAAAATGGCAACAGGAAGCAATATAAAATCTAATGCTAAATACCCTTTGTTTTTATTTTTTATAGGAAGTGAAAATAAATGGGTATCTTCATTGACATATTCTTCATCTGTAGAAAGTTTTAAAACATCTAATTTATTTTGTACCATACGATCCTCTGGAGAATAATCTATTTTTATTCTTCTTGTATTTTGTTCTATGACTTTACCATTTTCTCTTTGTTTAATCGTTAATGCATATTCTCCTACCTCTGAAAGGGATATCTTTTTATAAAATTTGCCTGCCCCCATTCCATCAAAGAATATATTTTCTTTCTCATTAGGCCCTTGTAATACCCCTTCTATTTTTTGATGATCTCCTTTTTTTCCTGTTTCTACAAATATTTCTACATCCCCATTTTCTATATTTGTTTCTATTTTCATAGAGCTATTTTGTTCTCCTAGTGTATAGTTGATAATTTTAGACCACATTTTCTCAAATTGATCCCATAGGATAAAATCATGACTCCATTTTCCATTTAAATCTGAAGTCCATACTACTACATTTCCTAGTCCATATTTCCATGAAGCTAAAATAGGGTCTTCCTCATCACTTTTTAATAGGAGTGTAGCTCCACTCTTTATACCTGTCCCTATATAGCCTTTTAAAGAAGGGATACTTGTCTTTTCTAAGAAAGATGAATTTACCCACTTTGGAGTAAAAGTTCTTTGATTAAGATATTTTTTAGATGCCAAATAAGTTTCTTTTGCAAATATTTCAGGAATCGTATAATAATCTAATGCTATATAATTTCTTCCCTTTGTCCCATATCCTAATTTTTTTAATACATCTTTTTCTGAATCTTGTCCTAGGGCTACAGTAGATAAAGTAATTTTTTGTTCTTTTAACTTTTCTACTATTGCTTCATAGCCTTCCTTTTCACCTTGTCCATCTGTTAATAAAATCATATGCTTTATTTTTGTATCTGTATCTTTTAACTTTTCTATTCCTTTATAAATTCCAGGCTGAATAAGTGTACCTCCACCTGACTTTAGTCTTCCTACTTCTTTTTTTATATTTTCTTTATCTTTTACAGACTTCATTGGAACAATCCATTCTAATTTGTCTGAAAAAGCTAAAATACCTATTTCATCATTTTGATCTAGTATATCTATAGATCTTATAGCAGCTTCCTTTGCCATCTCAATTTTTTTGACACCATTTGCAGTATCTTCCATACTTCCAGATACATCTATTAATAAAACAAGTCCTGTATTAGGTTTCTTTTTATTTTCCTTCATTTTGCAATTTACAGGTAATACTTTTTCAAATAAAGTATTTTTGTATCCTCCTAGTGAGAAAGTATTTTCTCCTCCTATAAATAAAAGACCTGTTCCTTGTTCTTTTACACAAGTATTGATATTTTTTTCAAATTCTTTATTTATTTTTTCGTAAGGTATATTGACCATACAAATAGAATCAAAGGAAGATAAAAAGTTGAGATCCGAAGAAGCCCGCTCTATAGTACACTCTTCATATACTACAGGCAAATGACTCAATAGATTTCTTATGTTTCCTACATCTTCATTTTCTCCAATAAGTAATATGCGGCTTTTTTCTTTTGTATCTATATAAGTGGTACAAATATTATTTTTTCCATTTTCATCTTCTAAAAAATTAATTTCTCCTTTTAAAGTGCTTTTCTCTTTGATCGGAATATTGAATGTAAATTCATTTTCTCCTTTTTCTACTTTTACATTTTCTTGTATGATTTTTTCATTATTTTCAAAAAGATAAAATTCTCCTTGTGTACCTATATTACTTCTAATATGAACCGTTACAGGAGCATTTTCTCCTATATGAATATTTGTAGGAAGGTTGATTTCCTTTAACTCTACATCCTTACCCCTCTCGTTTTTCAAAGGATATATACTCATATTTACATGATTATGACTTATTTTTTCTTCGATCTCCTCTATACTTCCCATATTTTCTTCTCCATCTGTAAATAGAATGAGTCTTTTATTTCTATTCTTTGGAAAATAAGATAAGGAATAATCTATAGCCTTTTGTATATTTGTTCCTTGTGCTTCTACTTTTGTTTGAAGATTTACTTCTTTTATTTGTTTGGTAAGCGGAATTTCTATCATAGGCTCTTTCCCAAAAGTAATGACACCTATTTCATCTTTATTTTTCTTATCTTTTATATTATTATTTATAACTTTTTCTATTTCTTCCTTATGATTTTCACAACTCAAAGATCGATCTACTAAAAATAAAGTAGTTGTATCTTTACTAGTGAGTACCATTTCACTTCCAAATAAAACTAAAATCAATGATAAAATTGCAATCATTCTAAAAAGAATCCATCCTATATACTTTTTTTTAGGAAATAAATTTTTATATACAAAGCTTTGATATATAAAATATCCTAAAATTCCTATGCTAAAAAGGATGTAGTATATATTTATTGTATTAAGATGCACGTCGGTACACCTCCCATTCTAAAACCATAAGTAAAAGTATGAAAAATACTATGTATTTTGTAAAATGAATTTCTATATTTTCTATTTTATTATTTTCTGTTTTTATTGTATCTTTCAATTCTCCTTTTACCATAGGCTTAGGAGGTTGATAGAAATTTAAATATTCTCCGTCTAAAAACCAATCTATTGTGTTTTGAATAAGAATTGGAAAATCAGGAGTATATACGATATTGCTATACTTAAAATCTATACTTTCTACTCTTTTTTCATCTTCTTTTCCATACGTCATCAAAGGTCTTTTTTCTGCCATTAATATTGGAAGATATCCCTTTTTCGAAGAAATACTATTTTTTGTATAGCTATTTTTAAGAGTCATATCTTTTACAAAAATAGAATCTTTCTTTGAAATGTTTACAGGATCTTTTAAAATTTCCCCTTGATTCATAACCCATACCTTTTGATTTTTTAAAGAAGGATCTATTTGGTCTACAATATAAAGCTCAGGATGATCTTCTTTTTTCACAAGTTTTATGTAAGGAATACTTTGTAGTGCTTTTTCTAAAAATTCATTTTCAATTCCTAAAAATACTCTTTTTTGATTTTCTTCTCCTAATAACAAAATAGATGTATTGTCTTCCTTTAACATATCTTCATTTTCTATTTGAATTTTAACTTTTTTTGAATCTATTGGAACATGAAAAGAAATATTTTCTTTTTCTAATCCATTGATTTTAACTTTTTTCATATCCTTTTGATTTTTTTCATTCATCATAGATACAAGTATTTCTTCATCTTCTTTATTATTATTTTCAATAGTAACTAAAGCTTTTTTTGTGTAAAAATCATAGTCTATATGATGAATTCCTATATTTTTTAATTTCTCTCCTACCTTTACTATGGAAGCTTTTATTGGAATTTCTTTATTGGTCACAATCATTTTCTTTCCAGAAAAATTTTTCATACTTTCATAAGCATGCGTAAGATCCAGAGATTCATCTGTACAATGAATATTTTTGATATAGTTTTTAATGTCTTCCTTGCTTCCTCTTTCAATAGGTATACTATTTTCTTCCTTTAATAAAATTAAATTTACCTTTGTATTTTTATCTGTATTTTGAAGGATTTTAAAAATTTTATTTTTCCCTTCTTCAAAATGACTTTTTCCTTTTTCCATAGCCTTCATACTATAAGAACAATCTAATCCTATAGTTATTTCTTTTCCTTTAAAGGATTCATACCCTATAGGCTTTGCAATACAAAATACAATGAGTAAAGCAATAAAAAGCTGAATGAGTAGTAAAATCCAATGATCTATTTTTTTCGATTTTACTCCTTCTACTTCTTTGATGACTTCCTCCCAAAGAAATAAACTAGAAACCTTTTGTTCTATGACTTGTTTTTTCTTAAAATAAAGAAATAGAATAGCTCCTAATGAAAGTCCTGATAAAAGTCCTAAGGGATTTAAAAATCTCATTTAAATTCCCCCTAACCCTTTTTGAAAGATATGGATGATATTGCCATTGGTTTGAGACAATACATATCTTCCATTTCTACTTGTACAGCTTTTTTCTATATTTCCTATAAAATTTTTCATTTTTTCTTTATATATTTCTTTCATTTGATGGTTCATTTCTATTTTTCTACTTTCCTTTGTTTCAACATCTATAAGCTTTAACTCTTGTCCATATAATGGATTGATTTCTTCTTTAGACAAAACATGAAATAAAATAACTTCTTGGTTTTGTATGATTAAGAAATCTATAATTTTCTCTAACTCTTTTGTAAAAAAATCTGAAATAAAAAAAGTAATTCCAGATGAAAAAGTATTCATATTGAGTATATTTTCAAAATGGGTATCCCCTTTAGGGTGAATATTTTTTATCTTTTGTGTCAACTCATAAAAATGCTCTTTCCCTTTTCTTTTTTTCATAATTTCTTTTAATGTAGAGTTTATAGTATAAAAATTTAAATAATCATTTTGTTTGAGTGTAATATAACCTAATCCTAAAGCAATATGCTTTGCCATCTCCCACTTATTAGGCTCTCCAAAGTCCATAGATAAACTATCATCCAAAATAATATTTACATCCATCTGTCTTTCTTCTTCAAAGGATTTTGTATAGAGCTTTTGGGTTCTTCCATAAGCCTTCCAGTCTATTTTTTTTAGATCCTCTCCATAGTTGTACTCTTTGTGTCCATAAAAATCTAATGAATTTCCAAGACCAGCTCCTCTATAATTTCCTTTTCCTCCCTTTATTATTTTTTTTCTTGGAATAATTTTAAAATGTTCTAGGGATTTTAAAAGCTGATCCAAATTACTTCACCTTCTTTATAATTTCTATAAGGATCTCATCTGTACTTACCTTATCTGCCATTGCTTTAAAATTTAAAAACATTCTATGTCTTAGACAAGGTAATGCTACATGATATAGATCTTCTAATGAAACATGATATCTTCCTTCTGATAATGCTTTTACTTTTGCTGCTGAAATCATAGATATGATTCCTCTAGGACTTGTTCCGCACTGTACATATTCTTTTACGATATCTATATTGGTTTGGTCTGGATGGGTACTCATTAAAAGATCAATCGCTTTATTCTTTATATTGGCTGCAATAGGAACTTTTTTCGCTGTATTTTTCATTTCTAAAAGATCTTCTTTTGTTGCTATTTTTTTTATTTCTAAAGATTTTTCTCCTGTGCTAATATCGATCATATGAAATAAAGCATCCTTTTGAGGCAATGATACATTTAATTTAAATAAAAATCGGTCTAATTGTGCTTCAGGAAGAGGATAAGTTCCTTCCATTTCTAATGGATTTTGAGTAGCCAGTACAAAGAAGGGTTCTTCTAGGATATATGAGTTTTTTCCTACTGTTACAGTTCTCTCTTGCATAGCTTCTAAGAGTGCACTTTGAGTTTTAGGGGTAGCTCTATTGATTTCATCTGCTAAAAGAAGGCTTGTAAAAATAGGACCTTTTTCAAATTGAAAGGATAACTGATCCTTATCCTTTCTTACGATTTCTGCTCCCAAAATATCTGTTGGCATTAAATCTGGAGTAAATTGAATCCTTGAAAATGGAAGGTCTAAAACCTTTGAAAAAGTTTTTACTAAAACTGTTTTTCCAAGACCTGGAGCACCCTCCATCAAAATATTTCCTCCTGCAATGATTCCTATTAAAACATTTTGAATGATCTCATCTTGTCCTACAATTTGTTTTTTCACTTCTACTACAATGTTTTCAAAATCATTTGCAAAATTTTTCATATTATTTTCTTCCATCTTCTTCTCCTCCATTTAGCTTCTTAAAATATTCAAGCACCAATTGTTTATGTTTGATAGGAATTGTCAATTTTTCTACATAATCCATTTGAGTATTTTTAAAATCTCTTTCATATCCCTCTAAAGAAACTTCTTCTCCCCTTTGAGAGGATACTTCTTCTTTTTTTCCATCTTTGATGGCTCCCCCATCATTCCACTGTCCTTTTAAATAAGAAGAATCTCCTTTGTTCTCACCAATTCTTGTAGACTGATCTTGTCTATTTACTTTTCCTTCTAAAGCTTCTCCTTCACTTCCATCTATTTTATCTCCTCCAACACCACTAGAGCTTTTCATAGACTGATTTCCCATATTTCCTAGAGCTAAAGCATCTGATGAATTTTGGCTTAATTCTCCATTTTGTTCTTCTTTGCTTTCTCCCTTTGCAAAATCTGATAATTTTTCTTCTCCACCATTTCCTTTAAATCCTTTTTCTCCTTTTGCCAATAATCTTTCCTTCATAGCATCAAGCTTTACATCTAAAGATTCTTTGACTTCTTGTGATTTCTTACCATTTTCTAATGCTTTTGCAATTTCTTTTCCTGTATTATTTTTTTCTAAAGCTGTATTGATTTTTTTTAATTTTTCCTTTTGATCTTCATTTTTTGTTTTCATCATATTTTTTATATTTTCTTTTATTTTCTCTTTTTCATCTTTAGAAAAATGAGTATTTTTTATATTTTCTAAAGCTTCTTCATGATTTTTGATCCACTGACTTTGAAGCTTTTGTTTTGAAGAAATTCCATCCAATATTTCTGATATAAATTGATCATCATTTTCATTTTCTATTTGCTCTTGAATGGAAGAAATATGAGCTGCTCCACTTTCATAATCATAAGAATTCTCAAGTTCAGTTTGTAGCTCTTCTAGGGACGTGATCATATTCTTTGAAGGATTCTTTTTTTTTATTTTCTCCTTTAATTCTTCAACTTTTTTTGCTTCTTCTTTTAATTCTTTATGAATATTTTCTTTTTCTGATGCTATTTCCATAGAAGAAGAAGGTATAAAATAAATTCCTATAGATAAACTAATCATAAGAATGCTTGCTAAAATTACTTTTGCAGGTATTTTTATTTTATATTTTTCTAAAATAGGAAAATCCTCCAAAGCTTCTTTTACTTCTTCTATAAATATTTTTATGATACAATCTTTTCTTTCTTTGTATTCTACATAGGTTAAAAATCTTTCTTGAAAACCTAATTGATCTCCTATAGAAGCTGCTTCATATAAACTTGGCTTTTTTAGTATTCCAAACAACAGCCCTCCAAAAATAAAAATACTCATAACGGCCATAGCTTTTTGAAAACTATATACAATAGGATAAAAATGAATGACAATCATAAAAATAAAAAAAGAAATACTAAATACCCCTAAGCTAAAAATCAATGATTTTATAATTCGGTCGATCCATATTTTTATTCTTAGTTTTTTTAAAGTATTCTCTATTAAATTCATTGTCTACACTCCCGAGGCTTTGATATATTCATAACAAAAGTCCATAAAGCCCAGAATATATAAAATATATATATTGGTGTAGCTCCCATTTGGTTTCCTCCTCCAACTTGCATATACAAAGTACCTACAAAGCTAAGTATTGGATTTAAAAAGAAATAAATAGGTATATCTTTATCATAAACAGTAGTTAAAACCAAACTTGCATATTCATAGTAACAATACAATAATATACTGCTCACAATAATAAGCATAAAAATAAATATCATCATAATAAAATTTTTCCATACAATTGGTATTTTCATTTGTGATATTCTCTTTTTTGTACTAATCAATCCAATTCCCCAAAAGATCTCCATAAATAAAGGAAGAAATATATTTTGAATCGTAATTTTACCACTCATAAAAATAGTTAACAAAATAGGTATAATAGAAAATGTAAAAATACTTATTTCTACACAATTTTTAATAAAATCTTTTTCATACTCCCATACTAAAAGAATCCCTGTATACAATAAAAAAGAAAAAATCATCAAATATAGATATGCTCTTTCATAAATTTGTATTTCATATGTATTTCCTATAATATTCATAAATAAATATATGATCCACATAATACTCATCATCAATACATAAAAAAGAATCATTCCTTTTTTATATCTATTTATATTCAAAAGTTCCATTTTTTCACCTACCTTATCTTTCCTTCTAATAAAATTTGAGGAATAATCATTCTTGCATCACCCTCTGCTTTTATCTTTAAAAATCCTTTACGGATATAATTTTGAAGATTTTCTTTGTTGAAACTTGTATTTGTTAATAGCTCCCATTGATGGATAGAGAAGTTATAAACCATAAGCTTCATCTCTCCACCTTCTTGTTTTGTAGTAAGTTTTATTTTTTCTACTAAAACTTCTGAAGGAATGGAATAATAAATTTCTAATGGTGTATTTTCTAATAAATATTCTTTCCTTTCCATCATTTCACTCGTAAAGATAGGTTTGATCATTCCTGATGGTATATGTACTTTGTTTTTAAAATTCACATTTACAGGAAAAACATTACAAATTTTATTTTTTATTTTTTTATTTTTTTTATTAATGGATATTTCTTCTTTTTCATTGCTAAATCCAATTAACTTTCCACTACAAGGATCTTCTATATTATAAAAATAATAAGAAAACATTTCTTTTTGATCCTCTTTTAATTTTGCTTTTTCATAAATTTTTTCAAGATAATTATAATCTCCTAAATTTTTTAACTCATGCTTTAAAGTAATATCTATTTTTTTATTTTCTTTTCCTTCTAAATTTCCTATGGGTATGATACTATCTCCTATTACAAAGAAAGTATTTTCTAAAGTCTCTGGAATAGGATTTTCAATGTTTGCACTTATTTTATCTTTACCTATAAATTCAATAGAAATATTGCCTATTTGTTTCCCCTCATTTTTTTCTTCATATAAAATGCATTCTACTTCTTTCTTTTTAGGGAAATTTACATTCTTTTCTATAGGATCTATTTTATAATTTTGTCCGTCTATTCCCTCTATAAAGAATGCATCATGTTTCAATTGAATAGGATCTTTTTGAGCAGGTGATCCATATAATAAATCATAAGTTCTTACTATAGGATCATGAACACAAATAGACGCTTTCATCCACTCATCCTTTTGAAAACCTCCCCACCAAGATAAAACATAAAAAAGAATGGAAAATCCAAAAATAGTGATGGTAAAAATCCATTTTTTATTTTCTATATATATAAATATAGCTAAAATGATAAGATACATGAAAAGTCCTATAAGTAAGAAAAGTGCTGTTTTTTCATTTGGTTTTTTCATTTCATCCACAACTGTATAAAGATTCATACTGTTTTGTATTCTTTCTTCCATAGAATCTTTTTTTACTATTTTTTCTATAAAAGTATCGTTTATATGAGAATATAAAGTCTTTTCAAAGGATTGAGCATCTTTTATATTCTTTATTGGAACTACAAAACCTTTTCCCACTTTAGTAGGTTCTTTTAAATTTGAAAAAATTCCTGTTAAAGTCTTATAAGAACGCTCTCCTGTTTCAATGAATAAAGTATTTCCACTTGAAATCCAATTTTTCAAAAGATTCTGTTGTTGATTTGTAAGATTTTTTGTATTGTAATTGTCAATTACAATCAATGAAATAGAATTTAAAATATCTTTATCATTTAATTTTTTATGTAAAGAAACAATTTGGGTATTTTGAAGAAGTACATCATCTTTATATTCTTTTAGATAATGGTTTGAAAAATCATCACTCAAAATACCTATAAACGCAGTTTCTGTAGGCAACACTTTAATATTTTTTGATTTTTCTTCTAGTATTTGTCCATTTTCTTCTATACTTGCTTGAATCTTTTCCTTTCCATTCCATATAGGAATAGAAAAGAAAAATTCTTTTTTACTATTTGGAGACAACTGAATAGGGTGATGATACACCCTATTCTCTGTTTGTATTTTTAAATTTCCATCTACATTTGTTTTACTTTCCACTTGTATTTTCACAGGCATCATGGTACCTATTTTCCCTTTTCCATCGAAGCCTGCATCTATTTTTATATCTATATTTCCCTCAGCTTTAGATGAAAAGGAAAATATCAACATCCACATCAAAAAAACACAAATACTTTTTTTCACACTTTCACTTCCTTTAGTTGATATAAGGTATATTTTCTACTCCCTTATTAGAAATAATAGCACTAAAATGCTTATCTAGACTTTGAGGTTTATTAATCATTACATTTACTGCATTTTTAACACTTTGATCATCTGTTCCTGTAACCATCCATATAGGACATGTGCTTCCTATTCCTGCTGCATAAGCATAAATGGCTCCTGCATGATCATAAGAAGTGATTGCTTTTCCTT
Organism: Inediibacterium massiliense; assembly: GCF_001282725.1. Taxonomy (NCBI): domain Bacteria; kingdom Bacillati; phylum Bacillota; class Clostridia; order Peptostreptococcales; family Thermotaleaceae; genus Inediibacterium; species Inediibacterium massiliense. The sequence goes on along the minus strand of NZ_LN876585.1, from coordinate 93,302 downwards.
TAAAATTTAATCCCTTTAATTTTCCTTTTTCAAATTTTACATAAGTTCCTAATAATTTATTTTTTGTATTGATATCTTTTACTACCTTACTATTTTTAGATAAATCATTCCATTTTCCAATCAATATATAATATTTTTTAGGCTTATTTAATTTGTTAGGATTATACGCTGCTAAATCAATTTTTTTGACTCCTTGTTTGAGTAAACTATTTTTTAAATTTTGTGCATCCTTTTCGTATCCCTTTGTATACATAATTACAGTTCCTGGATTTTTACCTCCAAACCCACTTTTAAAAGGCTGTGGATAAGAACCAACCACTGCAGGAGCAAACATAGTAGTACCCCAATCATGATAATCCCACCAAATTACATCTCCCGGTTGAGGTCTATATTCGGCTACTCCTATGGGAGCTAAAATTCCATTGACCCAATAAAACCAATCTATCTTTTGTCTATTTTTTCCTGTAAAGAAAGTAAACTTAGACTCTACTCCATTAATGGCATTTACAAAACCTCCACCATAAGCTGTTTGAATGTCTAAATTTCTAAAAAGTACCTCCATACCTACTTCATCTTTTACAAGTCCTACATTTTTAGAATACATTTTTTTATGTCCAAAATCTCTCGTAACTACTAAATCTACATGGTATGGACTACCTATATCCCCAGACGCTTTAAGATTTTGAGAATTTTGATTAGCTGGTCTTCCTTCTTTGTATTTGATCTCTCCTTGTACAGGTCCTTTATATCCTGTATAAGTTACTCCATTTATTACAACTGCATCTGACTTTTTTTTCCCCTTTAGGGCATCTGAAAAGTCTACAGATGAAGTAAATATCAATGCTGCAATAAGTACAAAAATAATACTTCTCAATTTTTTCATACTAAAACCTCCTTTAAATAATAAAAATCCTCTTCCAACTCAGAAGAGGATTTTTTAGAAATGAACATGTTGCATTTTTCACAATGAATACTTAATGATCAAAACAACATTTTAATTTTCTATATACCTTCTTTTCCTCTAAGTCGGAGGATCTGAAAATATGTAATAACAGGTCTTCTGGCTTTCGGGTCATATTCAAAGTAAACCTTCCCATCTTTCGACAGTGGCATTTTTTACTTTTCATCGCCGATTACAGCTACGACTATAGCAAGGGCATCTCACCCTTTTCCCTAAATTATTACATTTATATATATTTTTTTACCGTCGTTTTTATTATAACATGTATTGTAACCTTGTCAACTTCATCCATTACGTCCATATTTTCGTATAACCAATGATCAATTTTAATATATTGACAAACTATATTTTAGCAAGGTCATAAAATTCGCAAGCTCATGGCGCCAACGAAATCTTTTCATTTCATTCAAGATTTCCGTTGCTTAGAAATGAGGAACATTTATTGAGAATTTGTGAAAATATAGAATAAGTGAGAAAATAGTTAGCATTACACTGTTTGAGCATAGCGAGTTTGTAATGCCATTTTCGATCGTTTCTTTATATTTTCCAAATTTGAAAATTGGTTACGTTTTTTATGACTTTGCTACAAACTAAAGGGACGATTTTCATCGTCCCTCTTGTTTGTTCCATATGTCACTTTTTATTTTGCAGCTGCAACATCTTCTAATGTTTTTTGTACTGCAAATGGACCTCCTAATTTTTTAGCTGTACGGCCATTACGATCCATTATGAAATACAATAATTGATCATAAACCATATCTGCATCTTCACAAGCTTTCTTTGCAATATCCATATGTAATTTTGTCACATAACTCTTAGCAGCTTTTGGATCTTTTGCATAAAGCTCAATCATCTCTTTTTCTGCCTTTGCCATATCTGCATATAATTTTTCTTCATATGTTTTCCAATAATTTTTTACACCTTGTCCATAAAAACTTCTATTTTGTTCTGCCAAAGCACAAACTCTTTTGAATTTCCAGTATAAACCATCATAGTTTGGTGTTTCACCATCTACTTTGTAAGCAGCATAAGTATCTTGGATTCCACTAAAGCTTGGAAGGAATACAGAGTGTTCTGCATTACCAAGAGCAAGCCATTGTAGTGCAGAAATTTCAGCTGGATAATTGTCTTTTACTTGAATAACGTGTATTTGAGATTGACGTTCTACACCAATGACACGAAGGTCTTTGTTTTCTTTAAGAGAAGCATCATATTTTGTACCTTCATAACGATTGCGTAATACATCCATCACTTCTAGAGCAGAAACTTTTTTATCTGGATTGTAGAAAAATGGATAATATTCATCTGTTTTATATTCTCCTACACTAGATGGTGCCAATAAACGATGTCCCATCCATGTACGCATATTAGAATAATCTTCTCTTGGTTCACCAAAAGTTGCAGCAAGATGCACCTTACCATCGACTTTTTTTGTCCATCCATTTTTATCAGCAGTTGTAAATAAATCCTTATGGAACATTACATTCTCTATATCACTTGGATCTACTGTTTCAATCATGAATTGATTTCCAAAAACTGCAACTTTATCTGTTGGCATTTTTTGAGCAGCCCATAAATGTCCACTGTATACTTCAAATACCCAAGCCTCTTTTTGATCTGCAAGCATTACTATATTTCCTTCTTCTGAACCATAAGTTTCAACCATTTGTGCTAAAAGCTTTACTCCTTCTTTTGCAGTCTTAGTTGTTGCAGCTACGATTCCAGGAATAACAGCTTCACGTAAGCTTCCTTCCACATATGGGTCTACTGTCAAAACGTTTTCCTTTGGAGAAGCAGATACTGTTGCACTAATGCTTAATCCATATTCATTTGTACAAGCACCAAAATATGGTCCATCTCCACAGTTTGAAGAATCGGGAACAATCGTATACTTGTAAGTAGTTGCTGGTAATTTGTAAGAAAATCCGTTTGCATCGTCAATTGTACGACCAGGTACATTTTCCACTCTATTTACTACTTTAAACATCTTATTGTAAGCACCTGTACCTTGGTCCTCACTTCTTGCTAAGATTGTACTTCCATCTGCACTTACATCTTTTCCTACATAAACTGCGGTACAAGCAAATGCACTAGTGCTACTTAAGATTAATGCCATAATCAGTGTACATGTAATGATTTTTAATTTTTTCATACTTTACCTCCTTTAAGCATTATTAGAATATTTTGCTATTCATGTATATTATAGCACCATCCTAAGTAATTCACTAGTCCAAATTATGTTTCAATTTTTTAATATATTATGTTATCCATCAACTTACATATATATCTGAAAATTCTATATGTATTCTTTCTGTATAAGGTTGTGCAGTATTATTTCTTAAACTTTCATCTTTTTTCACATCTACCCTATGATCTAAAAACTTAATCATAAATGTAGTTCCCTTTCCTACCTCACTATTTACCCAAATACTACCTCCCTGCATTTTCACCAAAGATTCTACTAAAGACAATCCTATTCCGCTTCCTTCATGATTTCTTCTTAATGATTTATCTACTTGCTTAAATCTTTCAAAAATAAGTTCTAGTTGATCTTTTGGAATACCAACCCCTGTATCTTTCACTTCAATTAAAATTCCATCTTTTTGATCCCACACATTTACATAAACATGTCCACCAGGATTTGTAAACTTTACAGCGTTAGAAAATAAATTTAATAAAATTCTTTCTAAATTGTCTGGATCGCAAGCAATGATTTTTTCTTCTATGTCTGTATCAAATTGTAGATGTATTTTTTTTTCTTTCATATATTCTACTACAGATAAAGTAATTTCTTCTACAATACTGACAATATTATAATTTTGTATATCTAATTCAAAATATCCTGAATCAATTTTTGTAATATCTATTAAATTGTTGACCAATCTTAAAAGTCTATATCCATTTTGTTTTAATACCTTCATTCTTTTATTGACTATTTTCTCATTAGTCCATATATCTTTATTTTTAAAATCTAATTCTAAAAGTTGAATACTGCTAAAAATTAAATTTAGAGGCGTTCTTAATTCATGAGATAAATTTGCAAAAAATTCTGTTTTGATTTTGTCTTGTTCTTCCGCTTCTTGAATTCTTCTTTTTAAGGCTTCTGCATTTTTTCTTTCTGTAATGTCTCTTATAATACTTACATACTTTGTTTTTCTATTGATGCAAAATGGAATAAGTTTTCCTTCTACATCTATAACTTCTCCATTTAAGCGAACAGCCTTTTGTTCTAATAATGGAACATTATTTTTATGTAAAACTACTTTTTGAATTCTATTTTGAACAGTATCATAATAATCTTTATAAATAAAATCATGAATATTTTTTCCTATGAGTTCATCTTTGCTGTTTGCCCCAAATAATTTTACGGAAGCTGTATTGACAAACTCAATTTTGCTATCATCACAAATTGCCAAACCATCTGGTAAAAGCTCTACCAATTGGCTATACCTTTCTTCACTTTCTTTAAGCTCTAACTCCATATTTTTTCTCTCTGTAATATCTGAGATTACACCAATTAACCCCTCTCCTTCCCCTTCTAAATTGGTGTACACTGCTTTATGAAAAATTACATACTTATAATCTTTCTCCTTATTGTGAATTTTTGATTCATAAATCTGTACCCCACCCTTATGAATCAATTCTTCATCCATATGACAATAAATATTTGCTATATCTTTATAAAATAAATCATAAGTTCTATATCCTATAATTTCTTCTTTTGTCAATCCCATTAATTGTTCAAAACTTTTGTTACATCCCAGATAAACTCCTTCTTTGTTTCTATAAAATATAGGATTGGGAATGGTGTCTATCAACATATCCATAAAATTAATATGATCTTTTAGCTGTTTTTCTATTTTTTTTCTCTTTTGAATATTGATGACCAAAATTCCTATAAAAAATATAAGGATCATGAATATATACATCAATATATAATGAAAAAGATCCTTATCTATAGAATAAGTAGGTTCATTAGCTACCTGACTTCCTTTTGGTACATCATTAGAATCTATGTTAAATTTCTGCATTTCATTATAATCAAAGGTCCATTGATTTTCCGTTATTTTAATGTTCTGAATATCGTTTGTGTCTTTCCCATTTATAATTTCATCCACTAATTTTGCTGTATCTACCCCTTCATCTACTCCTTCTATTAAAAGTCCTCCCATAATACCATGATTTAAAAAAACATCCCAAAAACTGTAAATGGGAATATTAGAATTTTCTACCATTCTATATATTGCATCTATAGGCATAACATTTCCCACTTCATTTCTTAAAATAGGATACATAAAAAATATAATACTCTCTTTGGGTAATCCTTTTACATTTTGTACCACTCTAGAAATTTCTGTATCATCCCAAATTTGAATATTCATATTTTGGCATTGTGTCATTGTATTTATAATTTTTTCTTTATAATCTTTCCCACGATCTGTCTGATCTGTAATAAAAACTATATTTTTAGTATTGGGATGAATTTTTAAAACTGTATCTATACTTTTTTTTATATTGATTTTTTCAATAACTCCTACACATCCATTATCTTTTAAAATTTTTTCATCATATCCACCGCAACATACTATAGGTGTATTGATAAATAACTCATCTTTATAATCTTGTAAAAAATGAAAGGCTTCTATATCTGTAGCAATAATAGCATCAAACTTCATATGTTTGTATTTACTTTTATAAAATTCTGATAATCTATGCACAAACATCTTACAAGGATGTCTTTTAATATCCATATATTCTATAGACAATTCTATATTACTCTTATTTTTAATAAAAAAAGATTTTATTCCATTCTCAACCTGATCTGTCCACTCATAGCCCCTATAATCAGAATGTAATAGTAATACATTTTTTGGAGGTACTTGATTTGCATATGTAAAATCCAATAATAAAATAAAAGCAAAAAAAGCACAAAAAATAATAGATACTATTTTTTTACTAATCATATGGCTATTCATCTCCCTATTCCATTCTTTTTTATCTCTTTACCCCATTACTGTATTCTACATTTTTATACCATAAACCTTTGATGAAATAGCACTTTTTTTGTCAAACACTACATTTTATTCCATATTTTTATTAATTCTTCTCATAAAACACAAAATCATCCTTTTGGATGCTTTCAGACTAAAAACAAACTATATTTTAGCAAAGTCATAGAAATAAGGAACATTTATTGAGAATTTGTGAAAATATAGAAAAAGTGAGAAAATGGTTAGCATTACACTGTTTGAACATAGCGAGTTTGTAATGCTATTTTCGACCATTTCTTTATATTTTCCAAATTTGAAAATTTAGTGACGTTTTGTATGACTTTACTACAAGCAAAAAGCATCCTTTTGGATGCTTTTTGTAAAATCTATTGAATGGCTTGTTGTATTCTTTTTAATCCTTCTTGAATATTTTCAAGTGAAGTTGCATAAGAAAGCCTTATATATTCATCAGCTCCAAATGCCACTCCTGGAACTACTGCAACATTTACCGTATCTAATAAATACTCTGCAAAATCCATAGAGCCATTTATATGATATCCTTTGAAAGTTTTTCCAATTATCTTAGAGATATTCACCATTACATAAAAAGCTCCTTCTGGCTTTCTACAAGATAAATCCTCAATAGAGTTTATCTTTTCTACCATATAATTTCTTCTTTCTAAAAAGGATTCTACCATTTTAGAAATTGGTGTTTGATCTCCTTGTAGAGCAGCAATACTTGCATATTGAGCCATAGTGTTTGGATTAGATGTGGCATGACTTTGTATATTGGTAATAATTTGTGCAATTTCTTTTTCACAAGCTAAATAACCAATTCTCCATCCTGTCATAGCATAAGCCTTAGACATACCATTAACTACAATTGTAAGTTTTTTAATTTCATCTCCTAAAGACGCAATACTCATATGACTTCCTTCATAAATTAATTTTTCATAAATTTCATCAGAGATCACATAAATATTGTTTTTCACTGCAAAATCTGCAATCATTTTTAATTCGTCTTCTGTATAAACAGTTCCTGTAGGGTTGTTCGGACTATTTAAAATAATTGCCTTTGTATTTGTTGTAATCACATTTTCTAAGCTTTCTTTTGTATATTTAAACCCATCTTCTTCCTTTGTATGTACCAATATAGGAGTAGCATCTGCAAGTTTTACGAGTTCTGTGTAACTTACCCAATAAGGTAGTGGTACAATTACTTCATCTCCTGGATTACATATAGCTTGTAATGCATTGTATAAAGAATGTTTTGCTCCATTAGAAACTACAATATTTTCACTTTGATAGATCAAATGGTTTTCTTTTTTAAATTTTTCACAAATGGCTTCCTTTAACTTTGGAAGACCTGATGCTGCTGTGTATCCTGTCAAACCTTTTTCTAAAGCATCCACAGCCGCCTCTCTTATATGTTTTGGAGTATTAAAGTCAGGTTCTCCAGCTCCAAAGCTCACTACATCTATCCCATCTTCCTTCATTTTTTTTGCTTTTGCTGTAATAGCTAATGTAAGAGATGATGAAATGCCCATATTTTTTTTAGATAAACCAGTTTTCATAATAAATCCTCCTTTATTATACAGGATAAGTTTTTTGTTCTATATCCACACACGCACTATCTATTTTATACTTTTTCGCTTGTCTGTACTTAAAATATTCCATAGCTACTTGTGGAAACATGGCATAAGAAAGTATATCTTCTTCTTGTTCTAAATATTCTTTCATTTTATTTTTAATCTCTTCTAATTCAGGCTTTATTAAATCTGCCGGTCTACAAGTAATCACTTCTTCATCTCCAATGATTTTTTGGATGATTTCTTTTTTAATTGGCACTGTAGATCTACCATACATTCCTCTTACATAAGCTTTTACTTCTTTTGGAATCATTTTATATCGTTGACCTGTAATGACATTAAGTACTGCTTGAGTTCCTACAATTTGACTTGTTGGTGTTACTAAAGGTGGATACCCTAAATCTTCTCTTACTCTTGGTACTTCTTTTAAAACTTCTTCAAATTTATCTAGTGCATTTTGTATTTTAAGCTGAGATACAAGATTAGATAACATTCCTCCTGGTACTTGATAAATAAGTGTATTAATATTTACACCTAAAACTTTTGGATTCATCAAACCATTTTTTAGACATTCTTCTCTTAAAGGTCTAAAATGTTCTGCAATTTCATTTAATTTTTCAATCTTAAGACTTGTATCATATTCTGTTCCCTGTAATGTTGCAACTAATGATTCTGTAGGAGGTTGACTCGTTCCCATAGAAAAAGGAGATATGGCAGTATCAATAATATCTACCCCTGCTTCAATTGCTTTTAAATACATCATACTTGCAAGTCCACTAGTAGTATGAGAATGAATTTCTAGAGGAATCTTTACAGCTTTTTTGAGTGCACAAATCAACTCATATGCATAGTAGGGAGTCAAAAGACCTGACATATCCTTAATGCAAATAGAGTCTGCACCCATATCCTCCATGTCTTTTGCAAGATTTACATAGCTATTTGTTGTATGAACTGGACTAATGGTATAAGAGATAGCTCCTTGGGCATGAGCTCCTTCTTTTTTAGTAGCATCCATAGCAACTTTTATATTCCTCACGTCATTTAATGCATCAAAAATTCTTATAATATCAATACCATTATAAACTGCTCTCTTGACAAATTCAATCACTACATCATCTGCATAATGCTTATATCCTAAAACATTCTGACCTCTTAAAAGCATTTGAAGGTTCGTGTTTTTTACTTTTTTTCTTATGATCCTAAGTCTCTCCCATGGATCTTCATTTAAAAATCTAAGGCAAGTGTCAAAAGTGGCTCCTCCCCACATCTCAAGTGCATAATATCCTACTTGATCTAACTTTTCTAAAATAGGTAGCATATCTTTGGTTTCCATTCTTGTAGCAATCAAAGACTGATGTGCATCTCTTAATATGGTTTCTGTAATTTTGACTTTTGTCATACTTTCCCCCTACCTTTCAAATTTTCATTTATTTCAATATTTTATCTATACATTTCTTCAAATTTATTGCAAAAGTATCTATTTACTATTATTCTATCAATGGGCTAGATCTATGTACAGAGATGATCAAAAGTGTTATAATAATATTACTTTATAATGATAGTTTAAAAATCTTTTAGCTTAATTTTTTTAAGTGGGGGTAAATTATGGATGCTACTGACTTAAAAATATTACAAATTCTTCAAACAGATGGAAGAATATCTATGAAAGCTCTGGGAAAAACAGTAGGTTTAACTTCTCCTGCTGTATCAGAAAGGGTCAAAAGATTAGAAGAAAAAGGTATAATCACTGGATATAGAGCTATGGTCAATCCTCAAAAGCTAGATAAAAATATTCAAGCTTTTATTGATATATCCATGGCTGCAGATCAATATGAAAAATTTTTAAAATCTGCTCAAAATACACCAAGCATTATTGAATGTCATCATGTAACAGGTGGAGACTGTATGACTTTAAAAGTTTTGGTCAAAAACATGGAAGAACTGGAAATTTTAATTGATGAAATAAAAAAAGTAGGAAATACAAAAACATCTATTATTCTTTCTACGCCTATAGAACATAAAATAATTATATAATATTTGTATAATAAAAGAACCTCTTTGACAAAAAGGTTCTTTTTCATTTTTTTACAAATCTTTGAAGATTTTCTACATGCTTTTTTTCTTCTTCAATAACCCTAGATACCACTTGATACGCTTGACTTTTCATATCTTCTTTTTTTCTGACCAATCTTCCTTGAATATCTACAAGGACTGCTACATTTTGTTTTTCAAACTCTAGTGCAAATTCTAATAATTGATATGTATTTTCTGTATTTGGAGAATCTAGCTTGTGTTTAAATTTGTTTAATAAAAATGATACTTTATCATAAATATCAAAGTCTACTTCTTCTGTTACATTTTTTAATTCTTCCTTTAAGCTTTCATAAAATAAAATATGTCTCTCTTCTTCTTTTTTGAGTACCTTTGCGATCATCTTTATTTTTATATCTTTACTCATATTTCCTATGTCCTCATACATATCTCTTCCATTTTTCTCAATCTCTATAAATTTTTCTAATATATCTATAGCTGTATATCCCATAGGTTTCCCCCTTTCACCTATATGGTTTTTTCTATATTTATCCTTATTTTTAAAAATTACACAAAATAAAATATTAAATCTTTTAATGTGTAGCTAAAATTAATTCCTTATACAAAGATTTCTCATGCTTTTTCTTATATTCCTCTATCTTATCTATGATTTTTTCTCGATCTTCATAAAATACTACAATCATATCTCCTTTTTTTGCTAGATTCATTGCCTTTTCTAAAGCTTTTTCTTCTACTAATTCAATATCTATATTATTTTTTTTCATTCCACCTTCTATGCATCCTTCATATAAAATATTTGCAACTTCTCCCTTTTCTCTTCCTCTTAAATCTCTATCTTCTTTGATCCATACAAAATCAAAATTTGCACCAGACAATTTTGCCACTTCATGAATATCCTCACTTAATCGATCTCCTGGCACTCCTATTACACCTATTAATTGATTATATTTCATTTTCTTTAAGCTTTCTATGGTTTTTTTATATCCATCATAATTATGTCCATAATCTACAATAACTTTGAAATCTTTTATAGGATAAACATTAAATCTTCCGGGATTATCTATTTCGTCATTTTTAAAAGAACTCATAGCATTATAGATAACTTTAGTATCCATTTTTAAAGCACAAGCAGCAGCTATAGCGGCTAAACTATTTTCAATATTATGGATCAGTATTCCTCCATAGGTAGCTGGAATTTCTTCTATATTCATAATTTTTATCTCTTCTTTTTTATGAAAGAAATAGATGCTTTTATCTCTTATATAAACAGCTTCTCCTCCATTTTTTACATGTTCTTTTATATGTATATTATTTTCATCCTTTGAAAATAGAAGTACATTTCCAAACACTCTATCTTTTATCTTCATACAATATGGATCATCTCCATTTAAAACTCCATATCCATCTTTTTTGATTGCTTCTACTACCAAGCTTTTAATATTTGCTAGATCTTCTAAATCCTCTACTCCATCTAATCCTAAATGATCATTTTCAATATTTGTAATCACCCCTACATCCGCAAGATCATATCCTAATCCCCGATTTACAATTCCTCCTCTTGCAGTCTCCAGTACGGCTGCTGTAACATATTTATTCATCAAAACTTTTTTTGCACTTTTAGGACCTGTTGTGTCTCCCTTTTCTATACATTCATCTCCTATATAGATTCCTCCTGTAGTCGTCATTCCTACATGATGTTTTGCATGTTTTAGAATATTTCCAATCATTCTAGTGGTTGTAGTTTTTCCATTGGTTCCTGTAACAGACACAACAGGTATAGAATATCCATTTTGTCCTTCAAATAAGGACTTGATAATTTCTTTTGCTACATTTCTTGGCATTCCAGCAGAAGGATAATGATGCATCCGAATACCAGGAGCAGCATTTACTTCAATAATTGCCCCTTTTGTTTCTTCCAATGTTTTTGTGATATCTGTAGTTGTCACATCTATCCCTGCTACATCTAAGCCTATAAGATCTGCTGTTTTGATACAAATCCTTTTTATTTCTTCATTGACCCATTCTGTCACATCAATTGCTGTTCCTCCTGTACTTAAATTATCATTTTCTCTTACATAAACTACTTTATTCAAAGGAGGAATATCTTCTAAGCTTTGTCCACTTTTATGTAAAAAAAGAAGTAAAACATCATCTATTTTTATCTTTGTTAAAGGCTTCTCATGGCCTTCTCCTCTATTGGGATTTTGATTTTCTATTTCTATCAACTCTTGAATAGAGTGAATTCCATCTCCAATTACATGGGCAGGCACCCTTTGAGCCACTGCAACTACTTTATTTTTTACAACTAATATTCTATAATGCTTTCCTTTAATATATTCTTCAACCAATGCACAAGAATGATGCTTATTTATTTTTTGAAAAGCTTTTAAAACCTCTTCTTCATTTTTTAAATTTAAATAAACATTCTTCCCTTGATTTCCGTTGTAAGGCTTTAGTACTACCGGATATCCTATATCTTTTGCCATTTGTAAAGCTTCTATTTTTGTATATACAACAGTTCCATTTGGAACAGGAATATTATTTTCTCTTAAAATTTCATTGGTAAGTTCTTTGTCACAAGATATGTCTACTGAAATACAGCTTGGTTTTTCTGTTAGAGTCGCTTGTACTAATTTTTTCTTTGCTCCATATCCAAGCTGCAAAATACTTCCTTTTCCTATTCTTATAACAGGAATCTCCATCTTTTTCGCTTCTCTTTGTATTGCTTTTGTACTGGGTCCTAACTCTATCTCTATAGCTTTATTTTTGATATTCTTAATTTTTTCATTTAGATCTATCACATTTCCATCAAGAAGTCCTTGAATAAAGTCAAAAGATAATTTACCCGCTTCTAAACCTGCCACTTCATTTAAATATTCAAAAATAATATTATAAACACTTTCCTGACTATCTCTTCTGGCTTTTCCATAACAAATAGAATAGCCCATTAAATTTTGAAGTTCAATAGATACATGCTCCATCACATGAGCTAGATAAGTTCCTGTAGATAATCTTTCTACAAACCCTCCTCTATATCCTTTTGAACATTTATGCTCCCAAAGCGTTGGTAAACTTTTGAGTAATTGATCATTAAATCCTGATATTTGGCAGGTTGGTATACAATAGAAATTTTCTAAATCTACTGTCATCTTAATAACAGGTTGATGACTATATGCATTTCTTCCTTGTAGTTTTCTTATACTGATGATTTTCATTTTGTTCCCTCCAAGTATTCCATACCTTACCTTTGTTTTTTATTAAGAATAGGTGTATTTGTAGAAAAATCATACCGATATCCATTTGGAAGCACATGAACAGTCACATTGGTGATGGCTAATGGATCGTCTGGATATTGTTCTGATGTATTGGTATAAGTAATATTTCTACCATCAATGACTGTTACAACTCCTGATCCTACTACCTCAAATACATTAGTATGATTTAAAAGAATAGCTGTATTTTCATCTATTCCAATTCCTATAGAATGTGGATTTTGAGCAATAGCAGCAAGCAGTCTTCCTATTCTTCCTCTTTGATTAAAATGCTGATCTATAATTACTCCTTCTACAAGTCCCATCCCTGGAGCCATCTTGATTGTACATCTACTAGGAGCTTCCTCATCTTTTCCTTCTACTACCATAATCTCACTCATCATAGAAGCTCCAGCACTAGTGCCTGCAATAATTTTCCCTTTTTCTACAATCTCATGTAATAATTCATGTACAGTAGTTCCCCCTAAAATACTAGAAATCCTTAATTGATCTCCTCCAGTAAAAAAAATACAATCTCCTTTTTCTATTTCCTCTTTTATTTTAGGATCATGTGTATCTTCTCTATTTGTTATATTAAGAACTACAGTTTTTTGTACTCCTAATTTTTCAAATACTTTCACATACTGTTCTCCTACCTCTTTAGGTTCTTCAGTAGCTGTTGTAATTACAACCATTCTTTTCTCCTTCTTAGGTATACAATCTACAAGCTTTTTAAGAATGACCTTGTCTGATGTTTGGTCTTCCGCTCCTCCAATAATCATCAAATAAGTATCTTTATGATACTTCATTATATTTTTCCTCCTATAGCCTAAATCTTTCATATATTTTTATAAAACTTACTCTTAGTTTATATACTTATTTATTATCTACAATACACTCTAAAATATACATATATTGTAAATAAACAAAAAGGAGATTTCTCTCCTTTTTAATACTCTACTTTTTTTCCAAAGCTATTTTTCACTAGAAAAAAAACTAATACTCCAAACATCAATATAGATCCATATTTTCCTAAAACTTTATGTCCTATTGATAATTTATTGGCTAATGTAACATCTCCCACTTGAATACTTGCCAATATGGCCAGAAATATTCCTGTAAGACCTTCCCCTGCAATAAGTCCTGAGGCATACAATGTTCCTCCCTCTGTTTTTTCTTTTAATACCATTTTAATTTTTTCTCTTTTATTTAACATTCCTCGAATCAATCCTCCCACCATAATAGGAGTACTCAAATGAATCGGAAGGTATAATCCTACTGCAAAGGGAAGAACAGAAATTCCTAAAATTTCCACAACCATTCCTGCTGCAACTCCTGTAAAAAACAATGGCCAAGGAAGATTTCCATTCATAATCCCCTCTACTACTAATCTCATTAAAGTAGCCTGTGGAGCAGGAATCTCCTTTGACCCAAACCCAAATGCATAATTCAAAAGAGTCAAAATCATTCCCATTACAAGTCCTGCTGCAATCACTCCAATTAATTCTCCTATTTGCTGTTTCTTGGGAGTTGCCCCCACTAAAACACCTGTTTTTAAATCTTGAGAAATATCGCCTGCAATAGCTACTACGATACAAATAATACTTCCTATAATTAGTGCCTCTGTCATACCTTCTTGACCAGTTATGCCTAATTTTTTAAATATAAACGTAGTAATTAAAAGACTTGCAATCGTCATTCCTGATATGGGATTAGAAGAAGTTCCTATAAGTCCTACTAATCTTGCAGATACGGTTGCAAATAAAAAACTAAAAATCACAATCAATGTTCCTCCTACAGCTCCTACAGGAATAATTGGAGTAAATATAATCAGAAGTACCAAAATACCCATACTCATTAATACAAAATACATAGATAAATCTTCATCTGTCCTTTGAATCACTTGTTTTAAAGAAGGAGTAAACCCTCCTAAAACATCTTTAAATGCATCAATCGTTAGAGGAAGAGCTTTGATCAAACTCATAAATCCTCCAAAAGCTACTGCCCCTGTTCCTACATATCGAATATAATAATCCCAAATTCCATAAGCTCCTAAATCTTGTATAGGTTTTATAGCAGGGTAAATGGGTACATTCATAAAATCACCTAAATAAGAAATAAGAGGTATAATTCCAAGCCATCCAAGGATGGCTCCTGCCATCATATAAGAAGAAATTTTAGGTCCGATAATAAATCCTACCCCTAAAAGAGCAGGATACACATCCATACCTATAACTGCATTTTTTATCCCTGAAATTTTCCATTCTATAGCTCCTGGAAACAATTTTATGCCATCTACAATAAACTTATATATAGCTCCTATTCCCACTCCTTTAAGAACAGTCTTTGCATTTGTACCTCCTACTTCTCCTGCTACTAAGACCTCTGCACATGCGGTACCTTCTGGGTATGGCAAATGCTCATGTTCTTCGATCATCAAAAACCTTCTTAGAGGAACCATAAGCAATACTCCTAAGATTCCACCTACTACTGAAATAATGGTAATTTTTTTCATTGTAGGTGGCTCAATTCCCATTTCATTGGCCCATATGTATAAAGCAGGGATGGTAAAAATCACTCCTGATGCTAAAGATTGCCCAGCCGAACTAATAGTTTGTACAATATTATTTTCAAGAATAGAATTTCTTTTTAATATTCCCCGAATAATTCCCATAGATATTACAGAAGCAGGAATAGATGCACTCACCGTCATACCTATTCGAAGCCCTAAATATGCATTGGCACTGGCAAAAACAATAGAAAGAATAATGCCAATCCAAACTGAAGTCCATGTAAACTCACTCATGCTCTTATTTGCTGGAACATAGGGAGTAATATTACTCTTATTTTCTTTATTTCTTAACATCATCCCCTCCCCTTTCTCTATTAAATCCACATCATTATAATATCAAAATCATAAACATTTTCAATAAAAAGGGCATGATAAATATCATGCCCAGACTATTGATAATAGCATAATGTAGCAAAGTTATAAAAATAAGGAACAATGATTGAGAATTTGTGAAAATATAGAATAAGTGAGAAAATCATTAGCATTACACTGTTTGAGCATAGCGAGTTTGTAATGCTATTTTCGATCGTTTCTTTATATTTTCCAAATTTAAAAATTTAGTGACGTTTTTTATAACTTTGTCTACAAGGTCGGCATGATAAATATCATGCCCCTTTTCTATTATTCTACAAATCCATGATATATAGCTTCTACAGCTTTTTCAAAATCATTTGTTTCAACACCTACAATAATATTCATCTCACTAGATCCTTGATCAATCATTCTTATATTTACATTGGCTTTTGCTAAAGAGCTAAACAATTTTGCAGATACACCCCTTGAATAAACCATTCCATCTCCAACAGTTGCAATTAGTGCCATATTAGGATGTACTTCTATAGAATCTGGACTACATTGTTCACGGATTTCTTTTACAAGTTTATTTACCTTATTTCCTAAATATGCATCTTCAATGACAATAGAGATGGTATCAATTCCAGATGGAAGATGTTCTACTGGCACTTGATTTTCTTCAAAAATAGAAAGAAGCTTTCTAATAAAACTAATTTCTGCATGCATTCTATTTTTTTGTATAGCAATCACTGTAAAATCTTTTTTTCCAGCAATTCCTGTAATTGTTCCTGGAGCAGAATCCTTTTGATTTACAATCAATGTTCCAGAATTTTCTGGTTCATTTGTATTTCGTACATTGATAGGAATTCCTGCTTCTTTTACAGGAAATACAGATTCTTCATGAAGCACTGTAGCACCCATATAGGAAAGTTCTCTTAGTTCTTGATAAGTAATGATCTTTATGGGTTTTGGATTGTTTACAATTCTTGGGTCAGCCATTAAAAACCCTGAAACATCTGTCCAGTTCTCATAAATCTCTGCCCCTACTCCTTGGGCAATAATAGAACCTGTAACGTCTGATCCTCCTCTTGAAAAGGTTTTGATTTCCCCATTTGGCATAGCACCATAAAATCCTGGAATCACTGCTTTTTCATGTTGTAATAATTTTTCTTTGATTTGTTTTTGAGTATTTTGTTGATCTAAATCTCCATATTCATCAAAAGCTATAATTTCTGTTGCATCCAAAAAAGTATATCCTAAAAGCTCAGATAAAATAATCCCATTTAAATATTCGCCTCTACTCGCCGTATAATCTACAGATGCACCTTTTGAAATCTTTTCTTTGATTTCTTGTAAATAAGGTTTTAAATCTATAGATAAATTTAATTCCTCTACAATTCCCAAGTAACGATTGTCAATCATATCAAACATTTGATCAAAAGGTACAGAATGTTTCACATGAGCATGACAAAGATATAAAAGATCTGTTATTTTATAGTCTTTTTTATCTCTTTTTCCAGGAGCAGAGGTTACTACATATCTCCTATTTTCATCACTTTCTATAATGTTTTGTACTTTTTTAAATTGATTTGCATCTGCTACAGAGGATCCTCCAAATTTTGCTACCTTTAATCGCATCATCAAAACCTCCCACATAAACTATGAATAAATATTAACATTATAAATTGAAAATTTTTAAAAGTCAATATTTCCACAAAAAATCCGATAGACTCATCTATCGGATTTTTAGCTCTGTATCTATAATATACCATATATTTTCTGTTTCAAAACCTCTTCTCCAATTTCCAATTCCTGCAAGATTATAAAATTTTATAATATCTGTTCTCATTTTCATAGAAGTTTCATCTTCTATCCAAATTCTATGCAAAGCATTTTCTTCCATGTATTCAATATAATTTTGTCCAGTCTTTAGATCATAAGTTTTTATAAGTCCATACTGGTCAATAATTTTGTTCACTGTATCCATAGAAGCAGCCTTTGATTTTACCTTCATTTTTGTTGGATCTTCTATCGTAGGTGTCTCTGTCCAAATTCTTGTATAAGAAGGAACTCCTAATACAAGCTTTTGAGCTGGTACATCTTCTAAAAGTCCTTCTACACCCTTTTGTACCCAATTTTTAGATGCTACTGAACCACTTACAGGACTAGATGCCCAATGTTCATCATATGCCATTAAAATCATATAATCTATCACTTCTCCCAATCTTTGTCGATCATAAAATAATGACCAATTGGAACTTCCTCCCTTTACAGTCACATCCATAGATATTACTAAATTTTTATCATGTAAAACAGCTGCAAGCTCTCTAATAAACATGACAAGGTTGTCTTTATCTTCTACATACACATTTTCAAAATCTACATTAATTCCATCTATATTATTTTCTTCTACTAGCTTTACAATATCTTTGATGGCTTTTTCTTTTCCAAAAGGATTATTAAAAAATTCATGAGTTAATTTTGGATCAAAGGAATTGCTAAAGAGAGCCCAAACTTTATATCCTCTCATTTTAGCCCATTGTACATATTCTTTGCTAATATTACTATTGATATTTCCATTAGAATCCTTAAGAGATAGCCAAGTAGGAGATATTACATTGACTCCCTGAAGACTTCCGATTTTAGAAGTATCAGGATTTTTTTTCATAACATGCTCCCATGTAAGTATAATTTTTCCGTCTGGCCTCCATATAGGTTCATGTTCCTTTTTCTCTTTTTGTATGGTTTGTCTATTTTCTACATCATTTCCTTTTATGTAACCTACTTTTCCTTTTGGAGTGAATACCTTTATCCATTCCCCTTCTTCTTTTAATACATCTATTTCATCTTCTTTGTTTAAAACATCTGCTGTATACGCCCATACCTTTGGTTCTACTCTTACATTTACAGATTCTTTTCCTACTTTTGCTGTATATCTATTTTCATATATACTTTTTAATATGACTTTTTTTGATTCCTCTAATATATTTGTTTGAATTCCCAAATATTCTTTGATAGACTCTATTGGAACAAAAGGTTGTCCATTTATGATTTTCATAGGAGGCATTTGAATATTTCCTTGTAAATTTACCGCTACATTTTGATCTTTATAAAATCGAATAGTTTTTTTAGGACCTGCAATCACAGCTGTTCCACTTAAATCATCATAACTTACCAAAAGATCTAATCTATCTTTTAAAGACATGAGTGGAATATATAAATTTTCTCCTACTTTAACAGGCTCTCCTTCATAAAACATCACATCATTTTTATGTACAATCATAATTGGAGCATCATTTTCCATAGAATCAGCTAAAGCATATCTTTGTGTCATAAACATTCCTACCATTAAAATAAAACATACCACAATAATTCCTAAATCTCTTTTCTTCACCCAACCACACCTCTCTTTGCATAAAAATATACCCTAATTATCCTATTAACCAAATCATAAAAATAAGGAACTATTATTGAAAATTAGTGACGAATTTTATGATTTTGTTTATACCCTAACCCATACATAATAGGTTAGGGTATATTTTTATTATAGCGAATTTTCTACTTTTTTTCCATCTATTTGAAGGTTACAAATTATTTACAAATTTATTTTTCTATCCAATAAATATCCTGTCAACATAAATAATATTCCTATAATACATGAGTTAAAAATAAAATAATTCATTGTACCTTCAAAATGAAAATATTTCATTCCATAACTTAATGTATTCATATCCATAAATTGGTCAAAATATCCTACCACTTTTCCTACAATTTTTGAAACTACTAAAAAACATACAAAGGATAATATTTTTCCATGCTTAAATACTGAAAATACACTTTTAGATAGAGTAATAGATAAATAAATAATTAGCATAAAAGTAATATACCCTACTAAAAGAATCATAAATAATGTGAAAATTTCTTTGATACCTTCTGTATAAAAACTTTTCCAGTTTTCCATTAAGTGTGGATATTTATAAACAGCTATCTCTTGATCTATAATCATCATCAATATAGCAAATACAAATATACCCACAGATTCTAAAGTAATTCCTATAATCTTACTTCCTAATATATGGTACCCACTACATGGACTTGTAAATAATAGATATCTTTCTTCTCCAAAAAGACTTTTGTACATTCTTCTAATATGATCAAAAAATAATCCTAATCCCATAATAAATATACCTATCATTGCAATAATAGCAAATTTTGAAGGAGTTTGTTCCTTTAAAATACTTCTTATAAGATCTATATTTAAAGCAATGGCAATAATGATTCCTCCAAGGAAAAATTTCCACCTACTCATCCATTCATATTTAAGTAGTTTAAGCATTTTTATATACCTCCCTATATAACTCATCTATAGACATATTTTTCTCCATTCTAAATTCTTCCGCACTTCCTTTTAAAATCACTTTTCCTTCTCCTACAAAAATTACTTCATCCAATATACTTTCTAATTCAGTTACTAAGTGACTAGAAATAATCATTGTTTTATTTTCATCACATACTCTTACAACAGCTTCCATAATTTTTTCTCTAGAAATAGGATCTATTCCATTAAAAGGCTCATCTAATACATACACTTTAGCATCCCTTGCAAGGATCAAACTTAATTTAAGCCTTTGAAGCATTCCAGTAGATAATGAACCCACCTTTTGCTTTTCTTCTAATTCCATAAATTTTAATAATTCTTGAGCTTTTTCCATATTAAAATCTTCGAAGAAATCATTAAAATAACCTATACAATTTTTGATTTTCATCCATTTAGGTAAATGATTGTGGGTAGGCATAAAAGCCATTATTTTTTTTGTATCTACTCCAATCCTCTTTCCATTTATAGCAATCTGTCCACTTGTTGGCTGTATAAGTCCTGCAATCATTTTCATAAAAGTTGTCTTGCCACTTCCATTAGGTCCTAACAAGCCATAAATCTTTCCTTCTTCTAATATCATATTCAAATCATTTAATGCTTTTTTTGTAATATATTTTTTTGTTACATTTTCTGCTCGTAAAATTTCCATATTAATCCTCCTTCATTTCTTCTTTTACTACTTTTATAATTTCTTCATAGGAATATCCTATTTCTTTCATTCCTTCTATAAAATTCTTTAACATTTCATTTGCCATTTCTTTTTTGATTCTCAATACAACCTCCTCCTCTTGCGTAACAAAGGAACCTTTCCCTCTTTCTGTAAATGTAACTTTCTCTCTTTCTAACTCTTGATATGCCCTCTGGATTGTATTTACATTTACTTTTAAAGAAGCTGCCATTTCTCTTACAGAAGGAAGTTTTTCTCCTTTTTCTCTAATTCCTACTATAATTTCTTTTTTTATCATCTCTATAATCTGAAGATATATAGGAATTTTAGCATCAAAATTCATTTCATCACCTCTTTTGTATAAGTGTTATATTTAAATAGTACACTGCAACTCTATAGATGTCAATAAAAAATCTATATATTAGTTTTTTACTTTTAATCAATCATTTTTTAACAAAGCTATAAAAATAAGGAACAATTATTGAGAATTTATGAAGAATTTTATGACTTTGTTAAAAAAATAAAATCTGCACAAATTGTGCAGATTTTTACTTGACTTCATTGAGTTTTTCCATAATCACTTTTTCCATCTCTGTAATCTTGTCCTGGGCTTCCTTTATTGTATCTCCTTTTGTATAAAGATATATTTTAATTTTAGGTTCTGTTCCTGAAGGTCTTACAGCATACCATGAACCATCATCAAATAAAAATTTTAATACATCTGAAACTGGTATATCCACTTTTTCCTCTTGTTGTTTTAAAAAGTCAAAAGCTTTTTCTTGATCATAGTCCATATATTTTGCAAGTTTCTTCTCTCCAATTTCTGTTGGATATTCTTTTCTATAAACTTCCATCATTCTTTTGATTCTTTTTTGCCCTTCTATTCCTTCTAACACTAAAGATATGAGTTTTTCTTGATAATATCCATACTCCTTATATATTTCTTCTAAAATATCCAAAAGGCTTTTTCCTTGTTTTTTATAGTAAGCAGCTGCCTCACATATAAGCATAGCTGCAATCACTCCATCTTTATCTCTTACAAAAGTTCCAGCTACATAGCCAATACTTTCTTCATACCCAAATAAGAATTGTTCTTTTCCTACTTCTTCTAATTCATTGACTTTTCCACAAATATTTTTAAATCCTGTTAAAGTTTCATAAGTCTTTACATCATGAGATTTTGCAATACTTCTTCCCAAATCTCCTGTTACAATAGACTTTACAATATATCCATTTTTTATATCTTTTCTTGATTTTAAAATATAATCAATAAATATAGCTCCTACTTGATTTCCATTTAAAGAAATATAATTTCCACTTTCATCTTTGACCATCACACCTAGTCGATCACAATCTGGATCTGTTGCAATCAATAAATCTGCTTTTATTTTTTTCCCTAGCTTCTGTGCATATAAAAAAGCTTTTGTATCTTCAGGATTTGGATATCCTACAGTAGTAAAATCTGGATCTGGATTTTCTTGTTCTTTCACTACCTCTACATTTGTAAATCCTCTTTCCTTTAAAACTCTTCTTACAGGAATATTTCCTGTACCATTTAAAGGCGTATATACAATTTTTATTTCTTTATCTATATCCTCTCTTAAAGATAATTCTTTTACTTTCTCTATATATAAATCATCTATTTCTTTTCCTATAATTTTTAATAATCCTTTTTCTTTTGCCATTTCTTCATCCATTATTTTTACATGAGAAAAGTCTTGAATATTATGTATTTTTTCTGTAATGCCATCTGCAACCTCTGAAAGAATTTGAGATCCTTCTTCCCAGTACACTTTATATCCATTATAATCCTTTGGATTATGACTTGCAGTGATGACAATCCCAGAAGCTGCGTGCAAATGTCTTACGGCAAAAGAAAGCTCTGGAGTAGGTCTTAAACTTTCAAATAAATAAGCTGTAATTCCATTTGCAGCCAAAACTAAAGAAGTTCTTTTTGCAAATTCCTTTGAAAAGTGTCTGCAATCATAAGCAATGACTACTCCCCTTTTCATATAATCTTGCCCTTTTTCTATAATAAAATCAGCTAGTCCTTGAGTCACACGTCCTATAATATATAAGTTCATTCTATTTGTTCCAGCTCCTATTTTCCCTCTTAGACCTGCTGTTCCAAATTCTAATTCTTTATAAAAACGATCTTGTATTTCTTCTTCATCCTCTTTCATAGCTAAAAGCTCTTTTTTTGTTTCTTCATCAAAATGAGGATTTTCTAACCATTCTTCATATATTCTTTTGTATTCCATACTTTCACCTTCTTTAATAATATTTATCTCCTATACTGATTTCTATATTTCTTATCAATTTCCTTTTTTATGCTTTAAGAAATTATATAAATGAATAAATTGCGGATAGATTTAGAAAGTTAAATTTTCATCAAATTTTAAGCAACGGAAATTCTGAATGAAATGAAAGAATTTCGTTGGCCACATGACCAATTTTGAGAGGAATATGCGAATTTTTTTATCATTACCCTTATTCAAAAGAAATTACTCAATAATTTATATCTAATACTATAGCTAGTTTATAGTATTTGTAAAATAAAACAAAAAAAATCCTCTTGTTTACACAAAAGGATTTAAAGGGGTTTTTAAAAATTTTTATTCAGCTAATTTAACTCCTAAATCTCTACAATCATCTAGTGCATCTCCATCAGGAGTTAAATGAGCAATGTATCCTTCTCCATTTACTACTTGTGCACCATATCCTTCCATTCTTTCTGTCCAATCTCTCATCCATTGACCATCGCCCCAGTCATAAGAACCAAATAGAGCTAATTTTTTCCCAGATACAGTTCCTGCAATTTCTTCTACAAACGGTTCCATTGTATATTCTTCTAATACTTCAGCTCCCATGGAAGGGCATCCTAAAGCTAGTGCATCAGCACTTGATACATCTTCTTTTGTTGCATCTTCTACATTAATTAATTTTACTTCACAACCTTTGTCTTTTGCACCTTCTGCTACAGCTTCTGCCATTAATTTTGTATTTCCTGTTCCACTCCAATAAATAACTGATACATTTTTCATATAAATCCCTCCATTTAAAATATATAATTTTTTAAGCATAGGAAAGAATTTGATCGATGAATCCACCACTTAGAAGAGTTTTGATATAATCCTTTGCTTTTACAAATTCATCATAACGCTTCTCAGATATAGTAGTATCTCCATAAATTCTCCATCCTTTTACTTTCGTAAGCTTCAAAGAAGGATGACCTATAAATCCTAAAACATCCTTGAGTGGATAGCCTAAGAATATACCAATTTCATCAGGAATCATCCCTGATTCAATCTTTTTTGTCATGTGTAATACATAATCTTGTACATTCACACTTTTAGGATATCCTATATTGTTTAAAAATCTTTTATTTCGAGGGTCTGTGAGTACATCTTGCAATGATCCTGGATGATAAAAAAATACTTTAATGCTTTTTTTACCATAACTAAGTACTTTATAAGAAAGCTTCTTACAACACCTAAAAAAAGAGTTAATTTTTTTCAATTTTTCATTTGTATTCGATTGCTCTCTTGAAAAACTAAGTATTTCAGATGGCTTTTTTCCAAGCATAACAGGACCTAAAGTTTGAAGTAACCACTGAATAAAAGGATCTTTATTATTTTTTAAACAAACAAAATAATTTTGTTGACACATCACAAACACCTCGTTATTGATAATGATTATCTTTTTCATAAAAATAATATCAAATTTTCTTCTCTTTGTCAATGAAAATAATTATCATTATTGATAAAGTTTTTTATAATACAATGGTCAATAAAAATAAGAACATTTTATATGATTCCTTCACATAAAATGTTCTTATTTTTATTAATCTATTTATTTTAATTTATATCTTACAAAACACTATTTAAAACTTTTCCTATACTTTCATACATCACTAAATTTGCTCTTTTGTCGTAAGGTGTAGTGGCTTTATTAATAAGAATCAATTGATTCCCTCTATAATATTCAATCAAGCCTGCTGCAGGATATACAACTAAAGAAGTTCCTCCTACAATAAGAATATCTGCTTTTTTTATGTATTCTACAGATTTTTCAATGGTATAATAATCTAGCCCCTCTTCATATAAAACTACATCGGGTCTAACAATACCACCACATACACATCTAGGAATTACGTCCTTCGATGACATGACATACTCTAAATCATATTGTTTTTTACATTTCATACAATAATTTCTATGTACAGAGCCATGAAGTTCTAAAACTTCTTTGCTTCCTGCTAATTGATGAAGTCCATCTATATTTTGAGTAATCACAGCTTTTAGCTTATTTCTTTTTTCTAATTCTGCTAAGGCATCATGGGCTAAATTAGGCTGTGCATTTGGATAAATCATCTTACTTTTATAAAACTCATAAAATTCTTTTGGGTGCTTCATAAAAAAACTATGACTCAGCATAACCTCTGGAGGATATTTTTCTCCTTTTGCACTATATAACCCTGTATCTGCTGTTCTAAAATCAGGGATGTTACTTTCTGTTGAAGTCCCAGCACCTCCAAAAAAAACAATATTATCACTTTTTTGAATCATTTCTTTTAATTTTTCTATACTCAAAATAGCACCTCCTATTAAATACCATATCTGTATTGATTTTATTATACCATAATTTTATTCTTTGCCTTTCTGACAAATAAAACTCAGTTTAGATAAAATTTTCACTTTATCTACATAATCATAGATACAATTGTTCGAATTATTAGTCATTGAATAAAAATTTATAGAAGGGAATTTTCAAATTATGAAGAATATAATCAACAAACGCAAAAAAGGGGTGTTACAAATGAGAGTACTAAAGGATCATGCAGTAGCTGTCATTATTGACATGCAAGAACGGCTTCTTCCTCATATGGAAAATAGGAACAACTTATTACACAATGTCAAAACACTCATTCAAGGCCTTAACGCTTTAAATATTCCTATCATTGTCTCTGAACAATATCCTAAAGGATTAGGTTCTACTATTGAAGCAATTCATGAAATTCTAGGTGATTATACTAGTATCGAAAAAATGTCCTTTAGTTGTTTTGATGAAGCAAAACTACAACAAAAAATAGATTATATGAATAAAGAGTGGATTATTGTAGCTGGAATTGAATCTCATATTTGTGTACTTCAAACTGTAATCGACTTAATAGACAACGGATATGCTCCGGTAATTGTAGAAGATTGTGTTTCTTCTAGATATAAAAATGATAAAAAAATAGCCATTGAAAGAATGCGCCAACTAGGTGCTATCATTACTACTACTGAATCTATTTTATTTGAACTTTGTAGATATGCTACGACGGACTCATTTAAAGTTATTTCAAAGCTTGTTAAGTAAGTATCCACACTTACTTTACAAGCTTTTATACTTTTTAAATCTCCCTTCTTATTTGATAAATCCTTTTCTATTTAAAGTCTAAACTGTTTATGCTTAAAGAGCTTAAAAAGAAAACGATTTCTTCTGTCCATTCATACTATACTTTCCATTGTCATTTCATATCTTAGGTTGTAAAATACTATAGATAATCTTTTTGAAATACAATACATTTTTAGAGACAACTTAATTTTAAATAAGTATTGTAAATAAAATATGTATGTATACAAAATACATGGAGAGGTGACTTATGAAAATATTGATTCAATTTTTAGGTATTGTAGGAATTTGGCAATTAGGCGAACGGATTCATACTACATTGTCTCTTCCTATCCCTGGAAGTATTTTAGGAATGCTCATTTTATTTATGCTTTTAGTTTTTAATATAGTAAAACTAGAATGGGTAGAAAATTGTTCAGATTTTTTACTTAAACATTTGGCCTTTTTCTTTATTCCATCTGGAGTAGGACTCATCGCTGCTCTTGAATTATTAAAGAAGAACTGGCTTCCTCTTTCTGTCATTATATTTGTAAGTACCATTATTGTAATGGGCATTACAGGAAAAATAGTAGAAAAATTTGTAAAGGATTGATAAACATGTTGGATAATTATTTTTTTGGTATTCTTATTTCTTTGATTACTTTCAATATTGGTCTTTTTATTTATAAAAAAACTAAATTACCTATTTTAAATCCTATCCTCATTAGTATATTACTAACTGTAGGAGTTCTTCTCAATTTTGAAATTCCCCTTGAAACATACAATAAAGGTGGTAAAATTATTTCATTCTTTTTAGGTCCTGCTACTATTGTTTTAGCAGTTCCTATGTATAAGCAACTTCCAGCTTTAAAAAGACATATGAAGGCTATTTTAATAGGAATTAGCGGTGGAGTGATCACTTCTATTAGTGTTGTGATTCTATTAGCCAAAGTTTTTCAATTAGATCACTCTCTAAAGCTTTCTTTAGTTCCTAAATCTATCACCACTCCTATTGGTATTGCTATATCAGAAAGTCTAGGTGGTATGGGCTCTATAGCTGTCATTGCCATTATTATTACTGGGATTTTAGGTGCAATTATGGCCCCTTTCATATGTAAAATTTTTAGAATCCATCATAGTGTAGCAAAAGGGATTGCCATAGGCACATCCTCCCATGCAGTAGGAACTTCTAAAGCTTTGGAGATGGGAGAAACAGAAGGAGCTATGAGCAGTCTATCTATAGCATTAGCAGGTCTTATTACTGTATTTTTAGCCCCTTTATTTGTTCGTATATTTTCTTATTTTCATTTATAAAGTATTCATTAAAAGAGAATCCTAAAAAGGATTCTCTTACTTCATATACTCTATTCCATGAATCTTTTGAAACCCAAAACCAGGAGCATCTTCTATTGTTATCTTAGATTGATTAAAAATAGCTCCTCCCTCTATAGGATCTTCTTTGCATAATACAGGTCCATCTAAATCAATTTTTGTAATAATACTTTTAGCTGCTGCTAAGTGTACTGCTGCTGTCACACTTATTTTCGCTTCTAACATACATCCTATCATACACTCTACCCCATAGATTTCTGCTAGGGAACAAATCTTTAACGCATGATGAATTCCTCCTGTTTTCATTAACTTTATATTTATAAGATCAGCAGCTCCCATTTGTAATATCTTTATAGCATCCATAGGAGAAAAAATACTTTCATCTGCCATAACTGGAATCCCTACATTTTCTGTTACGAGTTTTAATCCTTCCAAATCATATGAAAATACCGGTTGCTCTACAAATTCAATATCTAAACCTGCATCTTCCATTTTTCTTAAAGTATATACAGCTTCTTTTGGCTTCCATCCTTGATTTGCATCTATCCTCAAATTAATATCATATCCAATAGCTTCTCTGATAGTCTTCATTCTCTTTATATCCAATCTAGAATCTTTTCCTACTTTTATTTTTAATGTTTTATATCCTAAGTTCACAGCTTCTATACTATCTTGTGCCATGATTTCTGGATCATTGACACTAATGGTTAAGTCTGTAACGATTTCTTTTCTATATCCACCCAAAAGTTTATAAACAGGCACTTTATACAGTTGTCCATATAAATCATACAAAGCAATATCTACTGCTGCCTTTGCTGTTGTATTCTTTACTAAAGAATGATCTAATTTTTTCATAATTTCCTCAAAATTTTCTATATCCATACCTATAATATTTTTTCTAATATGTTCCTGAAGGGCTCCTATAATCGCCCCTTTTGTATCTCCTGTTATAACTCCCGTAGGTGGAGCCTCTCCATATCCTATATGCCCTGTATCTGTAATCACCTTTACAATAACATCTTCGATACACTCTACTGTCCTTAAAGCTGTTTTAAAAGGTTTTTTAAGAGGAACAGATAAAATCCCAATTTGAATATCTTCTATTTTCATACCATACCCTCCTTTTTAAAAATTATATAAATTTATTTTATCATCATCATATCCAATTTATCACATAATAGAAAGAATCTTTCCTACCAGTAATCCTCCTCCTGTTCCAATCACATATCCAAGCATAGCCATCAAAACACCTATAGGAATTAACGCTTCACTATAAGATGCAGCAAGAATGGGAGCTGATGCAACTCCTCCTATATTTGCAAGGCTTGCTATTCCACAGGTAAATAAATCAAGCTTAAATATTTTTGCTACAATAGCAAGAATGACTCCATGCACAATTAAAATTACAAATCCTGCTATAATATATAAAGGTGCTTGGCCAAGCTCTGCAAAATTTGCCCTTGAAGCAATTAAACCTACAATTGTATACAGCATAACATTTGAAATCTGAGAAGAACCTGGTATTTTTCCAATACCTGTCATAGCACAAACTACTCCAGCTATAGTAGCTAAAATCACAGTCCATGTAGTTCCTGTAATAAAGCTAGTTTCAGGTAATATTTCTGATAAAGATTGGGAAACTGATGATACAAAGAAACTCATTCCGATTAAAAAAATCATATCTGAAAACTCTATGTTTTTTCTAATTTTCTCTTGAGTAGCAGCAAGTTGCTCTCCCACTTCATCTATAATACTTGTATCTGCTTTTGTCCATTTGTTAAAAAACTTAGCATAAGGCACAAGCCACAATAAAATCATTACCCAAATGGCATAATCAATAGAATCTATCAATAAAGTATATCCCATACTACTATCTGGTACATTTAAAGCTCCTTGTATGGCTGCCATGTTTCCTGTTCCACCCATCCAACTTCCTGCTAAAGCTGCAAAAGCTTTCCACGTATCTTGTACATACATATTTTTAAACAATCCATATGCTACAACAAAACCTATACCAATACTAATAGATGCAGCAAAAAATCCTAAAAGCATCTTAGGTCCTAATTTTAAAATCTTTCTCAAATCACATCTTAGAAGCATTAAAAAAATCATTGCAGGTAATAAATTATTCTTTACCATTTTATAATACATATTTACTTCATCTGTTTGATCCCATACTTTAAAAGTACCTAATAGCATTACTACAAAATAAATAACAACAATAGCAGGTACATATTCAAAAAATTTTCCTTTGCTTTTCTTCTCTGCAACAACTACTAAGCTTGAAAAAAATAAAATGACTGCTAAATAAGTAAAACCACTAGTAATCATACTACCTCCCCCTTTTTTTCATAATAAATAACAAGACCTAATAAACGATTATAAATCTCATTTATCAGGTCTTGTTTATGACGATGTTTTGGACATCTGAGTAAACAAGATGAGTTTTTGGAATTTCTTAAATCTATTATGTATTTTTATGAATATTCTGTTAATATTTATTGTGATTATACTTATTTTATAAATACTTATTCAGTAAATTATTTTTTATTATAACTTTTTTGAATACATAAAAACAGCCAGTTGATCTGGCTGTTTTAAGCAATTTCACTTTCTTCATAAACAATACTCAATCCACATTTATTTTTTTTAGCTGTAGTAGAAGCTAAGCTCGCTTGATTAATTAAATGAACAGTAGCTTCATATACATTTTTTATTTTTGTACATTTTTTTGATTGTATCACTCCAGCAGAAATAGTAACAGGAATTTTATTTGGAAATTCATGATTTTTTATCATATCTATTATTTTTATTATTTCATTTTTACATTTTTCTATAGGGGTAGAGAATTGCAAAACAAACTCATCTCCTCCAAATCTACAAATATGTGCATCTTTAGGTTTATATTGTTTTAGAAGTCTTGCCAATTCTTTTAATATTGTATCCCCCAAGATATGTCCGTATTCTTTGTCTATCCTTCCAAAATTATTTACATCCATAAATATAATAGATGTTATTTCATTTTTACTCATACATTTTTGGATTTGATAATAAATATAATCACTTTTATAAAGTCCAGTCAGTAAATCTATATGTTTTCCAAGTTCAGTTAATACAAGTGTCTTTGTAATAATTCCTACAATCTGTTTATTTTTCTCTACTAACAAAAAATCTTGATCTTGTTGATCAAAGATTTCTTTTGCACCCCATACAGTTGCTTCCGAACTAATAAATTTAAAGTCTGTCAACATAGCATCTGCTGCAATTCTATTAGGATGTGCATCTATGAGCTCTTTGCTTGTAATCATTCCTTTAATTTGATGATTATTTGTCACAAGAAAATAATTTATACCTTGATTAAATGCAATATCTCGAATAGCACCTACGCCCTCTAAAATATCAATACTCATAAAATGATCTGTCATAATTTGAGATATTCTTATTGTCATAAGTCTATAGATTTGCTAACTTGAAAAGTTATATTCATTTGTACCTTTATAATCATAGCTTCGTTAGCAACCTTTCCTCCCTCTTCCATAATTAAATCTATCAGTTTTTCTTTTTGTAACATATTTAACAAAACTTTCCTAATAACAAGTGCTTCTACTTTAGAGTCTTCTACTTTTATGATTTCATATTGTCCTGGAGATACTACCTCTACCATTCTTCTAGCCGCTTCTGGTCCGATTGGGGCTTTTCTCCCTACAATAAGTACATCCTGCATAGGAGGGATTTCAAACTCAGAAAAGCGCATAACAACTTCAGCTTTTCTTGTACTCCCCATATGGTTTTCCATATAAAATCCACCTTTCAACATCTAATCACAATTTAGTATTGTATTTATTTTTATTTTAATTTTATTTTTTTCTATATTTAACATATACTACTATTATACCAAAATAAATCTATTTCTTAAAGCATTTTTCGGGACTAAAGGCCTAGTCATCTGTCTGTAATAATCGAAAAAAAAACATAAAGAAAAACTCCTTTCTAAATTGTATATTTCTAGAAAGAAGTTTTTCTTTATAAAAGTTGATAAATATTTTTACTCAAATATCGATCTCCTCTATCTGCCAATAGCACCACTATATTTCCATATTTTATCTTCCTTGCTTGTTTGATAGCTCCTATAAAAGCTGCTCCAGAAGAAGTTCCTACTAATAGGCCTTCTTTTATAGCCAATTCTTTTACTCCCTGTAAAGCCTCATCATCTGAAATCTTTTCTACTTCATCTATCAAACTAGTATCCATAATTTTAGGAATAAAATCATTTCCTATTCCTTCTATCTTATAAGGAGCACATACTCCTCCACCAATAATAGAACCAATAGGATCAACTAGTACTCCTCTTATTTTTTCATTTTGTTCTTTTAAATAAGACATAACTCCTGTAAATGTTCCTCCTGATCCTGCTCCTGAAACAAATATATCTATCTTTCCATCTAATTGTTCATATATTTCTCTACCCGTATACATATAATGGGCCTGTGGATTATGATGATTATAAAATTGGTCCACTACAAAAGCATCTTTCATTTGAGCTTTTAGCTCCTGCACTTTTTCAAAAGCTCCATTCATACCCTTTTCTTCTGGTGTACTTATAATTTTAGCTCCTAATGCTTTCATAATCATTTGTTTTTCTATTGAAAACTTTTCAGGTACAACAAATATAACTTTATATCCTTTATTGATTGCAGCAAGTGAAATACCTATTCCTGTATTTCCTGCTGTTGCTTCTATAATTGTATTGCCTGGTTTGATTTTCCCTTCCTTTTCTGCCTTTTGAAGAATCCATTGTCCAATTCTATCTTTTACAGAACCCCCTGGATTATAAAATTCTAATTTGGCAAATAGCTTTACATGTTTTGGAATATTAAAATGATTTATTTTTAGCATAGGAGTATTGCCTATTAAATCTTGAATGCTATCATAGTAATTCATTTTCACTCATCCTTTATTTTAAAATATCTAAATCTTTTATAATATCCTCTACATCCTCAATTCCTACAGACAATCGAATCAATGTATCTGTAATACTTATTTTATCTCTCATATCTTTTGGAATCGAAGCATGAGTCATTTTAGCAGGAATAGATATAAGGCTTTCTATTCCTCCCAAGCTTTCTGCTAAAGTAATAGTTCTTAAATTAGATATTATTTTATCTACATGCTTTTCACTAGATACTTCAAAAGAAATCATTCCTCCACTATCTCTCATTTGATCTTTTAAAGAACCTTCTATGTGAATTTTAGGATAATATATCTTTCTAACCCAATCCTGATTTTTTAGCCAATTTACAACTATTTTTGCGTTTTGACAATGTCTATCCATCCGTACAGCTAAAGTTTTCATTCCTTTCAGTAAAATCCAACTATCAAAAGGTCCTAATATAGCACCTACTCCATTTTGTATAAAGTGCATTTTTTCTCCTAATTTCTCATCCTTTACTACTACTAACCCTGCAACTACATCACTATGTCCTCCTAAATATTTTGTAGCACTGTGAAGAATAATATCTGCTCCTAAAGATAAAGGTCTTTGCAAATAAGGAGTCATAAAAGTATTGTCTACAATAAAAATCATATTATTTTCTTTTGCTATCCTTCCTATTTCTTTTATATTGCTAATTTTCATCAATGGATTTGTAGGTGTTTCTACATAAATAGCTTTTGTATTTTCTCTTATATGATCTTTTATATTCTCTACATGAGTAGTATCTACAAAGCTATACTCTAATCCGAAATTTTTGAATATTTTATCTACCACTCTAAAAGTTCCACCATATACATCATCACTAAGTATAATATGATCCCCATTCTTTAATAACATAAGAACAGAAGATATAGCTGCCATTCCTGATCCAAAAGCAAACCCTCTCACTCCTCCCTCTAGATCAGCAATTAATTTTTCTACCCCTTCTCTAGTTGGATTTTGAGTACGAGAATACTCATACCCCATATGCTTTCCAATGTCTTCTTGGGAATAGGTAGATGTTTGATAAATTGGAATTGTAACTGCTCCTGTATTTTTATCCCCATCAATTCCTCCATGAATAATAAGAGAATTAAATTTCATATTTATGCCTTCTTTCCATATTTTATTTGTAAAAGGTCTAATACTTCTTTTGCAAATTCTTTTGCCCCAAACAAGGACATATCTCTATAATTTCCACATTGTATTTTATTGGCTGCCGGAACCTCCTTTGAATCTAATACTTTTTTTAATGTATAAATCAGAGCATCTGCTATCTCTTCCTCTTGTTTTTCTCCCACTACGATTAAATAAAATCCTGTCCTGCATCCCATAGGAGATAAATCTACTACATTATCTACTTTTTCTCTTATATATCCTGCCATTAAATGTTCTAGGCTGTGTATTGCTCCTGTAGGAATGGCTTCTTTATTAGGTTGAGTAAATCTTAAGTCGAATTTTGTAATTACATCCCCTTTTGGTGTATTGATTTTACCACACTTTCTTACAAAAGGAGCCTCTACTTTCGTATGATCCATTGTAAAGCTTTCTACAATTATTTTTTTCATTTTTTATTTCCTCCTTTATAGCAAGTAATTACCCATAGTATATTCATTTTTCATTCCATAAACCGTATGGTCATAATTCGGAGCCCATTGATCAAATAACTCAGTAAAATCTCCCATTTCATTTCCTCCTTTTTAATTCCTAGTATTCATACCAAATTACTTGGTATTAGTTTAGCATTTACTTTTTATAAAGTCAATGGATCTTTTAGATGCTTTCATAATTAGTAGAATGTAAAAAACTCCTTTCTAGGTTTTATATTCCTAGAAAGGAGTTTTTACTACATAGCTGGTTGAATGTTTTGTTCTTGAACGATTTGAGTTTCCATCATTTTTGCTTGAGCTTCCATCATTTGTGTCAAACTCATTGAATTTTGTGGAGTAAGCTTTGGCATATCCACTTTTACATCTTTATTGATATTGTATATCTTAGAATTATAGTTAATTCCTATATTAAATATTCCTTTAGCTTGTGGTTTTTCTACTTTTGCAGCTACTTTTTCTATGGCTGCCATATCAATATGTAAATCTATTTTACCATTTTCATGTACAATGTATCCATCTTTATTGATACCATATTCAATGACAATGCCTTTATCTCCAATGAATTTTACATTGTTGTATTGATCCATAAATTTATTAAATTCTTTTTTCATTTCTGGTAAATTCTTTTCAAGCTCAGCTAATCCTTTATTTAACTCTGCTTTGTCTAATTGTGCTTGTGGATTTGTAGCTTGTGAGAAAGTCATTACCATATCCATATACTCTTTTACAAATTTCATAGTATCTTTATTATCCATAAAACTATTTCCTGTATATCTTACTAATTTCTTAAATGATGCATCATCTAATTTTAACTCATAAATATCTAAAGATTCTCCATCAATTACTTTTGTTCCTTTTTTCTCTACCATTGTAAATCCTGGATCAAAGTTTTTAACATAATCTTTGAAGAATGTTGCAAATTTTCCTTGAGATTCTTGAGCAAATTTCATCATGTTTGCAAAATCTTGTTTTTCTTTTTGATCCTTCATCATTTCTTCAAAATTAATCACTGCATATTCTTTAGTTTGTAGTTCTTGTGGAAGTCCCATTTTCATCATGGCAGGCATTTTAATAATTTCTACTAATTTTGGTGTTTTTCCTGTCATATCTGTATCTACCCAGATTGGGAAATTCATTGCCATTCCACCAAAGTTCATATTCATATCCACTTGTGCTGTAGCAGCTGTTTTTTCTTTATTTTGTACCATTTTTTGATGTAGACTTACTTTTGAATCCTTAACCATTGTTTGCATTTGTTGAAATCCTTGTTGATCTTCTGGTGATAATCCTTCTACATCTACTGTAAAAGTAACATCTGTATTACTTTCCATAGAAGTAATGTCTTGTGATTTTTCAAAAGCATTGTAGATTGCCATTTCATTACTAGTACATCCAGTAAATACTAGAGCAAATACTAATAATAATGATAAAATTGATATTTTTTTCATATTATTTCCTCCTATATATTTTGTTAGTCTCATTTTACAATATATTTTACACATTGTAAATTATTTCACAATATAAAATACAAATTTAGACCTTTTTACTCATTTCTTTATCAGGATCAATAAAACTATCTGGTTGTTTTGATTAAAACCAATAGCCAAGCCACTCTTTTATTAAAAAGAGTGGCTGATATTTTAATGAAATATCATATTTACAATTAATAATTCAATAAGTCCTACTGCCCATGCAATAGTAGTAGTCATAGACCATACTCTAATTTGTTCCTTTGCCTCTTTAATTCCTAACATACGATTGACTACCCAGTAATAGCTATCGTTAAAATAAGAAAATACCAAAGATCCTATACAAGCTGCTAACGCTGCAAATACTGGATTTACATCTAATGTTGCAATCATAGGTGCAGTAATAGGCGCAGCCGTAATCATGGCCACTGTTCCACTTCCTTGAATCAATCTTACCAAAGAAGCTACTACAAATGGAAGAAGTATAGCTGGAATTGAAGATTGTGCAATTAAATTTGCAATATAATCTCCTGCACCACTATCACGAAGTACCATTCCTAGCGCACCGCCACCACCAGTAACTAAAATAATAATACCTGCTGACTTGATTCCATCTTCCATTTTCTCTAATGTATCTTTTCTTAATTCTTTTCCAGTAAGTCCATATATAGCTACTAACAAACCAATTCCTACTGCTATAATTGGAGATCCTAAAAATTTAACAACACTCACAAAATCTCCTTCTATTTTTAAAGCAGTTATTACTGTATTAGAAAGAATGAGTAATACAGGAACTAAAATAGGTGCAAACGCCATAAATGTAGAAGGAAGATTTTTGTCTTCTTCATCATCTAAAAAGCTTGAAATACTTTCTTGATAATTAGGTCTAATCCATCCTTGCCCATCTTCTGTAGGAAGCTGATAAATTCTTTTTCCTAACCATTTCCCATAAAGCATTCCCGCAATCGTCATAGGAATTGCCAAAACAATCCCCCAAAGAAGTATACTTCCAACACTTACTCCAAATATACCAGCAACACCTACAGGTCCTGGAGTAGGAGGTACTAAAGAGTGAGTAATCACTAATCCTAAAGCTAATGCAATCCCTAATGAAACTACAGATTTTTTGGTTTTTTTAGAGATTGCCTTTACAAGGGGTGATAAAATAACAAATCCAGAATCACAAAATATAGGAATAGATACAATAAATCCTGTTAATGCTAAAGCTAATTCTTCATTATTTTTTCCTAATTTTTTCACAAAAGTTTTGGCCATTCTCTCAGCTGCTCCTGAAACTTCAAAAATTTGCCCCATCATAACACCAAAACCAATAATAATTCCAATGCTTCCTAAAGTTCCTCCAAAACCTTTAGAAATAGACTGCATAACTTGATCGGCTGACATTCCTCCAATAAGTCCTGTCATAGATGCTGCAATAATAAGTGCCAAGAATGCATGAATTTTTGTTTTCATAATCATAAAAATAAGACAAATAATACCAATCGAAAGGCCTATGATCATTTGACTTCCTGATACCGAAGCTTCCATATATTTTCCCCCTTCACATTTATTATTGATTAAACTTTGGTGCATATAATGCTGCTAATCTTATGGCTTCTACCATACTGACTTCACTAGCTTTTCCTGTTCCTGCAATATCAAGTGCTGTTCCATGATCTACAGATGTTCTTAAAAAAGGCATATTATTTGTAATAGAAATAGTTCTTTCAAAATCAACCATTTTCGTAGCAATATGTCCTTGATCATGATAAAGAGATAATACTGCATCATATTTTCCTTTTAATGCAAAATAAAATACAGAGTCTGCTGGAACTGGTCCTACTACATTGATTCCTTGTTCTTGTCCTAATCGTACAGCAGGCTCAATTTCTTTTACTTCCTCATCTCCAAATAATCCATGCTCCCCACTATGAGGATTTAATCCTGCAACAGCTAATTTTCCGTTTTTAATACCAAGTCTTTCTAAAGCTTCACTACATCTTTTGATATAATCTAGTACCCTTTCTTTTGTAGCTATAGTACATGCATCTTTTAAGGATACATGTCTAGATAAAAAGAACACTCTTAAATCGTGTACTTGAAACATGGTAAGAGGATCTTTTGTATTTGTTAGATCTTCTAATATCTCTGTATGTCCTATATAATTTACTCCTCCAGCTTTAAATGCTTCTTTATTAATAGGTGTAGTAGCAATAGCATCTACTTTTTTGTCCATTGCTAATTCCACTGCAAGTTTTATATATTCAAAAGCAGCTTTTCCAGCCATTCCTTGTACTTTTCCTATTTGAAGTTTTTCTATATTTATATTTTTTAAATCTATTACATTCAAAATTCCTTTTTCATATTCTCCCTCTTCTACATCTTCAATAACTTTTATCTTTAAATTTACATTGCAAAACTTCATAGCTTGCTCTAATGTTTTTTGTTCTCCAATCACTACTGGCTTGGACCATTTATATACTTCTTCATTATTTAATGCTTTGACTACAATCTCAGGTCCAACTCCAGCTGGATCTCCCATAGGAATACCAATATAACTTCTTTTCATTTCAATCTATCCTTTCTATTATGAATTTTTATGATATCCAGTAGATACCTTTGTCAATAAATACTCCACACATTTTATGATGGCATTTGTTTCTCCTA
Source organism: Inediibacterium massiliense (assembly GCF_001282725.1). Lineage (NCBI taxonomy): Bacteria > Bacillati > Bacillota > Clostridia > Peptostreptococcales > Thermotaleaceae > Inediibacterium > Inediibacterium massiliense. The sequence continues at coordinate 55,121 of NZ_LN876585.1, read as the reverse complement.
CAAGTCCTCCCTTTGTAATAATAGGCATACTTTCAAATTGTCCTTTTATGACTCTTCCATAAACTGCTAGTGGCAATACTTCATCTTTTACCTCTATACCAGAAGCTTTCAGTTCTTTGCAAACAGCTACCGTTACGTCTCCTCCACTTGTAAACAATCCTCCTATAGATGTATCTGTCTTTTCCATAAGGATTCTTGTAATTTTTGCAAGTCCAGTGGAAATTCTTAAAGTTACATCATCCTCAGTAATTTTTAGCTTTTGAGCAATATGAGATAAATTTAATATTTCACATTCATCATTCGTTGTAACAGCACCTAAAATAGCATATTCATCCATATCTTTTATAAAATTCTCTACTACTCTATTGATTTCATATTCACGAGTCTTCTCATAAATAAGAGCCTCTGCATCTACTGTTATAAATAAACATTCATGACTCACCTTTAATGCTTCTAGTTGTCTTCTTGTAAGATTGCTTACACTCCCTACTGTCAGCATAACCTTTTGTCCTGGTATAATCTTTGGTTTTTTTACCATTTCTTTTGTAAGAGCTGCACTAAATGGCCCTGGATCTACTGCAATAACACTAAGTCTTGTATTTCTTACTGCCTTTGCAATTTTTTGTATATCTTCATCTGTAGTGGCATCTACTATAAAGATTTTATTTCCTTTATCTTTTCCACTCATGATCCTATTTTTTAAACTTTCTTCTCCTTTTAATACTTGATCTAAAGGAATATAATCTACTAAATATTTACTTTGATCTTTTATAAGCTTTTGTACACAAGAAGTATATACAGGAGTCTTTGGATCTTTTGCCACATCTGTATTTTCTAGTGGAATAGAATTTACCATTAAATATCCACCAATTGTAATTCTTCCTGATGATGGAAAAGCAGCTACCACTATAGCAATCGTCTCTTCCTCTAACTGATCTAATACTGCATCTATTTCTGTTCCTATGTTTCCTCTTAAAGTAGTATCAATTCTCTTTGAAAATAATTTTACATCCTTTTGTTTAAAAAAATCTGCGATCTTACTTACTCTTTCATAAGCCATATCTTTATGAATAGCTCTACTGTCTGTACTAATAGAAATCACTTTAAAATCTTTGTGTTCATTTTCATCATAATCCTCTAATTTTAAAAAAGTAGCAGCCTTATATCCTGCTCTTGAAAGCAGTACACTTGTAGCATTTGCTCCTGTTAAGTCATCTGCAATAATTACAACTTCTGGCATACAATCCCTCCATTTTTATACTAATTTCACTTCTACACCTAATTGTTTAATTTTATTGACTATTTTTTCATCTAATCCTTCATCTGTAATAATTTGACTTAAACTTTCTAAAGAACAAATTTTAGCAAAGCTTTTTTTCCCAAATTTAAAGTGGTCTGTAACTAATATAGTTTCTTCTGCTGATTGTATAATCTGTCTTTTTATTCTTGCTTTTTCAATAGTAGGTGTAGTAAGACCCTCCTTTACATCTGCAGAGCTTGTTCCTAAAAATGCAATATCTGCATAAACTTGTTCTAAGAAGTCTTTGGTGTTTGGGCCTAAACATGTACCTGTACTTCCTTGAATAAATCCACCTGTACAAAATACTTGAATCGCTGAAAATTTAGACAGAAACAAAGCAATCACTAAATCTGTTGTGATTACCTTCAAATTCTTAATATCTTTTATTTTCTTGGCAATTTCCATATTGGTCGTTCCTGCATCTAATATAATGGTATGTCCTTCCTTAATCAGAGAAGCTGCATACTGTGCAATTCTTTTCTTCTCTTTTGTATGTTCTGATGTTTTTTGTCCATAAGGAACTTCCTCTGTAAGCATGTCATGAAGAACTGCTCCCCCATGAGTTCTTGTGATTAAATTATTTTCTTCTAAATATTTTAAGTCTCTTCGAATAGTCATAGGGGAAGTATCTAATATACTTGCTAAATCTTCTACAACTACTTTTCCCTTTTCTTTTAAATGTTTGATAATATAATTTCTTCTCTCTGCTTGAAGCATATCTATCACCACTTTGTTCTAAATTGTTTATTTATATGTTTTATTTTGTTTTTTTATGTTTGTTTATGTTGTTTTAATTATAATGTCCTTCATTTTGTATGTCAATACATATAAAAAAAATAGTAAAAAAGCCAACCTATAAAAGTCGGCTTTTTTGTACTTATATTTTAAATTGATTCACCAATTGATTTAATGCCTCTGCTAAGTGTGATAAATTTTCACTAGCATTGGCTACTTCTTGTATAGATGCTAACTGTTCTTCTGTAGCTGCTGAAGCTTCTTGTGTACTTGCTGCATTTTCTTCTGAAATCGCAGATAAACTATGAAGAATTTCTACCATTTCACTTGTCTTATCTCCAATTCCTTTTCCTATTTCATATAACTCTGTAATCATATTTTGTGTTTGACTGATAGAATCTGTAATTCCTTTAAATTTAGTATCTGTTTCTAACACACTTTTGTTTTGTTCTTCTACAGTTTTAGACATGACCTTCATGTTTTCTACCGTATCCTTAGATTTTAATTGGAGCTCGTCTATGACTTGATGAATTTCATTTGCAAAAGAATTCGATTGTTCTGCAAGCTTTCTAATTTCCTCTGCCACTACTGCAAATCCTCTTCCTGCTTCTCCTGCACGTGCAGCTTCTATCGCTGCATTTAGTGCTAACAAATTTGTCTGCTCTGCTATGTTTTGAATCATCTCACTTGATACACTAATTTTTTTTGTACTTTCATCTGTAGCTATAATTCCTTCGTAAATAATATTTGAAGCTTCCTGATTTGCATTGGTTTTGTCCATTAAATCTTCTACAATAGTTAACCCTTCTTCTGTAAGTATAGATACTTGATCTGAATTGTTTTTTAATTCTTTTATATAATTTACTGTCTTGTGAATCATCTCACTTATTTGAGCTGTTTTATCTGCTCCGTCTTGAGTATCTTGCGCTTGCTGAGTAGTACTTCTTGCAATTTCTTCTACCGTTTTTGCAACTTCTTCTGAAGCTAAGGCAGTTTGCTCTGATATATTTGTAAGCATATCTGATGAATTTGCCATTTCATTAGATGTATCCATCATATGCTTAGCCATAGTTTTTAAATTATCTCCAGTTTTTTGAAATGATTGTGCCAATCTTCCTACTTCATCTTTTCGTTTTAAAAATTTCTCTGGAAAACTTACTGTCAAATCTAAATTCGCTATTTTCTCTGCATAATCTGTAGCCAAAACAATAGGCTTAGATATATATTCAGCAATAAAAATAACAATTCCTGCCAGTATAATAATTCCAATTAATAGGATAAAGCCCATCATCAGTGCTTGGTGATCTACCTCTTTATACATTTCTTTCTCTACAATATCTACTCCAAAACTCCAAGGAGTATCTACTCCTGTTATATGTATAGGCACAAATACTTTAAAAACATCTTCTTTTAAAGTTTCTGAATAAACAACATTACTATAATTTTTCCCATTTTGAATCGCATCTTCATAAGTTTTTTTGATTTCTTCATCTTCCGATCTTAATTCACTAGATAACTTTCCAATAGATTCTGGATTTTTATGAGCTACAACAATTCCTTTGTTAGAAATAATTTTAGCAAATCCTGTATCATATAATTTAATTTTAGATGCCATCTGTTGAAGAGAATCTAAATGAATATCTACCCCTACTACACCAACTACTTGGTTATTATATACAATAGGAACAGATAAAGTAGTAAGCATTACTTTTTTACCACCCATAGTATATTCTGTAGGTTCTGTAATGACAGATTTTTTTTCTTGAAAAGGTTTCAGATAATAATCTCCTACACCTGGTTCATGGTATTCTTGTAAAGTTTCATACTGAATCTGTCCATCTTTTTTATACCAACAGGGAATAAATACTCCTGTTTCATCATGAAAATCTTTCCCTGCAAATTCTTGGTCTCGTCCATCAAAAGCATTAGGCTCAAACCCTACCCAAACATCATACAGATTTGGATTACTCTCTAATATTTTTTTGAGCATATCCATAACAAGTTTTCTATCTGTATGATTATTTTCTTTCATTGTTTCAATATTTTTTGCTAATATTTTTGCATAATCAAAAGACTCATTGATCACTTGAGCAGTCTGCTTAGAATATTCTCTTGCTGTAGTCTCAGCTAATTGTGTGGCTTGTTCCTTTGCAATTTTTCTTGAATCCATAATAGTAATTCCCATAGTAGATAAAAAGATAATAAGTACTGTAGATAATGTAATTACTAAAATTCTGGTTTTTAATTTCATTTTGACACCTCTTTCTATGGTTTGTTTCATTTATCCTAAACCGTTTTTATCGTATTTTGTCGCAATTTAGAATAAATTGTATTTTTATATCAATTGTATATGATATATACCCCTTTCGCAATTATTTATTTTATCAAAAGAATTGATTTTTTTTCTACATTATCCATATTAATACATCCATTTTATCCTTTATCTATTCTTCACTACTACAAATCAAAACAAGTTAGCAAAATAACTTATAGACATTTTGCTAACTTGTTTATCTAATTCATTTCTTTTAATTTTTGAAGAGACTCTATTGCATATTTTCTTGGACGTACTTCTATAATGTAAACTACATCCTTTTTATTCATTTGATTCATATGCCATTTAAAATCTACTTTTCCACTCCCTATAATTTGATGATCCATTTTTCCATTATGATCATGTAAATGACAGGTTCTCACTTTATGAATATGCTTTAGAAAAAATTTTACTTCATCATATTCATTTGTATAGGAGTGTCCTATATCCCAAGTCAAATAAATATTTTTTGTATCTATTATTTCTTCTAAAGTTTCTTGAACAATTTCTTTTGGAAATCTCCCTGAATTTTCTACGCACAATAAAATTTTATCTTTTGCATAGGAACTTAATTCTATTAAACTTTCTTTTAATACCTTTTTATATTGTTCTTTATATAATTCATCTAAATAAGATTTTCGATCTGTAAGAGTAAAACAAACTGCACTTCCTATATGGATAGTCATTCGACTTGCTCCTATATCATATCCAAAATCTATCACCTCTTTGAAACGATGGATACAAGCTTTTCTAATATTTTCTTGCAATTGAAGCAAAGTAATATCTTCAGGCCCGTGTAAAGTAATTTCTATATCATTTTCTATTTTATATTTTTTAATTTTTTCTCTATTCTCTTTTGTAAAGTTTTCTGGAAAAAAAATAGGCATATTGACATTAAGTTCAACCGCATCAAATCCATTTTTCTTAGTATTCTCTAAAGTATCCCATATATCTATTTCACCACTAGATGCTGCATATCCAATTTTCATATCATTCCCCCTCAATAGATTTATTCCTATTATACAACAAAAATCAGGAATCCCTCCCTGATTTTTAAAATAATCTTTATTATGTTAGATACTTAAAAATTCCTACAAAATGAAGTACACTTCCTGTTAAAACAAAAAGATGCCAAATTGCATGATTATATGGTATTTTTTTACAAGCGTAAAAAATTGTACCTAATGTATAGATCAGTCCTCCTGCTAAAAGCCACATAAAAAATCCAATAGGAACTACCTCCAGCATAGGTTTTATAGCTATAACTACAATCCATCCCATTAAAATATACAAACTTAGTGATACTATTTTATATTTTTCAAATTTATTAAAAGTAAACACTTTAAATAAAATTCCAGCTAAAGCAATCACCCATACTCCTGTTAAGATTCCTATTCTCCAATACCCTTTCATGGTAAGTAATACAACTGGAGTATAGGTTCCTGCTATAAATAAAAATATAGAAGAATGATCAAATATTCTTAAGATCTTTTTAATTTTTTCCTTTTGAAAGCTATGGTAAAGTGTAGATGCTACATATAAACAAATAGAACAAAATCCATAAATACTAAATCCTGTAATGGAGATAGGATTTTTCTCCCAAATTGCATAAACCAATAGAATAGTTACCACTACTATACTAAAAACAATACCCACTCCATGAGATATGCTATTTGCAATTTCCTCTTTTAATGAATATCTTTTTCCTACTTCTGTGCTCCATTCACTATTTTTCATTTTTATAAAGCGCCTCCTTAAAGGATATTACATATAACCATATATTTATATTATATCAGATATTTGTATTTAAAATTCTATCTTTTCAAAATAGTTATAAACTATACAAATTCTCATATTCTTATAGTGCCGGTTTTTTAAACCCTTTTCCATGTACTTCAGAAGTATCCAATATAGAAATAAAAGACTGCTGATCTGTATCTTCAATTAATTTTTTTATTTTTGGTAATTGTCTTAAAGACACAATGCAATAAATCACATTTCTATCTTGGCCTGTATATGCTCCTTGCCCATGTAAAAACGTAACACCTCTTCCTACTTCTTTTATAATCAAATCTGCAATTTCCCTTTCTTTTTGAGTGACTACAAATAATAATTTTTTTCTTTCTAATCCATCCATTACTCTACTCATTACCTCAGAACCTATATACATAGAAACCAACGTATAAAGTGCAATACTCACTCCATTGATAGTAGCTCCGATGATTACAACTACTATATTCATGGCAAATAGATACTGGGCTATATTTCCTCCTGTCTTTTTTCTTAAAACAACAGCAATAATATCTGTTCCTCCCATAGATGCACGACTTTTAAAAACAATGGCTCCTCCAATTCCTCCAAATATTCCTCCATATATACTAGAAATCACCATATCCTCTGCATATAAGTAGTGGGATACATTTTGAGTCAAAATCATAAATACAGATAAAGAAACCATTCCAATCAAACTAAAAATACAAAACTCTTTATCAACAGCTTTTATTCCTATTAAAAATATAGGTATATTGATAGCTAATAAATAATATCCTGATGGAACATCTGTAAGATACTGAAAAATTAAAGCAAGACCTCCTGCTCCTCCACTTAAAAATTTATGAGGGATTAAAAAAGAATTAATTCCTATGGCAGATATTAAGCTTCCTATAAAAATAAATAATATTCTTTTTACTAATTCATTTTTTTCTTTGATCATAGTCAGTCCACCCCTTTTTACTTTTATGTCTCCACTCATTATGTCAGTATTTTATATAGATTTCAATCATTGTTTTTAAAATTTTTATTTATTTCAAAACTTTTTTTCTTGTTTAATAATTTTTCATTCTATGATACAAAAAATACTACTCTTTTTAAGAGTAGTATTTTTCTGTTTGATTATCCATGTATTAGATCTCTTATCATTCACCTAAATTATTTAAAACGTTTTACTGCAAGCACAACTGGAACCGTAATGACAATTGCAGTTCCTGCTGAAACAAACCCATTGAATACAAGGGCTAACAAAGTCTTTGTTGCCACACTTTGACTCATATTCAGTGCCTTTGCATACTCATCTATGTATAATATATAAATAAGCCCTAAAACTCCAATAGTATTGGTAAACGATCCTATTGCTGTCCCTATAGAAATATTAAAACTTATACTTTTTGTTTTGCATATTTTATATGCATAATAGGATGTAACGCCAATAAGCATCCTTGGCAAAATAGCAACAATAGGATTTAAAAATACAAAAGTAACAGGTGAAAAAGTATTTAGAGCTTGAAACATACTAAATAGTCCAAACAAAAGTCCTATCATAGCTCCCACTAAAGGACCTTCCAAAATTGCTCCAATAATCACGGGAATATGCATAATCGTACTTTTAAATGGGGGTATAGGAATAAATCCTAATCCTGTAACTCCCAGTACAATAGTCACAGCAAATAATGTACCTATTACTGTAATCTGCTTTGTTGTAAACTTTCCTTTTGACAATGTGATCTCTTTCATAATAATACCTCCGTTCTCATTCCTTTTTTTGGATATAAGTCGAAAAATTTGATTATAGAGATTTAAAACAAGGATTTTGAGTTTGGTTTCATAAAGAATACCAACACATAAAAATAATACCATTTTTTTGATGAAAATCAAGTTTTATTTTTACGAAAATATAGATAATATTATGAATAATTTTCCTGCTTAAAATCCATCCTAAAGTTGGAGGTGGTTTTATGACAAATTTAACTCAAAAAGAAAAATATTTATTACAAGATCAAAAAAGCCATGAAGAATTATGTATTAAAAAGTACAACAATCATGCAAGTAAAGCCAAAGATCCTCAACTAAAACAATTATTCTTATCTCTTGGACAACAGGAACAACAACATCTAAATACAATCAATCAAATTCTCAATGGACAAGTTCCCAATATGAATCAATCTAGTCAACAAAATATGCAAAATATACAAAATCAATTTAGCACACCAAGCAATATGAAGCATGAGAGCGATAAAGATCTCTGTACAGACTTACTTGCAACAGAAAAATATGTATCTTCTACATACGATACATCCATATTCGAATTTAAAGATCACAATATTAGACAAGCTTTAAATCATATTCAAAAAGAAGAACAAGAACACGGAGAAGCTATATTTAAATATATGGAAGCTCATGGAATGTACAATCTTCAGTAAAAATAATAGGATAGGAGTATAAGTACTCCTATCCTATTTGTTTTTTAATTGATATATATTTAATCATCTATTTGCTCTAAAATTCCATTGAGCCATAAATTCACTAAATTTACAGCTCCCCGAAAGCCCATAAAAGGAGATTCATAAAGGTTCAATCTCCATTTTACATCTGGATTAGATATTTGAAGATCTATATTTCCTTTTGCCCATTTCAAAGCTTCTCCACTTGCCATTAGAAGTCCACTTTCTTTGGATTTTATAGCTTGTATCCATTCATCTTCCGAAAAATAAGGAATTTCTGCACTTGTCATACTTGGACAGTCACACCAACAAACTCCTTTCATTAAAGACAATTCTTTTTCTGCATAAGAAAGAATCCCTTTTACCACATCTGCATGACCTCCTAATGAAATTCTTCCTTCATCAGGATGTTCTCGTATGATATGTTCAAATATAAGGATTGCAGGTGAAATTTGACTCATGATTTTTTCTTTTTCTAATTTTATAAAACTACTATCTGGAGTTAATCCACACATTTTTCCTATCTTATCTATCCATCCCAAAGTTTCCTTCATTCCATAGGGTCTAGCCACTAAATATGGCGTTTTAAATCGTTTCTTTAATTGTTTTGCAGCAGGTTCTCCTTCTCGTCGTATAACTAAATTAATATGGGCACCACCCATATCCTCAATTTCCTGTACACATGTATCAGAAGTCATAACGCAAAGTTTTTTCATACCAAAGGCACCCTTCATTATTCGAATCATCTCTTCTGCATCAGCATGGAAACGAAATAAATCAGCACAAGAACCGATTATATTAAATGTAGGCTCCTGTGTTTTTTGTATATCCTTTGGTAATGTTTTCGAAAGCAGCAAAAGTGCTTCTTGAACACCAACATGTCCACATATGTCAAACCCTCCATATCCAAATGGAAGTAATCGTACATTAGGATATTGTGGTTGTAATTCTTCACATATGGCCATTAAATCCGTCCCAATAACTGTTGGCACTGAAGATGACAGTAAAAAAATAATTTTAGGCTCATCTCTCTCTACAATTTGAGCAATAGCACGATTCAGTCTATTCGTATCTCCTAATGAAATATCTGTTTCGTCGATGTGAGTAGAATATAGTTTACACCTTTTAGATATACCTGCTTGATTTAAAAACATTCGCCCATACTGCATATGTCCCATACATCCGTATTCAATCAAAGCTGCATCACGGATTGAAGCAAGCGTCCATAATGTTCCCATTCTACCTGACATTGGCGGTTTGAATCTATGAATTCCCATGACTACTCCTCCTTATTTACTTTTTCATACATCTTTAACATCCTACTTAATAAAACTGCTGTTCTTTCATAACCCATTTGTCCATACAAATCCTCCAAATATGAAACGCAAGGAATGGAAGAGGAATCTTTTAGAAGTTCTCCTAAAGAAAATTCTGCTTGAATACATTCTAAAAGGTCTCTATCCGCATGATCATTTACCATATGGCAGATCATAGGATCATAGCCTTGCTTTTTAATAGCTTTTGCCCATTTTTTATCATCAGGATAAAATTCATCCATATGTAAAATCGTAGGCTTCATTTTAAATTTAGTTAGATATAATACAAAGGGCAAAGGCATCATGGCACCCATGTGAGTTAGAATATAACTTTTCCCTTTAAACACATCTTCTGCCTGTTTCTGCAATGTAATAGCTTTTTGCCTTGATGCATTAAATTCATGGTTAAACCTGATTTTCAATGATTTTTCTATAGCTTCATACATATGATCTATTTCCGATACATCATAAGTTTCATGAATACTTATAAATGGAACTTGAAACTTCTCCCACATCATTTCAGCCAAAGGATTCATAAAAGGTGAAATTACAATATTAAGAGCTGCATCTGGTGAAACAATAAAATCCTCAACATCAGATTTTGGAGCAAGCATTCTAAGGTAAAATCCTCTTTTTTCCAATGCTGTTAATAATTCAGGCATAGGAGCATGCTTTTCTCTCGGACTACGTCCAAGAATATTGATTGTATCATCCCTTTTTTTTCCCCTCTTCATTAATGTTTCAAATGCTAACAATGTTTTCCAATAACCTGACGGATAACTATTACATTTAAAATGTGCCATTAACACAAATGTCAGTAAAGCCGAAACCTTAGGCTGTAGCTCATGTACAATACCCTCTACATCTTCTCCGATTACCTCCGGAACACAAGTTAAAATGATCATGATGGCCTTTGCACCAGACTTATCCATTTCTTTGATTGTTTGAATCAATCCTTTACGGCATCCAAATACAACCTCGTTTGAATCTAAAATATACGTCCAATGTAGCTGACCTTCTTCACTTTTAATCTGAGAAATCACATTACGACTATAAGTTCCACATTCTGGTGTACCTACAACCAAAGTAGACATTCCCTTCACTTTTGCACTAAGTGCCAATGCAGTATGCATGGGACAGTGATTTCCCGGAAAAGCTGCCGGAGTCAGAAATTTTACACCGGCATTTGTCTTAACTGAAGATAAGCGTTTTATATGTTTTAATCCATTCATGATCACTTTTCTCCCTCCAATAGAATCTTTGCCAAAGTATGGTAGTGCTTTGTCATCTCACATTCAGGGAAGGCTTCAACTACCGTTTTTCCCAAGGCCTCAGCCTTCTGTACATAAGGATCTCGGGACATACAATAAATTATGGGAGTTTCAATTTCATCTGAAACTTTTTTAACTAGCTCTTGTTCATTTTCAATTTTTTTAGAGTTGAGTATCAATCCTCGTAAGGATGCATATCCACGCTTACCAAAACTTCTAACGGCATGTGCTATATTTGTAGCTGCGTAAAGTGACATCATTTCTCCTGAGGTCACTATGCACACCTCGTCAGCATATCCTCCTCTAATAGGCATAGCAAAACCACCGCATACCACATCACCTAAAACATCATATAGGATAACATCTGGTTGATACACTTCATATGCATCTAATTCTTCTAACTTTTCAAAAGCCGTGATTATTCCACGACCCGCACACCCTACCCCTGGAACAGGACCTCCTGATTCTACGCACAAAACCCCAGTACTACTTTTAAAGACAAGATCATCTAACTCAACATCCCCTTTTTCTCTTAAAGTATCTAATACTGTAGTAATGTTTTTACCTCCAGTTAGATTACGAGTAGAGTCTGCCTTGGGATCACATCCAATCTGCATTACTGTTAGTCCCATTTTTGCCATAGCTGCAGATACATTGGATACTGTAGTGGACTTCCCAATGCCACCTTTTCCATAAATTGCAATTTTCTTCATATGATCATCTCCTTTTCTTACTATTTCTACTCTTTAATCAGTTCATAAGAAATACATGTGGGTCTCCCTGTTCTAGACTCCAACCCAATCTCAGCATCAATATGGAATGTATCCTTTAAGACCTTTGTGGTCATAATCTCTTTTGGAGTTCCGCACCTTATAATTTCTCCACTGCGTATTGCTATCATGTAGTCTGCAAAGCGTGCGGCTAAATTCAAATCATGTAATACCATGACGATTGTACAACTTTGTTCCCTATTCAGATTGTATAAAAGCTCCAATACCTCTAACTGATATGCCATATCCAAATAGGTGGTAGGCTCATCTAGCAATATCAAATCCGTCTGCTGGGCTAGTGCCATTGCAATCCAAACTCTCTGACGCTGTCCGCCAGAAAGATTGTCTACCGATGCAGTCTCAAATTCAGTTAGCTTGGTCATCTTTAATGCCCATGCAATGATTTTCTTATCCTTAGAAGACAGTTTCCCATATCCTCTCTGATGTGGAAAGCGACCGTAGGATACAAGCTCCCCAACAGTAAGCCCTCCTTGAGCTTGAGGCGATTGAGGCAATATAGCCATCTTTTGTGCCACCTCCTTAGTAGGAAGCTTTCTAATATCATCACCGTTTAAATACACCATGCCTTTCTTTGGCTTTAGAATACGTCCTACAGTCTTTAAGACAGTTGATTTTCCACATCCATTTGGTCCAATTATGGTAGTAATCTTACCTTTTGGTATATTCATATTTAAATCATCAACTATAAGTTTGTCATCATAAGAGATGGCTAAATTTTTTGTTACAATACTGTTCATAAGCTCTTACTCCTTATATTAAATACATAATTTCTTCATAGTAAACTTTATGAATCATTCTATGGTTAAATCTTGCTGTTAGAAAGAAGATACAGAAAATATGGTGCTCCAATAATAGCTACCACAATTCCTGTTGGCAGCTCAGAAGGTTGAATGATAATACGTCCAATAGTATCTGCCATAGATACTAATACAGCACCAATGAGTATACTAGTCAACAGAAGTACACGGTGGCGTGGTCCAACAAGTCGTCTTGCCAAGTGGGGTGCTATAAGCCCTACAAAACTAATACTTCCGCTAACCGCTACACATGAGGCTGCAAGAGCGACGGCTACTGCAAGCAGTCTACGACGTTCTTTCTCTACTAAAGCACCAAGACTATAGGATATATCATCGCTCAGACCTAATATATCCATAACAGGAGCTTTTGTAAGTATATAAGGAATCAATATGACTAACCAAGGCAGTAATGTCATCACAAATTTCCAGTTGGAACCCCAAATACTTCCTGTCTGCCAAGCAACAACAAAGTTATACTGTGTATCATCCAACTTCACTACCAGTAAAGTGGTTAACGCTGAAACTCCAGCTTGTACTGCCACACCCGTTAAAATAAGTCTCATAGTTGCAATGCCCTTATTTCGTTGATAAGAAAAAAGATAGACTATCACTGCCGTAGCACCCGCTCCTATTAACGCTAGAAAAGGCAAAGTGAACACGGATAAGAACGATTCCCCACTAAAAATTAGTACATACAAAATCACCATTAAACCAGCACCTGCATGAATACCCAAAAGTCCTGGATCAGCTAGAGGGTTTTTAGATACACTCTGTATGATGCATCCTGATAGAGCAAGCCCCGCTCCTACCAACATTGAAATAATTATACGAGGTAGTCTAAATTCAAATAAAATCAATTTTTCTTGATCCATACTTTTTCCAAATAGTGTCCTTAAAACATCAAGTGGAGACATTTTAATATATCCTGAGTTCATACTAACAATTAGAGAAATGGTTAGTAATACAACACACCCAATTACAATGGATATATTACGAATCCATATCTTACGTTTATATGCTTCAATTATTTGTTGTTGTTCGTTCATTACATTGCACTCCTTTGCTTGCGAGCCAAGTTTAAAAATAATGGTACGCTAATAAGAGAAATCATAGCTCCTATGGGAGTTTCAAAAGGAGGGTTTAAAGTTCTCGCCCCCAGATCAGCCAATACAACCAACAAAGCTCCCATTACTGCTGTAGAGGGAATAATTAATCTATAGTCCATCCCAACAAAAAAGCGTGCAATATGAGGAACAATCAGTCCTACAAATCCAACTGCTCCTACTACCGATACAGATGCTCCTACCAATATAAGAACTATAATGGAAGAAAGTGCATTTACCACCCTTATATTTATTCCTAGTCCCTTTGCAACATCCTGACCTAAACTCAAAATAGAAATGGAAGGTGATAATAAAAAAGCTCCTATCAATCCTCCTATTATCCAAGGCAACATTATCCTAACTTGTTCCCAATTGGAACCTGCAACACCACCAACAGTCCAAAACATAATGCTTTGCGCCACATTAAAATAAAGAGCAATTCCTTGGCTCATGGCCACAAGCAGTGTACTAACAGCTGCACCTGCCAATACAAGACGAGTAGGTGTTTGTTCCCCTCTTTTCATAGAAGCAATTCCATTAACTAATATGGCTCCCAAAGTTGCTCCCAAAAAAGAAAATAAGATGATATGCATATACTTCATTTCTGGAAAAAAAGCAAAACAGATGGAAAGAGCAAAAGCAGCCCCAGCATTAAGCCCTAATAAACCGGAATCAGCTAGAGGGTTTCCGGTAGTTCCTTGCATAATAGCTCCTGCAACAGCTAAAGATGCACCAACTAAAGCACTTGCTATCACGCGAGGCATACGAAGATTAACTATAACAAGATGATTCATTTCTTCCTCATTAAAATGAAATAAAGCATCCCACACAAAAGATAACGGAATATGGGCTGTTCCCTTAGTTGTGGAAAATACCATAATAAAAGCAAGTAGTCCTAATCCCCCCAACACAATCAGCCACATCTTCCATATATGATCTTTTTTATTGATCTGTACACAACTTACCTTTTCCATTGGCTTCTTCATCTAATTGCTACCTCCTTATTTCTATAAACTATTTTTATTATGCCAAACCAATGGATAACTTCCATCTATTTTGCATCTAGTTTGCCAATGAAATATTATTTTGATATGGCTTTTCTTAAATTCTTAGCCGCAATCTGTAGTGACAGTGGACTTTCGCTATTTAAAGAATCATCAAAAAATAAAATATGATCGTTCTTTACTGCATTAAGTGATTGCCATACAAGGGAAGATTTTTGTTTTTGAATCGTAGAATTCACAATTTGAGGGAAATGTCTAAATATAATATAATCTGGATTCATCTGGGATAAAGCCTCTAATGAAATAATCTCACTATTCTCAGGATAGCCATTAGGTTTTGACAAGTTAAAACCATCTTTTTTGTTGTAATAAAGAGTATTACTAAAACCTACAGCAATAAAATTTCCCTTTCCATCCACTCGAAGTAAAGCAAATGTTTTGTCTTTATGATTTTCTAAAAGCTCTCTAGTTTTTTTGATTTCCTTTTCAGTTTCATGGATCATTTGAGTGGCCAAATCCTCTTTTCCAACAATTTTTGCACATTGCATAGTTTTATTTTGCCAAGAATCTTTAAGGTCTATCTGAACTACAGGAGCTATTTTTATTAACTGATCATAAATCTTATCTGCATGACCTTTAAATGTCACAATTACATCTGGTTTTGACTTAAGAATCGCCTCTAAATTTAAATCTCTAGCACTACCTAAATCCATAACATTAGCAGTACCTGCATATGGTTTAAGAGTTTCAAACTCATCTAAAGCCTTCATTGCACTACCAACTGTTGCTCCAGCAGAAGCCGTTGGTGGCGTTTCCAAAGCAAAAAAATAATCCAAAAACAACGCATGAAGAATTGCTATTCTCTCAGGTTTTTTATCCAATTGAATCTCTTTTCCTGTTGCATCTTTTATGGTTCTTATCCACTTAGACTTTTCATGATCTTTTGTTTCTTTCGTGAACGTACTATCCGATTTGCTTAAGCTATTTTCATGATGGGTGCCACTACAACCTGATAATATACCTATGGCTAATATAAGTGAGACAAATAATCCCATAAACTTTTTCATTTTCATTCCTCCTACATAATAATTTGAATCTATCATCATGATCATATGAACTAAACGAACTATGACTAATATAGCAAATAAAAAATTATATGAAAATGGATGATTACTGAATCCATAATGCATTATTCCTGAATTTCTTTTAAATGGCACATTCAATAATGAAATAATGTAATTGAAAAATTTTAATGAGACAAGCTACTATTTTTATTATGTTTTCAACAAAAATAAATATAAAAAAGTATAAAAAAAGAAAGCTCTTAAATCCTTCACAATAAGAATCTAAAAACTTTCTTTTATCTCTTTTTTCAATATAAATCATATAAAATAATTTAAGAATCATCACCCTTTATATCTAAACTTCTGCCTAAATTTACTTGGTGAAATACCAAATTGCTTTTTAAATCTCTTGCTAAAATGATATGGATCATGATAACCAACACTTTTTGCTACTGATACTACAGAAGCATCACCTGTTACTAATAATTCTTTTGCACGATTGAGTCGATGAATCATAAGATAATCTCCTGCTCCCATTCCTGCATATTTCGAGAATACATAGAATAATCTATTTTCATTTACCCCATGCAATTCTGCAAGAGATCGAATAGTAAGTGTATCCATGTAATATTCATGAATATAATCTGATACTTGTTTAAACAATATCCGATCATCACCACTTGATTGATTACGTACACATATAAAAATTTCATCTAATATACAACGAAATATGGTTTCCGTTTGAAATGCAGCAATTGCTCCTGGTTGATTGGATACTCTCCATAATCGTTGTAACAACTCAACCAGCCTAGGACTTTGTCCTATAACAAGTTCAAAATGTGTATTCTCTAAAGAAAATCCTTCTGGTTCAGGCTTACGAATACTATAAAGAACCAAGATATAATTCCATTTCTTTTTACCAACTACACTTTTACTTAAACTCATATTTGCACCACCATGGATTACACTTCCAACACCTGCTGTGTAAGAAGTCCCATCAAAAAGAAAATTCGCTTGCCCTCCCAAGGGAAAGATAAATCCTGGAAATGGTGACGTTTTTGTACTACCAAAGCTTCCCGGTTCAATACTATAATGATATACTCCTTCTACTTGAAAAGCAGTATGCACAAAATGTTCTACGAGATCAATGAATTCAATTTTCATTTTATGCTCCCCTCTTGCTCACTAAAGTTTATAACCATTCTCCTATTCTATTATTTTCTAAAAAAATAGCTCTATCACTTATGACAAGAGCTTAGAGATTGTGTTTATTATAACCTAAGTAAGTTATGGTTTACAATGTTTTTTCTATTATTATATATATTGATTCTCATTTTCATTTCTCTCATCTATCTTTAAAACATAAAAATTAAAATGTTTCTATGCATATAAAAGATATAGATCAAAACAAAGAACAAATTCTTACTATAATCGAGGATATATCTGCTCTTTCTGAAGAAGCTGCTGCATCTGTTGAAGAACAATCAGCAAGTATTGATATGATTTCACATACAGCACAACAACTTAATGAAATCTCCATTCCATTAAAAACACTTATGAATCAATTTCGTATTTAGCTAAAAAATATGCCTTCTATTCACTAGTCTCGAATAGGAGGCATATTTTTAATTGAATACCTACATAAGTATAGACTACTTTGACAATACTTTACACTTTTTTTAAATTTTATCTATATTATTTTCGCAATAATATTTTTACTACCCTATTTAATTCTTCCATTCTCAATAAATAAGCAATAAATACAAATATCCCCATGCCTACAATACTTGATACCCCTATTTTCAGTATTTGTAAATCTTTATCAAATGGATTGATAAATCTAGCTAAATACATATCTACAATAAAAACAACAATGCCCATTCCAATACATGCTAAAAGTGTTTTTCCTATAGAGATGAATATTTCTTTATCTTTGATTCCATTCATTTTTTTGGTAAAAATATAATACAATATAATCATATTTAGAAGGCTTGTAATAGAATATGCAAAAGCTAACCCCTTAACACCAAAGGAAGTATATTTAACAAAAACAATATTGAGTAATATGTTTGATGCAACTGTAATAATGCTGATCTTTAATGGAGTCTTTGTATCATGATTTGCATAAAAACCTCTCATTAAAATTTGTATCCCTGCTTGTGCAATTAATCCTAATATATAATAAAGTAGAACTTGCGCTGTTATGAATGCATCCTGCTCTGTAAAAGCTCCATGTACAAACAATAATCTTATTAAAGGCAATCTAAGTATAAGAAGCCCAACAGCTGATGGTATGATCACAAATAGTATATTTCTTAGTCCTAAAGAAAAAGTATCTTTAAATTTTTCCACTTCTCCTTTTGCGATCTGGGAAGTAATCGTTGGGAAAATTACACTTGCAATACTCATTGCAAAAATACCTAAAGGTAATTGGATAATACGATTGGCCAATCTTAATGCTGTAATACTTCCTGTATCTAGTAGTGAAGCAATATTCTGATTTACAATTAAATTTACTTGCGTTACAGATAATCCAATCAACGTAGGAAGAATTAACTTGAAAATTTTTTGTACTCCAGGATGTTTTAGATCAAAATCTAGACGATAATATTTCATTTTATTTTTTAGGAAAAAAAATTGAAATAAAAAATTAACAACTGCTCCTATAATTACTCCTATAGCAGTCCCTACAATCCCTAAATATTTTGATAGAAAAATTGTTCCAAAAATAATCCCTATATTATATAAAATGGGTCCTATATAAGAAACATAAAATTTCTTATACCCTTGTAAAACACCTGATGTTAGTCCTGCAAGAGCAGTAAATGTTACGGCTGGAAACATAAAACGAGTTAATTTAATCGTAAGAGCTAGCTCTTCTCCTTTGAAACCATATGCAACAAATGGAACTAAATATTGAGCAAATAATATCCCTATTATAGATATAAAAAACAGGGCGAAAACAATTAAATTAATAAAAGAAGATCCTACTTTCCAAGCTTCTTTTTCTCCCTCTGTAACTAAATAACTTGTAAATACAGGAATAAACGCTGCACTCAGTGCACCTCCAACAAGCAACATATACATTAAATCAGGTATAGTAAATGCAGCAAAAAAAGCATCTGTTTCTACCCCTCTACCAAATGCATTGATCATTATAACTTCACGAATAAATCCTAATAGTCTACTTACTACCATAATAATCATAACAATTGTTACAGTCTTTGTCGTGCTTTTACATTTTGTCATACTTTATCCTCATTTCATCCTCTATATCTTTTATCACTGGATTGTCAACATTTTTTACAAGATCTTCATTCAACTCACTTTTGCTTCTAATACCACGTTTGCCAAAAAAATTGCTCTCACTTCATTCAGTTCCTAATGTCTCTAATTTTTTATTCTGATTTCGTATTATAGTAAATTTAATTAATTTCCCACAGCTAGAAATTAATCTATTCTGTTTATAAACAATGATGAATGAATTATTTTTTAATATTTCATCATCGTGAAACTTTATTTTTTTAAACTGTGAATCATAATTATGACTATATTTCAAATCTATATCTTTTTCTACTAAATGTATATAGTTAGTATTATCTATACTCTTCCAATAATATTGATCAGGAGACGTTATTTTTATCTCTCTTTCCTTATATAAAGATACATGTAGAACTGTTAATAATAATACCATAATAAATATTACACATATGCAAAATTTTATTATTTTACTTTTATTTTGAGGTTTTAATTTATAACTTTTTTTAATAAGTCTTATTCCTCCAATGAACTGTAATCCTATAATGCCATATATAAGTATAGATGCAACAATCATTCCAGTTAATTGGATTAAGCTATCAAAATTACCATGTAAAAAAAATATATAAGTGTATACTCCTCCATATACTATAGAAGATAAAATCATAAACAACCCTAGCAGAGCAGGTCGTCCTGGATGTTTTATAAAAGGAGGTATATCTCCTCCTAGATAGTGATACGGATTAAAAATATGATTTTGACATTCATTAATTTCTTCTAAATAATTAGATTTATGATTTCTTTTTTTATGAATATTATTTTTATTCTTTATTTTATTCACAATATCACTTCTCCTTTTCTAATTATTAAAATATTAATGTAATTCATTGTATGAATTGTTAAAAATACTTTTTAGAAATATTATAGAAACGAAAACGGTCTTAATATTCCTTTTGTTACTTTCATCACAAATTTATGGATATAGTATCCAAATACAAGTCCTTTAATGCGTCACTAATTTGCTTTTTTACCTAAAATATTATTACGTTATAGTCTCAATTCGTCTTCTAAATTTGGAAATATACTAGGGAAGCTATTTGGAATATGAATCTTTACTCTTATTTCTTTTCATAAATATTAGATGAATATCTTTTTCTTTTTTTAGGTCTGGGGTTAAATTTTTATTGATATATCCCTTGTTGCTTATGATGGCTATTAATTTATAGCTTTCTATTAACTCCCATACAGCTTCTCGATCATAGACATTTTAGAAAATATTAAAGGATTATCCACAAAAATGGCTGATAAAACCAAAGAAAAATATCCTTTTTTTGAAGAGATCCTAAGTTTAATAACAGATAATCACAGATTTATCTATACTCCATAAAACCCTACAGAAGTTTAGATCACTTCTGCAGGGTTTTATTAGAAAGTTATGTTGGAAACTATAGACTCATTGCTCATTGTTTTCGTACAACATAGTATTAATATTTTTTTATATATTCTTTCCAAGTATTTGGATAAATTTCTTTTATCTGTTCAAGTATATCATTAGGAATTTTAGTGTCCCAATAATTTACACCTTGTCGTGCAAATTCTTCAACAATCTCCATTTTCATTTTATATTCCTTTGAATCTAAATCAAATACCCAATCTCTTAATAAAGTTACTGGAAAAAATTTTTCGTTAGGATCTTCGTCCCCATAACTTATTTCTATATAATATGGTTCTGATACTTTTGCTTTTTTTTCAACAATTAAATAATATGCATATTCTGGACACATATTCATTAGTAATGCTTCAATTGCTGCTGTATTTCCTGTTTTTGTTTTGTAGTTAATATCGGCTCCTGCTTCTACTAAGGCTTTTGTTTTTTCAATGCCACATAGTATTGAATTCATTAATGGACTTTGTCCTTGGTCTATAATAGTTTTTTCACTTCCAATATAATTTTTATTGGGATCGGCACCATAACGCAACAAGAGTTTTACATATTTCGGATCTTTTTTGGCATCATTATCTATCCAAGAATAATGTGTTGCTAAATAAAGAGGAGTCTCTCCTTCTGGTGTTGAGGCTATATTGGGATCAGCACCACATTTTAACAAGGTCTCTGCTGATTTATACTTTTCCATTCCTACGGACCAAAATAATAGTGTAGCACCGTATTTAGGTTCCTGATAATTTAACAACTGTGGTTTATCTTTTACTAATTTTTCTATCATTTTAATTTTTTGGTCTCTTACAGCTAATGCTAATTCCCATACAGGAGTATCTTTATAAATATTGATATTGTTAAGCATATATTCCTCCTCATCTGTTGCTGTGCTAATCAAGTAATCTTTGTTAATTAGGTAATAAGAAGATATTATTACAGTAAAAATTAATATAGTAAAAATTATTTTTTTAATCATTCTTCTATCTCTCCTTATTTGGTTCTTTTATAATTTTCTTTACTTCATCCATTAAACATATATCACTTGAGTATTATAATTTATGTGTTGGCTGTCTATTTTCTTTTCCCTTATTCCCTTCTTTACTGCACCCATTGAATGATTTTCAACTGGATCATCAGACTGTTTAGGCAAATAACTTATATGTCCAATTGGTCTTGAAATACCCCAGGATCTATATGTATTGTCTAAAAATTCACCAATTACAATATATTGGGTCATATGAGCACGATATTTCTTTTTCTTCTTTTTTAAACCATACTCATCTAGGTTAGGCACTGCAGGATTAAATATTATGGCATCTTTATTTGTTGCTACAGCATTGGAAATAGCTTCAGCACCTCCCACTGGACCTCCTATAACCGTTCCTATAGCTGCCCCAATGGTCGTTCCTGAATTTCTACTACTAGAACGTCTTTTTTTGCTACGCTTATTTGAACTACTACTTTTACTTGCAGCTTTTGTTATTGATTTATAAGCTGATTTTGCATAACTTTTCACTTTATTCCATGATGGCCAATGTCCTGTAGGATCTATATAATTCATTGGATCATTATAGCAGTATGTATATAAGTTTAAACTAAGTGGATTTGTATCTTCTCCCCAATAGCTATCTTCACTAATGAATCTTCCTATATATGGATTATAATATCTTGCTCTTAAATAATATAGTCCTGCTTCTTCATCAAAAAACTCTCCTGCATATCTAATTGGGTTTGTATATTTCTCTTTGGATAAAGTAACCTTTCCAAATATGTCATAGTTATATTCATTCTCTATATTGCCTGCTTCTGAAACTGTTTGTACTACATCTCCATGTCCATTATATAAGTAATAGGAATGATGATCTTGTGAATCTATTCTAGATATATAATTGATTCCTCTTACATATCTTGCAATCACCAAATGATCTTTATTTGTTTCTAATATAACATGTTGTCTATCATATAAATAATTTGTTTCTTTAGGAATATATCCATCACTCGAATTTTTAACAATCTTTCTTGTTCTAAGATTATCTCCATCGTATTCATAAAGAATAATTGTTCTTTTTCCACCTTTTATAGATTCTATTTTTTTTAGCCTATTAAAACCATCATATTGATTTTTTACAAGGTAAATAAGCGGATCTATAGGTGTATTAATACTATCTCCATATATACTTAGTTGGAAATTGGGTTTTATTTCATCTTTATTAACACGAGGTTTGATATACTCTGATGTTTCTGTTAATTGATTTTCATTTTTATCATAAGTATAATGGGTTATTTTTTGTATGACTCTATCATTTGATACACTCTTCATATTTTCTACAAGTATTAGTAACATATTTGTTTTAGAGTACTTATACCAGCTATCCTTAATTCTATATTTTATTTTATTATCAGGTAATTCGTTAAATACTTGATGAGATTTATAAGTTTCTCTAAGGTGCTCCCTATTTCCTACGTGATCATATTTATATATAGAAGTTTTATCAGGCTCTTCTACTGTTTTTATTTGCCCTGTAGAGTAATACTCATAGTACGTTGTACCATAATGATCTGTCTTAGCTTTTTTTCTACTTTCTAAATCATATATATAGCTATAACTAGAAAGAATATCTCCATTAGACTTTCTATTAATAATAGTCGTAAGATTATTATTTTGATCATAATTATATTCTTCTGTTATGCCTCCTTCATAATTTATAGCTTTCCTATTTCCATTTTCATCATAATCATAAGTTATAGTTTTAGTAGTGCCTAGAACATCATAACTCACGGTGATCATTCTGCTAGATTTGTCATAGGTATATGTTGTTTTAAATCCTTTTTCATCTTCCACAGATACTATATTTCCTATTTTATCATAACAATAAACATTTTTGGTAATATAATCCTTCGTTATATTAATTAATTGATTTTTATCATCATAATCATATATAGTTCTTCCTGTAACCTCATACATACATATTTTATTTCCAACAGAATCATAATCATAACTGATATACTCTCCTGTTTTGGGTATCTCTTTAGTCAATAATAAATTTCTTAAATCATAGGTATATAATATCTTATTACCATTTTTATCTACCATTTTTGCTAAATTTAATTCTAAATCATATTAATAAGTAATTAAATTATTGTCAGCATCTCTTACTTCTATGAGTAAGCCACATTCTCCATAAATATATTTTGTAGTTTGTCCATTTCCGTTAGTTATTGTGAGTTTATTTCCTGCTTGGTCATAAGAATATCTTGTATAATCACCTAATGCATCAATTACTGCAACTAATTTAGGTCCATTGTCATATTCATATTTTGTAACATTTCCCTCTCCGTCAGTTGTTTTAATCTTTTGACTATATTGATTGTATTCATATGTTACCTCAGATTTAAGCATATAATTATTAAATTGATACATTTGAGGATGTGCGATTTCTGTCCATCTATTTGCAAGATCATATTTATATTCTATTCCATATCTATCATTATCTGTACTTCCTGATAAGTAGCCTTTTGCATCAATTTCTTTTATAACATTTCCATTTGCACCATATACTTTTTTACTAATTACCACTCCATAAGGATCAATAGTTCTTTCTAACCTATTTAATTTATCATAGGTATAAGTCATTGTGTGGTTCAATTCATTTGTCTCTGATAATTTATTTCCTACTAAATCATACTGATAGGTTATTTTATATCCTAATGGATTTTGTATAGTTTTTATTCGATTCATATTGTCATAGCTATATGATGTAATGTTACCTTTTTCATTTCTTTCTTTAATTTTATTACCTACTTCATCATAAAAATATTGTTGATATACTTCATTATCATTATAATTCCAAATAGTTTTCTCTAATCGATTTAATTGATCATAGCTATATCTCGTAGTATATTTATTTCTATTCTTTTGATCTTTATCTAAGTATTCAAAGGCTCTTGGATGTATGGTAGCAACTTTATTTCCAAGAATATCGTACTTATATTCTGTAATAAGCTGTATTTTTCCTTTATATTCACCGTCTCTAATGCTTGAAATGTTATGGATTTTTTCTCAATTGTATATATTTTTTTCATCTACTAATTTTATATTTCTAATTTGTCTGTTGCGATTATCATATTCATATTTATACACATCATATAATTCTGGACTTCTTAAAATCTTTTTCACTATAAGATTTCCATTTTGGTCATAAATATTTTCTGTATAGCTTCCACTATTATCGGTTATAGTATCTAGTAGATTATTATTATAATACGTATAATTTATTTCTCTTTATGATGTGCTATCTTTTGTTCCTGTTTCAATAACTTTTTTAATATTTCCTAACTCATCATAAGAATACTTTTGAATTTTATATATAATTGTTTCATTGTTTTTTTCAAGGGGTATTTTTTTTTTCGATTAATCTATTTTTCTGATCATAGATATAAGTTGTTTCATTTCCTTTTTTATCCCTCTCTCGTATTAAATTACTATTTGCATCATATTCATATTCTATACTATGGTTATATGAATCTTTCACAGATATGACTTGTCCAAAGCCATTATAACTATAGAATGTAATATTTCCTAATGGATCCTTCTCTGTAAGTTTTCTTCCTAATTTATCATAAGTATATTCAACGATTCCTCTATCAGAAAATATCATTTTTGCAAGAGTTCCATCTGAATTATATTCAAATTTTGTTTTATTATTTTTTGCATCCGTTTTCTCAAGTAAGTTGTTCATTAAATCATACTTATAATAAATAGCATTTTCTTTTTCATCTTTAATACATGTTAATCTATTCAAGTGATCATAAATATATATATTTCCAGGTGACGTTTCCATGTTTCCAGTATATCTTAATCCATCTACTACTTTTTTTAGATTTCCTCTTGCATCATATTTTCTATATTCTATTATATTTCCTTCAGGAGACATAATAGATTTCAAACGATTCATATTATCATAAGTATAAGATAGTCCGATCATTGTATGAATGAGATCTGATGTATCTTTTGTAGAATCGTAATATTTCAGTTCTATCTCCTTAATTTTATTTCCAGCTGCATCATATATAGATCTTGTTATTGCTATTTTATCATTTGCTGTTGGAGCTTTTTCGCGAATTAATCTTCCTAGCACATCATACTCATAATAAGTAGATACACCTTTTACATTCTTCTTCTGAATCATATATTTCCCTGCATCATAGAAATATTGTTCTTCATTTCCTTCTGGATCTTTTGTTTTAATTAACCTATTTAAAACATCATAAGTATATGTGCTGTATTTGACGGATACATTTCTTTAGGCTTATACATTTCATTTTACTAAATTTTGCTCTCTTTCGAAGAACAATGGCAAAACGGCTATCATAAGATAACCGCCATAACCTTAAACATTATTTAACAATATTAAAGTTTCCTTTTATTTTTGTTAAATAACTCTCTGCCTCTTTTTTATTATGCAATATGCCTTAATAATTGTTGTCTACAAATATCTTCTTCACAAATATATTTTTATGGAAAAGGTATAGGCTTAATATCTTCTTTCCCTTCTTTAGCCCACCATTTAGAATCATGTCCATAACAAATTTCCTTAGCCCAAAACTCTCCTGTTTCATGATATATTAACATATCTTCTCCTTCAAAAGTTCCTAAATTTGACCAAAATCTATTTATCCTTCCTATTGCTTCTTCTTCTGTAATTCCAAATAACTTTCTCATTTCACTGGCAATTAACATACAAAACTCTTCTGCTTCTTCATCCATCTTAAAAACAAATTTACTCATTCTCACCAAAACCTCCATTTTCCAACCTTCCATTTTTTGTATGTAAAAAACTCATTCCGAAATCTCCATTTTTAATTTCCTTAAAATTCCTTTTATCTATCAAAAATTGAAAATAAAGTTGGTAAGAAAGTTTAGGAAAAAGATAATGGCTAAGAGGAAAAGAATAAGATTTTTCTCTGTCTTTTTTCAATCTTTTTTCTCCCCTTAATCCTGAGCCATTGCTCCAATTTCTCTCTTTTTCCTTAAATCTTTCTCCCCTTATCACCTGCCTTTTTTCCTCAATAAAAAAAGGGAAAAGCAGGAGTTCTTTCCTGTTTTCCTCTGATTTTTTCTCTCATTTTCGGAACGAGTTTATTTTTCTCTGTAGGGGTTTTTTTTTATTGGAACGAGTTTATTTTTATTGGACAATTTTTACTTTATTAGAATATATTTCCTATTCCACTGTTACGGATTTTGCTAAATTTTTTGGTTTATCCACATCGCAGCCTCTTGCCACTGCGATATAATAAGCAAGTATTTGAAGTGGGATGACACTTAAAATAGGTGTAAATTCATTTAATGTATCTGGAATATAAATTACTTTATCTGCGACTTTTTCTATTTCTTTGTTTCCTTCTTTGGCAACACCTATTACATAAGCTCCTCTTGCACGTACTTCTTGAATGTTAGATAACATCTTATCATACAACCCATCTTGCGTAGCTAGAGCTATTACTAATCTACCTTCTTCAATAAGGGCAATAGTTCCATGCTTTAATTCTCCTGCTCCAATAGCTTCAGAGTGAATATAGGATATTTCTT
This sequence comes from Inediibacterium massiliense, assembly GCF_001282725.1. Taxonomy (NCBI): domain Bacteria; kingdom Bacillati; phylum Bacillota; class Clostridia; order Peptostreptococcales; family Thermotaleaceae; genus Inediibacterium; species Inediibacterium massiliense. Next base: position 27,924 of record NZ_LN876585.1, on the reverse strand, counting down.
TTAATTTTAATGATCCTTCATAAGCTACTGCTACATCTACTCCCCTACCAATATAGAATACATCTTCATTGTTAAATTGCTCATCTGCAATTTTTTGTATGGATTCTTCATCTTCTACGATTCTCTCTATTTTATCTGGCATCTCTTTTAATACTTTTACATATTTTTTATATTCTTCATCTGTAATACTTCCCTTTGTGATAGCCATATGAAGAGCAATCAAATACATAGATACAAGCTGAGTTGTATAAGCCTTTGTAGATGCTACTGCAATTTCCGGTCCTGCCCAAGTATAAAATACATCATCTGATTCACGTGCTACAGAAGAACCTACTACGTTTACAATAGATAATATTCTTGCTCCTTTTCTTTTTGCCTCTCTTAGAGCAGCTAGAGTATCTAAAGTTTCTCCTGATTGACTTACTGCAATAAATAATGTATTTTCATCCACAAATGGATCTCTATATCTAAATTCTGATGCTACATCTACTTCTACAGGGATTTTTGCAAATTTCTCAATAGCGTATTTTCCCACTAATCCTGCATGATAAGCAGTTCCGCACGCAACAATATATACTTTATTGATTTTTTCTAAATCCTCTTTTGTAATTTTGATTCCATCAAGAACAATATTGTCTTCTTTATCTAATCTTCTGTGAAGTGTATCATATACTCCTTTAGGTTGCTCATTGATTTCTTTGAGCATAAAATGAGGATATCCTTCTTTTTCTGCGGCTTCTGCATTCCATGTAACTTTAAAAACATCTCTTTCTACAACTTGCCTAAATTCATTAAAAATCTTTACTTCATCTTTTGTAAGAAGAACAACTTCATCATTTTCAATTAAATAAATATCTTTTGTGTATTTTAAAAGAGCTGGAATATCTGATGCAATAAAGTTTTCATTCTCTCCTAATCCCACAATAAGTGGGCTGTCTTTTCTTACAGCTACAATCTTATCTGGTTCATCTTTACAGATTACACCTATTGCATAAGCTCCTTCCATTTTTTCAATGGCTTTATATACTGCATCTAATAGATCTCCTTCATAAAAATAATCAATTAAATGAGCAATTACTTCTGAGTCAGTTTCAGATTTAAAATGGTCTCCATTCACACTAATTAACCATTCTTTTAGTTTCATATAATTTTCAATAATTCCATTATGAATCAGTGCAATATTTCCAGAATAATTTGTATGAGGATGGGAATTTCTATCAGATGGCTCTCCATGAGTTGCCCATCTTGTATGTCCTATACCAATTGTTCCTTTTATAGTTTCTTTTTTAAGATTTTCTTCTAATATACTAATTCTTCCTTTATATTTTCTTACCTTTACTTCTCCTTCATCATAAATAGCAACTCCTGCTGAATCATATCCTCTATATTCAAGCTTTGATAATCCATCTATTAAAATAGGTGCTACTTCCTTGTTTCCAATATATCCAACGATTCCACACATGTTTTATTCTCCTTTAAATTTAAATTTTGGCAATACACAACTATAGGTAGTAAATAGACAAAATACTACCCTCTATCACCCAAGCCTATTTGTCCCTTCAATCACTTAAAGGTTTTGTAAGCTCTTTATCGGTGGTGATTACACCGCAGAGTATCCGCCGAAATCTCGATGAACCCTGTCCTCGTCAACTTAAATCATATCCGACCCAATTTAAGTTCTGGCGCTTCATATTTTTAAAAATTATTTTTCTTATTTATATTCCTCACCCCTTTCAAAGCATTGTATCATAAATCTCTCCTATAGTAGGAGAGATTTATAATATATTCTATTCAAAAATAAATAAAAAGTACTTTTATTTTAATCTTTCTTCTATTAATTTAGCCAATTCATGGCTTAATGATTCAAGTTGTTTTTGGTCTTTTCCTTCTAGCATAACTCTTACCAATGGTTCCGTTCCAGAAGGTCTGATGAGTACTCTTCCTTCTCCATCCATAATATCTTCAAGCTTTTGAATTTCTTTAGAAATGACTTCATCCTCCATGTACTTTAATTTTTTATCATTGCTTACTTTCGCATTGACAAGTACTTGCGGATATGTAGTCATCATACTTGATAGCTTTGATACAGATTGTTTTTTTTCTTTAACTACACTTAAAAATTGAAGAGCTGACAAAAGTCCATCCCCTGTAGTATTATGTTCTAAAAAGATAATATGTCCAGATTGTTCTCCACCTAATACATATCCTTCTTTTTTCATCTCCTCAAGAACATATCGATCCCCTACTTGAGTAGTCGCTACTTTACAACCTGATTTTTCTAAAGCTTTTTGAAGTCCCATATTACTCATAACCGTTGCCACTACTGTATCTTTTTTAAGCTTTTCTTTTTCCTTTAAATGGCTTCCACAAATAGTTAATATTTTATCTCCATCTACAAGCTGTCCTTTTTCATCTACTGCAATGAGTCTATCTGCATCTCCATCAAAAGCAAGCCCTACATCTGCTCCCCAATCAATCACAAGTTGTTTTAAATCCTCTGGATGAGTAGATCCACAATTAAGATTGATATTTAATCCATCTGGTTTATGATGTATAATTTTTATTTCTGCACCTAGTGCTGAAAGTACTGAAGGAGCTGCTACATAAGATGCTCCATTTGAACAATCTACAGCAACCTTCATTCCCCTTAAATCCACATCAATCGTGCTTTTTAAAAAGTTTGAATACTGCTTAATTGCATCATCAATTTCAGTTTTTCTTCCTAAATGTTCTCCTGATGGATGAATATTTATATCTTCATCATTTAAAATCAATTCTTCTATTTTATCTTCTACTTCATCTGCAAGCTTAAAACCATCTTCATTGAAAAATTTGATTCCATTATATTCAACAGGATTATGAGAAGCAGATATCACTACTCCTGCATCTGCACCATAATATCTAGTTAAATATGCTACAGCTGGAGTTGGAACAATTCCCACACAAAGGCAATCTGAACCTGTAGATAAAATGCCAGCTACCAATGCAGACTCTAACATATCTCCTGATATTCTTGTATCTTTTCCAATGACAATTTTGGCTTTTTTCTTTCCTTGGGTCAATACATATGATCCAAATCTTCCAAGTTTATATGCTAATTCTGCTGTTAATTCCGTATTTGCAATTCCTCTTACTCCATCTGTTCCAAATAACTTTCCCATATAAGTAGACTCCTCTCATTCTAGTCTATCCTTATTCTTTTTTATTGTACTTATTGTAAATAGTAAATCTATATTATTTTATCACATTTTATATAACTGTTCAATTTTTTGCCACATATCTTTTCTAATAGAAAAAACTAACGAAAAAATTCGTTAGTTTATTTGTATTCTTTTGCTTTTTCTTCTCCTTTTAATACTCTTAAAGCTCCTTGAGCTAAAGCTTTTAATTCTTCTTCTCCAGGATATACAATCACTTTTCCTAAAAATGATATATATTCTTTGATCCACTCTACAAACTGCTGATCATAAGCAATACCACCTGTTAAAATAATAGCATCTACCTCTCCTTTGAGTGCAGCAGCACAACTTCCTATATCTTTTGCAATTTGATAAGCCATAGCCTTATAAACAATCTCTGCCTTTTTATTTCCTTCTTGGATCATTTTTCCTACTTCTCTTCCATCATTTGTAGCTAAATAAGCTACTAGACCACCTTTTCCATTGATCCTCTTCTTTATTTCATCTAAGGAATATCTTCCTGAAAAACATAATTTGACCAAATCCCATACAGGAAGCCCTCCACTTCTTTCTGGTGAAAATGGTCCATCTCCATCTAACGCATTGTTTACTTCTACGACCCTTCCCTTTTTATGAGCTCCTACAGAAACTCCTCCTCCAATATGTGCTACAATAAAATTTCCTTCTTCATATTTTGTACCTAATTCTTCTGCTGCTAATCTTGCAACAGCTTTTTGGTTTAGTGGGTGAAAAAAGCTTTTTCTCTCTATTTCAGGAATACCTGATACTCTTGCTATATCATCTAGTTCATCTACTACTACTGGATCTACAATAAAAGATGGTTTTGAAATAATCTTTGCAATTTCATTTGCAATGATTCCTCCAAGATTAGATGCATGTTCTCCGCTTACTCCTATTTTAAGATCCTCAAGCATCTTTTCTCCAATCTTATATGTACCACTTTCAATAGGTTTTAAAAAACCTCCTCTTCCTACTACTGCATCAATACTATGAATATCTATTTTATTTTCTTCTAATGCATCTAAAATAAGTTGTTTACGAAAAGAATATTGATCATAAATCTTTTCATATTGATTGATTTCGTCAGATGCATGTCTTAATGTTTTTTCAAAAATAGATGTTTCATTTTCAAATACAGCAATCTTTGTGGATGTAGATCCTGGATTAATAGTAAGAATCTTAAATTTTGTCATATGTATCCTTCTTTCTATTTTATTGTTCTTTAAAATCTGCCATTAAAACACCTAAGGCAATAGAATTTAATTTACTTTGTGGGCTATCTGCTCTTGATGTAAGAATAATAGGAGCTTTTGCACCTACAATTACTCCTGCATTTTTAGCCTCTGAGAAAAATACCAAAGACTTATATAAAACATTTCCAGCTTCAATATTAGATACAACTAAAATCTCTGCATTTCCTGCAACAGGGTGATTTATACCTTTATGTTTGGCAGCTTCTTTACTTACTGCATTATCTAATGCAAAAGGTCCTCCAACTATACAACCTTTGATTTCTCCTGCCTGATTCATATTTTCTAGTTCTTTAGCATCAATGGTAGCTTGCATATTCTTGTCTACTTTTTCTTTTGCACAAAGTATCGCAACCTTTGGCTTTTTTATATCTAATGAATGAGCAACTTCTACTACATTTTCAATAATTTCCTTTTTCGTTTTTATATCTGGAAGTATATTCATAGCCGCATCTGTAATAAAGAAAAGTCGATCAAATTTAGGAATTTCAAATACAGCCACATGGCTTAATACTTTTCCACTTCTTAAACCTACTTCTTTATTCAGTACTGCTCTTAATATGATAGACGTATCCACAAGCCCCTTCATAGCCATATGAGCCTTTTTAGTAGATACTAATTCTACTGCTTTTAAACAAGATTTTTGTGGATCTTCTTCATGGATGATTTCATATTGCTGTACATCTATTTGTTCTTCTTTGCAAACTTTTTTGATTTCTTTTTCATCTCCTACTAAGATTGCTTTTACTAAGCCCAATCTTCTAGCTTCATCTACAGCTTTTAAGACATCTTGATCCTGAGCCACTGCTATAGCAATCGTTTTGGTTTCTTTTTTACTGGCTAACATAACTAGTTCATCCATTTTTTTCATTATATTCACCTCTTTATCATATATTTATTTTATCATAATTTTTAAAAAAATTTCCTTTATAAGCTTTATTTTGTTAAAAATATATCATATTTATCACGTATTATTCACAATGTTAAATATATATCAAATGTTGAGAATTGTCAATTTTTTTGCATTCAAAAAACTGCACCTATTACTAGGTGCAGTTGCATGCTCTTCCTTTATTGAATCTCTCCTTGTACAGGAACTATTTCTTTTCCTTTAATGATTAAATCCACTCTTTCAGGATCAATTGTAATTTTTTCAAATTTTTGAGATGAATTATAATTGATCTTAACAGAATACAATCCTTCTGTTAATCCTTCTCCATTGATAGAAAGTTTTATACCTTCTTTATTTATATTTTCCAAAATACTTTCAGCACCTTCTACTTTTACTTTTATAGAAGAAGGAAACTTGCTATTGTCTACTATATAATTTTCTTGTATATTTTCTATATTGATCTCATCTTTTGCAAAGGTGAATTCTTTACTTTTTATATTTTCTATCTCTATGATCACATAAGGAGCTTTTTCCTTTTGAGAAAGTTCAATTCCCTTTGGAAAAATCAATTCTATATCCTTTTTAGTTGTCTTTTGTAAATCTTTTAACGAAATAGGTTTTGCTTGTATCTGTGTGATAGTATCTAATACTTCTTTTTTACCTTTAATCATCACTTGATTTTGACTCATTTTCATATCTTTTACTTTTACCCCATTTTGAATTTGTCCTTCATAAGAGATAGCTATAGGAACCTTTTTAACTCTAAGAATAGGAAGATTCACCTCTACATATTTATTTTTAACCTCTACTCCTCCTACTTCTTTTCCTGATCGAGTGATAGGCTTTGGAGAAAGTCTTTTTACCATATCATCCTTTATATTTTGTATATTTACTTGTGCTACCACAGAATGGACTGTGTTTATGAGACTTTCTGGACCTTCGACTAAAACTTCATTTGGAGAAATAGAAGCTTTTCCTGGTTCAACACTCTCTAATGGCTTTCCGATTGTTTTTACAACCACAGGTTTTTTCTTCTTTACAATTTCATCTAGTGTAATTTTAATTTGTTTAGGGGTTATATCTACTTCTATATTAGAAGGTACGCTCACTTCAACAGGAACACTATTTACTCCTTTTCTAAATCCTCTTAGATCTGCTCTTGCATTAATATCTTGAGAACTAATTTTATAAATATCACTTCTTCTTCCAGTTACCTGCACATTGACTATAAAATTCTTCTGGCCAATCACCACAAGACCAGATTCTCGTAGATCTTCTACATTTAAAAGTTGAACTGGTACATTTTCAATTTCAATCATACCTTGAGGATTGATTTCTCCCATAACATAAAGCCACATGACCACAGCAAAAACAATAGATATGATCTTGGGCATAGTATTTCTGCTAAAGAATCTGCTACTCTCTATATTTTTTTTAATTTGATCCCATAGATTATTCATTTTTTTGCCTCCATTTCCATCTAAATAAAGGCTTTTCATCTTCTGGTTTGTATGCATTTCTAAGAACTGATCTTAAAGTTTTTGCATCTAAATATCTAGATATTTTTCCATCCATTGCAACAGAAATAGCCCCTGTCTCTTCCGACACCATAACAGCTAGAGCATCAGACTTTTCTGTAATTCCAATACCTGCTCTATGTCTTGTTCCTAATTCCTTGCTTAGATTAGGATTTCCTGTAAGAGGAAGTACACAAGCGGCAGCCATAATTTTATCCTCCCTAATAATTACGGCTCCATCATGAAGAGGTGTATTTGGAATAAAAATATTAATAAGAAGTGCTGAAGATATGTGCCCCATAATAGATACCCCTGTTTCTAATACATCTCCTATAGCTGTTTCTCTTTCAATAATAATTAAAGCTCCTATTTTATTTCTTGAAAGATAAGTAGAAGCTTCCACTACTTCAGAAATATTATGATCTAAATCTTCATCAGATAATTCTACCAAAGATTTTGTGAAAAATTTTGTTCTTCCTATATGCTCTAGTGCCCTTCTAAGTTCTGGCTGAAATACAATAAGGACTGCAATCATACCTAGAGTCATAGCATTTTTTAAAATCCAATTTGTTACATAAAGCTTTGCCCATTCACTAAGCTTTGTAGCAATCAGTAATACTACTAGACCTTTTAAAACTTGCTCTGCACTCGTTTGTCTTATAAGCATCAAAAGTTTATAAAAAACGAAGGCTACAATGGCCATATCGATTACATCTCTCATGCCAATATTTAAAAATATCTCTACGATTTCTTTCATTGTCAACACCTCTTCTGAGCTTCCTACTAACTTGTTACTACTATTTTAATACATATAGCTCAAACCCTTCAAGTACTATAAAAATTTATTTTAATTTTCCTTTCTTATTTTACACTATTTTCCTCTCTTATAGAAGTTTGATACTAAAATGTAATATTTATAATCCTCTTACATGATTATTTTGTTTTTTGGCAAAATAAATAATAACGAAAATATAGAAAGGAAAGATTTTAATGAGTAAAAAAAGATCCAATCATATTATAACTGATAAAATGCCAAGTAAAGACGATTTGCTTACAGATACTATTAAAGATCAATTAGAAGAAAAAATGCAAGCAAGTGCAATGGATATTAATGTTTTTTGTAGAGATGGTCATGTGAATCTTTCTGGAATGGTAGATGTACTTGCTGAGAAAAAGATGGCTGAAACTATCGTCAAAAAAATAGAAGGTCCTACAAAAATAGAAAACAAAATCACAGTAGCTATGGATCATAATATTACAGACAAACACATGGAGAAAGAAGTAATCCAAAAACTTTTAGGAGTTTCTCATTTAAGTAGTGTAGGAGTAAAAGTTGAAGATGGAGTTGCCAATCTTTTAGGAACTGTACACACTCTTAAAAATGCTCATGACGCTTTAGATGTTGCTTCAGGTGTACGTGGAATAAAAGATGTAGTCAATAATATATCTATTGATTCTTATGAAAAATATGATGATTCCACAATTAATAGTCATGTAACCCAAGCTTTAAGTACTACCAATCTTAGTTATAAGGATATTGCCCACTCAGTAGAAAATGGAAAGCTTACTTTATCAGGTTATGTAAATAATAAAAATGAAATGGAAATTGCAAAAGAAATATCTATGGGTGTAGAAGGTGTAACAAAAGTAATCAATAAACTTAAAGTGAGGTAAATCATATGCATTATGAAGAAATTATTCAATCCACCATAAAAAAAAACAATTCAAAAATTGTTCTTTTAGTATTAGATGGAGTAGGAGATATTAGAAGTCCTCAATTTCATAATAAAACTCCACTAGAATATGCTCATACTCCTACCCTAGATACCCTGGCAAAAAAATCTGTTATGGGGCGTATGTATCCAATTCTTCCTGGTATTACTCCAGGAAGTGGGCCAGGACACTTAGGACTATTTGGATATGATCCTTTAAAAAATATCATAGGAAGAGGAGTATTAGAAGCTGTTGGAATTGATTTTACTCTTAAGCCTCATGATGTAGCCGCAAGATGTAATTTTGCAACAATGGATGAAAAAGGTATGATCACAGACAGGCGCGCTGGAAGAATTCCTACAGAAGTAACACAAAAGCTATGTGAAATTTTACAAACCATAAAAGAAATAGATGGAGTAGAAATTATCATCAAACCTGGAAAGGGACATCGTTTTGTTACTGTATTTAGAAGCAAACAAAAGGAGATTGGTTCTTTAATCAATGATACAGATCCATTAGTAGAAGGAAAAGCACCTCTTTTAGCAAAAGGTAAAAACCCTCCTTCACAATTTTTATCACAAGTCATTAATCAATTTGTAGAAAAAGGCTATGAACTTTTAAAAAATCAAGCTCCTGCCAATGCTTTTTTACTAAGAGGAATTGCATCCAAACCTAAAATACCTTCTATGAGTGAAAAATATCTTCTAGAGTCTGCAGCTATTGCAAGTTATCCTATGTATAGAGGAATTGCATCTTTATTAGGTATGACACTTTTGCCTGCCCCTGACTCTATAGAAGGACTTTTTCAAACCTATGTAGATTATAAACAAAAATATGATTTTTTCTTTATTCATGTAAAAGGTACAGATCAAGCTGGAGAAGATGGAGATTTTGAATCTAAAGTAAAATGTATAGAAACAGTAGATAAAGCTCTACCTATTTTACTAGATCATATGCCTGATGTATTAGCCATTACTGGAGATCACTCTACTCCTTGTGCTATGAGATCCCATAGCTTCCATCCCGTACCAATCCTTCTGCATAGTGCTTTTTCTGGCATAGATGATGTAGAAGTTTTTCATGAAAATGCTTGTAATGCTGGAGGATTAGGATTTTTTGAAAGTCGTTATTTAATGGGACTTTTACTCTCAAATGCCAAACGATTAGATAAATTTGGGGCGTAATAGTAATATTCTACCATGATATGCTATAATATGAATCATAGAGTCTTAGAAAGGAGGAATATAATGGAAAACGAATACCTGTTAAAAGAAATGCTCGAAGGATATGGTGTGTCAGGTTATGAACATACGCTCTCTGATAAAATCTCTTCTTTTTTTAAAGAGTATGCTGATGAAATTTATAAAGACAAATTAGGAAATATCATCATCCATAAAAAAGGCACTTCAAAAAATCCTATAAAAATTATGCTTGCAGCCCATATGGATGAAATCGGTCTTATGGTCAAAGATATTGATAAAAATGGATTTATAAAATTTACAAACATTGGAGGAGTCGATCAAAGAACTCTTCTTGCTCAAGAAGTAATCATTCATGGAAAAGAAGAAGTATTTGGAATCATCGGTACAAAACCTCCCCATCTACAAGATCCCAGTGAGAGAAATGAATCTATAAAAAGTGAAGATTTACTCATAGATGTAGGACTTTCTTATGAAAAAGCAAAACAAATCATTGAAATAGGAGACACCATTACCATTAAAAGAAACATGGTTTCTCTAAAAAACAATAAAGTAGCAGGAAAAGCATTAGATGATCGAGCAGGAATTTTAGCTATGATCCATTGCTTTAAAGAACTTCAAAATATAAATCATGACGCAGATGTATATGCTGTTTGTACCATCCAAGAAGAAGTAGGAACAAGAGGAGCTATGGTAAGTGCTTATGAAATCTCTCCTCATATAGGAATTGCTATAGATGTAGGCTTTGGCAGTACTCCTGAGTTATCTAAAGATGATACCTTAGATCTTGGAAAAGGTCCTGGTATTTGTATAGGAGCCAATATTCATCCAAATATTCATCATCGTTTTCAAAGTATTGGTAAAGAATATAATATTCCTTATCAAGTAGAAATAAGTCCAGGTAATTCAGGAACGGATGCAAGATCTATACAGATTGCAAGATGTGGAGTGGCAACTGGCCTTTTATCTATTCCACTTCGATATATGCACACATCTGTAGAAACCATAGATCTTTCAGACATAAAATATACAGCGCGAATGCTCGCTTATTTTATTTCCAGTCTGAATGGTGAAGATTGGGAGGGATTTTTATGTTATTAAAAAAATTATCTGAAAGCTGTGGAGTTTCAGGAAATGAAAAAGAAGTAAGAGATATTATTCTTGAGGAAGTCAAACCCTATGTAGATGACATTATCATAGATCCTATTGGAAATTTAATTGTTACAAAAAAGGGAAAAGAAAATTTTCCATCTATTATGGTCTCCGCTCATATGGATGAAGTAGGACTGATGGTAAAATCCATAAATGATCAGGGATTTATTAAATTTTTGCCTGTAGGAGGAATTGACGATAGAATATTAGTTTCAAAAGTCGTTCAAATTGGAAAAGAAAAAATTAAAGGAGTCATTGGTGCAAAAGCCATTCATCTTCAAAAACCAGATGAAAGAAAAAAGGCTTTAAAACATGATCAACTTTATATTGATATTGGTGCAAATTCAAAAGAAGAAGCAGAAAAATTAGTATCTATTGGAGATTATATTTCATTTTGTAGCGATTACATAGAATTTGGAGAAAATCTTATAAAAGCAAAAGCATTAGATGATCGAGTAGGATGTGCAATGATTATTCATCTTTTAAAAAATAATTATGACTATACGATCCATGCTTTATTTGCAGTCCAAGAAGAAGTAGGCTTAAGAGGAGCAAAAGTTGCAGCCTATAGATTAAATCCTGATTTGTCTATTGTCCTTGAAGCTACTACTTGTCATGATCTTACCGATGTAGATGCCCCTCATTTTGCCACAAGGCTAGGAGAAGGTCCAGCCTTGTCTATTGCAGATATGGGCACTTATTATCATAAAGGTTTAGTGAAAAAAATGATGGAAATAGCTAATAAAAATAATATTCCTATTCAGCTTAAACAAACCACAAAAGGTGGAAATGATGCAGGTGCTATTCATATTAGCAGAGAAGGAATTCCTACTTTGGCTCTTTCTATTCCTTGTAGATATATTCATTCTCCAATATGTGTAATCCATAAAAATGACTATGAAAATATGCTAAATCTTGTAGATCTTTTCTTAAAAAATGTTAAAAAGGAGGAAATAATATGAATCCTTCATATGATCTATTAAAAAAGCTTACACAAGCTTATGGTCCTTCTGGAAATGAAGAACAAATAAGAGGTATCATTGAGGAAGAAATAAAAGATTATGTAAATGAAATGAAAACAGATACTATGGGAAACCTTATAGCTATCAAACATGGATCCGGGAAAAAAATAATGATTGCCAGCCATATGGATGAAATAGGCGTTATTGTAACAGGTATAGATGATAATGGGTTTTTAAGATTTGCTAATATGGGAGGAGTGTCTAGTTTTACTTCTCTGTATCAACGAGTTAAATTTCCAAATGATGTAATAGGAATTATCGGCATGGAACATATGGATGATATGAAAAATTTAAAGCTTGAAAAAATGTATATAGATATCGGTGCTACTACAAAAGAAGAAGCAAAGAAAAAAGTAGGCTTAGGAGATGTAGGATCATTTTGTGGGGATTATCATGATTTAGGAGACTTTATCACATCCAAAGCCTTAGATGATCGAATTGGTTGCTTCATTGCCATAGAAACAATCAAACAAATCAAAGAAACACCTCATGAACTTTATTTTGTATTTACAGTACAAGAAGAATTAGGTCTTAGAGGCTCTAAAACAGCAGCCTTTGGAATTGATCCTGATCTAGGAATCTCTTTAGATGTAACAACTACTGGAGATACTCCAAAAGCTAAGCATATGGCCGTAAAATTAGGAGAAGGTCCTGCTATTAAAATAAAAGATAATTCTATGTTGGCTCACCCTACTGTAAAAAAATTAATGATAGATTGTGCAAAAGAAAATAATATCCCTTATCAATTAGAAATTCTTGAATTTGGAGGTACAGATTCAGGAGCAATTCATCTTACAAAGAGTGGTGTTCCTTCAGGAGTTATTTCTATTCCTTGTAGATATGTACATAGTCCTTCTGAAACCATTCATAAAAAAGATATAGAAAATGCCATTTCTCTTCTTTCTAAAATATTAGAAAATAAAGAAATAAAATAGCTAAGACATGTTGTCTTAGCTATTTTATTGTAAACGGCATTTAAAGATTCATGTAAAAAATATTGTATAATGTATTTATAAGTCAGTTAAAAATACATTATGTCCTATCATAAGGGAGGTACACTATGATTTCAATCAAACAAATCCTTGAGATTCCACAATTTTCTGGAATTACTATATTAAATCATCAAGGTGATTTGACAAGACCTGTAGAAAGTGCTGATATTTCTGAAACTCCTGATATTGTTGGATATTTAGCCCCAAATACTCTTTTGATTACAACTGGTATGGCCTTTAAAGATAATCAACAAGATTTATGTAGATTAATAGAAGAATTAAGTCAACTTCCAGCAGCAGGACTAGGTATCAAACTTGGACGATATATTGAAAAATTAGATAGTTGTGTCATTGAAACAGCCAATCGATTACATTTTCCTTTACTAAAAGTCCCTATGTCTACAACTCTTGGAATGGTATGTCATCAATTACTTTCTTATATTTGGGATTTACAAAGAGAAAAGCTACATTATGCCCTAAGTATTCAAAAAGAATTTTCAAAAATGCTCATAGAAGATTCCTCTTTGTCTTCATTGATATGCCATTTAGGAAAAGTATTAAAACAAAACGTTTTTTTAATCAATCCTTTTATGGATATTGTTGCAACCTCTCTTCCATTGAATAAGACCAATGCAATCATTTTAAAAGCTCTTGATGCAATCCATGAAAATATACTATACCAACAAGCAAAAATCGAAGAAAATACCTTTGAATTATGCATTTCCAATACAAAAACCATATGCGTATCTGTATTTCCTGTAAAAGTAACTACTTTTAATCCTTATCTACTAGTCATATTAAAATCAGATAAAATCCCTTATCCTTATTCTCAATTGGTCATTGAGCAAGCTAGTACCATACTAGCATTTACTCTATTTAAAAATAAAAAATTAGAAGAACTTTCATGGAAATTAAGAGAAGAATTTTTTGATAAATTAATTAAAAATAAAGATGCTTCTAATGTATCTAATTTGATAGAATATGGTCATAAGTATGGCTTAATAGAATCCTCTAGCTATAGAATCATCATGGTAGGAATTGACAATTATATCTCCTATAACGATCTACATCAAACAGATATTTACACAATTACTTATGAGTGGTTAGAACGAGAAATTTCTACCAAATTTGAAAATGCTTCATTATTTCCTCTTTCTAACAAAGAAAAATTAGTAATTTTATTACAATCTTCGGAACAAAATTTAGAACAAATATTAATGGAAATATCTAACTCACTCAATAAATATTTTTCTATTTCTTTATCATTTGCTATAGGAAATGAAGTTTCTCAGTTATTTTCTACTTATTTTTCTTTCATTGAGGCAGAAGAAACCTATCATCGATGCAGAAAAGAAGGAAAGACTTCTTTTATAAAATTTTATCTTTCAAAAGGAATATTAGAGGTATTACAATTTATACCTAAAGAACATATTTCACATTTTTGTATTTATACTTTAAAAACATTGGCTTATCCAACTAATGATATTCAAATTGAACTCAGAAAAACATTGCAAACCTATTTAGATTGTCAAGGTAAAATAACAGAAACTGCAAATTCCCTATATGTACATCGAAATACAGTAAAATATAGAATCGCAAAGCTTAATGAACTATTTGATCAATCCATTGATAATCCTGATTATTCTTTACAATTAAGGGTTGCCCTATTGTTATCTCAATAAAAAAGTCTTTTCATATAAAAAAACTTGTAAGGATATGATCTCCTCTACAAGTTTTTTTTCATATCAATCAACTAGATAAAATTCTAGTTCCTTTTTTTCCTTCTAACGCTTCTACTGCCTCTTCTAAAGAGCAAATAATAGATTTTTTACCTTTTTTAGCAAAGGAAATAGCCGCTTCCATTTTAGGTCCCATACTTCCATCTGAAAAATGTCCTTGCATCAAATATTTTTCTGCTTCATCACAATAACTTGATTCTAATTTTTTTTGATTAGGTGTACCATAACTTAAATACACGTTTGTAACATCCGTTAAAATCATAAGTACATCTGCATCTATTTGTTCACATAATCGAAGTGCTGAAAGATCTTTATCTATAACAGCTTCAATTCCAGCATATTCCCCATTCTCCTTCTGAATAATAGGTATACCTCCACCCCCTGTAGAAATAACTGTAATATTACTTTCAAGCAATTGCTTTATTGATTCTATTCCATGAATTTTCTTAGGCTTTGGGGAAGGAACGACTCTTCTATATCCTCTATTAGAGTCTTCCTTCATAATCCAATTTTTCTCTTTTCTCATTTTTTCAGCTTCCTCCTTGGAGTAAAACAATCCAATAGGCTTGCTTGGGTTTTCAAAAGCTTTGTCTTTAGAGTCAACTTCTGTTTGTGTAAGAAGAGTCACCACTTGAGATGAATAATTTAATCTTGTTAAAGCATTTTTTAAAGAACGCTCCATCATATAACCAATCAATCCTTGGGATTGGGCACTACATACATCTAATGGAAAAGCAGGAACAAATTTTTTTGCTTCTTCATTTTGTCTTAAAATATTTCCTACTTGTGGTCCATTTCCATGAGTAATCACAACCTTGTATCCATTAACAATAATATTTGCAATAAAATTACAGCTCGTTTCTATATTCTTCAATTGATTTTCAAAAGATGCTTCTTGATTAGGACGTAAAATAGCATTTCCACCTAAAGCAACTACTACGGTTTCACTCAATTCAATTTCTCCTTACTTTTTTATTTTATTTGATTTCTTTAACTCTCATCAATCCTAATAAAATACCTGTTAATAGATCCATTCCTGATGTATGTCCATGGCGTAGTATGCTGCTTAATACTTCTTCCAAGGAATCATTTTCTTCGCATAAATTGTCAATAATAGTCAAAATTGAATGTTCAAACTTACCACAAAGTGCATATCTTAAATACCCTTTACTAATATCAGTAGTTAAATTTTCATTTTCAATCATATTACTCAAACTTTCTACAAAATATGGACTAACTTTTAAAAAAGCACTTCCTATACTTAATAATCCTACTAATAAATCATCTCCAGATGGAGTTAATCCTTTTCCTCTCCCTATAAAATATTTTATAATTGAATCAATTTCTTTTTGATCAGAAGAAAAAAGAGCATTGATAAGGACTTTCCCATAAAATGTGAATTCCTCATTTATTTTTATTGATTCTTCTATTGTCAATTCAAATCCATTCTTTCCCTTCAATTTACAAGCTTGTTCAATGAACTTGTGAACCAATTGAATCTTGAATGTTTTTGGCTTTTTCAAGATACAAGAATACTTATACCTTGGATGAAGTAATATGGTTATTTGTCTATTTATATTAATAATAGATTCATTGAAAATTTTTATCTTATCTTCTTGTTTCCACTTATTTTTTAGGAGGTTTTGTGTTTGCTTTGTTAGAACCACACCAAAAGGCAATAAACCATTTTGATCGTTTCCAATGAATATTAAATCTTTACCATTTGAAATATTGACTCCATTTGCAAAAGTACTATGTACTCTCCAATTAGAATATTTTTTACATAATTCTACAACATGGATGGATTGACAATAAGCCATATATGTTTGAATTTAAAAAACCTCCTTATCTTTTTTGCGTTACTCTTTATACCCTAATTTTTTTGCATAGGCTGTAATTGCTTTTTCAAAACAAGCCACAGGAGGCCGTACAGTACCTGCTCCGATTTGTCCTATGCCAGCTTTTTTATGGGCAATTCCTGTATTAATCACTGGTGTAATTCCAGTTTCAACCACTTTACGAGCATCAATTCCCAAACAAATTCCTTGAAAATCCCAAGTAGGAACAGGAAAATTTGGATTTTGTGTCATACAAATTTCCAACATTTCATTACTCGTATGAAGTGCATCATAAAAACCTCCACTACCTACAAACCTAGTAACAGCTGGTGCAGCAATCATTGCCATACCACCAACTCCAAAAGTTTCTGTGATCGCACTATCTCCAATATCTGGATTAGCATCTTCGCTAGAATATCCTGTAAAATATAAACCATCAGGAGTATTTACAGGAGCAATAAACCACTCATCTCCCATACCGCTAATGCGTATTCCAAAATTTTCTCCATTCCGACACATGGCTGTTACAACAGTTCCTTCTGTAATTGTCCTAGCTCCATCCATAACAGCCTTTGCTGTAGCCATCATAATATTTAGAAAAAACTGATCTGTTTCTGCTAAAAACTGAATCACACTTTCTTTTTTATCATTATCTATATCTAGACCAATAATGATAGGAGCAATTTCTTTTAAGAAAATAAGCGACGCGGCAATATTTCTTTGGTGAAATTCATCCCCCATGGCTACAGCTTTCGTAATCATTACATTTACATTCATCCCATCCGAAAGAGTTCGTAAAGCAAGTCCTAATACGGGGCCAAGAACATCTCTCATCCACCTCAAACGATTAATTACATCATCTGAATAAGCCCCAAAACGAAGTACTGCTCCTATCCCTTCATTCATAGTACAATAGGCTCGATTCCTCTGTGTTTTGTTTTCCACAACCAAGACAGGCATATTCCCAGAAGTAATCCCTCCCATTGGCCCTACTGCATTTACATGATGACAAGGAATAAATTTTATTTCGCCTGCTTGTAACATTTCTCTTGCTTCCTCTTCATCTTTTGCCCATTCTTCAAATAATACTGCTCCTATACAAGAACCTTGCATGGGGTTTGTCATTTTCTCCCATTTTATTGGTGGTCCTGCATGTAACAATACTTTTTCCTCTAATTCTTTGATGACAGATTTAGCTGGTACAACATCTACTAGAAATGGAGAAGAGGAAACAATTTTATCTATGACTTCTTGATTGGCTTCATCAATATTTTTATAAATCATTTTGACCCTCCTATTCTTTATTGAGCGCAATACTCATTTAAAAAATGTAATATTTTTTGTAATCTAATGTTTCCTCCTGCTTTCGGCTTCCAGTCAAACTGAAGAGTTTTTGCTCCATTTTCTTCTATTGCTTTAGTAAAACTTTTTAAACCCATATTAAGTACGTATGGTTTTTCTTTTAGTAAAGACTCAATAGCAGGTGAGACTTTTTCAAATTTCATTTTTTCTTTTTTCATTGGGAGGATTTCTTTCTTTATATCTTCAATTTCATAACCAATACATTGTAATGCAATTCTAACAGCTTTGTTATTTGTATCTGCCACAATGACTCCTGTATCTTTTAAAATTCGAATTTGATTTTTATAATCTTGCTTATCATTAGGTGTACCACAAACAGTAGCCACAAAAATAATAGATCTATTTTTTTCTTGTAAATTTTTATTAATTTCTTTAATAACTGGAGCCAATTGACTAGCCATATCAGAGTGTGATCCATATCCCAATACTATGTCAAATAAAATAACAGCCGTATTTTCATCTTGTGACATTTTTTTCATAAACTCAATTCTTTTTTGCGGATCAATCATAGGATGAGGTTTTCCCCTTGTGTATATGTCATCTCCTAGATCTAGTATCTCATGCCCCTTCGATTTTAAGATATATCCTTCCTCTTTGATCAAACCTTTTGATAAATGGAGTGCATCTCCAATCAACATACCTGCTTCATTGGCCAGTGTTCCTCCAGAATAAAGACCCTTTATATATTTTTGATTAGAATCAATATTTACTTTTATTGTCTGGATTTTCTCATTTATTTCTTCTTTTTTATTTCTTACTAAACCTACTGCCAATTTTGCTGCTTCTTCTAGGGTATATGCATAATAAATATTTTCTTCGTGATGGGTTGGTTTTTCTCCTAAAAAAATAGCCACTGTAGGTTTTGAAAGGCTTCGTAAAACAGAAACAACTTTATTTCTAACTTGGATTGCAGGCGGTTTTGAAATCACAACAATTACTTTTGTTTGATCATCTTCATCTAATGCCAAAAGAGAATCAATCATAGTAATCCCTCCAACTTTTTCAGAAAGATCTCTTCCCCCTGTTCCAATAGCATGCGTTACCCCTTCATCCAAGCGATCAATAATAGTACTTACCTCTTGTATTCCCGTTCCTGATGCACCTACTATTCCAATGTTTCCCTTTCGTATTTTATTCGTAAAAGCCATTGGAATTCCACTTATGATTCCTGTTCCACAATCTGGTCCCATTACTAGAAGACCTTTTTCGTGCGCTTTTTCTTTTAATTTTAATTCATCTTCTATAGACACATTATCACTAAACATAAAAACATGTTTTCCTTTATCTAGTGCTCGATTTGCCTCTTCGTAGGCATATATCCCTGGAATTGAAATTAATGCTAAATTTACATCCTTCCCTACTTCCAATGCCTTTTCCCATGTTTTTACACTCAATATAGGATCATTTGTTTCCTTCTTTCCTTGATGGTTTAAAAAGTCTTTTATTTCTTTTAAAACTATGTCTATAATATTTGTATCCATCACATCCAATACAATAGCCATATCATTAGCTGTGGCATCATCCAATTCTTTTGTTCTTAAACCACTACCTTCAAAAATATCTTTGTTTGCTGGTGTACCCATCATAATCGAAACACGTTTAACACCTTCTATGGTACTGATTTGATTTGTTAATAACATCAATGTAACTGAATCCTGATAAGAATTTTTTTGAATAATCGTATGTAACATAATTTTCTCCTCTCTATCAAATTTTATAAAGAATCATAGAGACGAATTCAACTTTTTCGCCTCTATAACTTTCTATTTTCTTTTATTTGGATGCAAAAGCATCTCCATGATTGTATCTATTGTAATGAATATCATCACTAATTAAATAATCATATATGTCTTTGACAATAGGGATACCTGTTTCATTATATTTTTTTATTACCTCATCGGAATTTTCTCCTGGATATTTTACTTGTTCAAAACCTGGTGCTGGTTTCATGCTATGAAGTTCATCTACCATTTTAGAGATATTTTCTTTAAAAGTATTCATATCTGTAAAATAATCAGGATTAATAACAATATGAATTTGTCCTAAGTCTCTTCCTTTAGATAAATCATCATACATAGAAGTTACATGTTTCCCAAATGGAAGTCCTAACAAAGAACCACATAAGATATCTACCATCATCATTAATCCATAGCCTTTTGGTCCTGCAATAGGTAACAATCCTTTTACTGCAAAGGGATCTGAAGTAGGTTCTCCCTTCTCATCTACCGCCCATGTATTTGGTATTTTTACATTTTTAGCTCTGGCATCTAATACTTTTCCCCATGCCTGAACAGTTGTTGCCATATCTATAATAATAGGTGAGCCATTCTTTCTAGGAGCACCAAATCCAATGGGATTTGTTCCAAAATAAGGATCACGACCACCATAAGGAACAACCATAGGATCAGATTGGCACATAGATAATGCAATCATATTTTGTTTTGTTGCTTCTTTAAGAAAATATGATAATGTTCCGCAGTGTCCCAAACGGCGCATTCCTACAATGCCTATACCTGTTTCTTTTGCCAACTTAATGGCCTCATGCATTCCATTTAATGCCACAACCATTCCCACTCCATTATCTCCATCATAAATACCTATACTAGGTGCGACTTTACGATAAGAAAAATTTGGTCTTGTATTACTACCACCTTTTGCAATTCTCTCAGCATAATATTCAACTCTAACTGCACCATGTGAATGTGTGCCTTTTGAATCTGCATAAGCCAAATGTTGTGCTACTATTATCGCATCATCTTTAGATAGTCCCGCTTTCATCAATTTATTTTTTATCAATTCAGTTAGTTCTTCTTTTTTTACATAAACAAGATCTGAATTACTCATATTTATCCCTCTTTTTATATTAATTTTTGAAAATCTATATTTCTTCATCTCTGTTACAATCTTTTGAATACAAATAACTAAATGCCTCTCCTCGTCCTACTCCATAACCAGCTTGTAAAGAATATGCACCCATAAAAAGATAATCTCCTTTTTTAACAGGTATCCAATGATTGTCTAAATTATATACCCCTTCTCCATTTAAGATATACGCCCCATGTTCTTGTACGTGGGTTTCAATATATCCATGAGAAGCCCCTGCCTCAAAGGATAATATATGAAAATTCATATCAAATTCAAGACCTTGTGGTAATAAGTCATAAACTAATACATCTTCCATTCCTTCGTATTGTTGAGGAATAATATCTTCAATATTTTTGCTGTATACATAAGGTTTATATCCATCTACCCATTTATATCTTCTCTTATACAAAAATAATTCACTTGTTCCTGAATAGACATTTTCTAAATGCATTTTTTCATTGGGAGGACAATATACATATCCACCATTTTTCAAGTCAAATACTTGATTATGAACAGTTACATTCACTTCCCCTGAAAGTACATACACAAAAGTCTCAACACCATCTTCGCCAAATCCTGTTGTTGTCTTTCCCCCTTGAAGCATACTTACAAAATAATCTACAAATGTAGCACCTAGTTTAGGAGATGCTAAAATCGTAATATCACAGTTTTCAAATCCAGGAATCGTATTTTTCACTAAGCCATCTTTTGGTATTAAAGCAAAATTTCCTTTTTTGATTACAGCTCTTGAAGACAATAAATCTTGTCTATAACCCATGTTATTATTTCTAAAACCCATTATTATAACCTCTTTTCTATTTATTATCTGTTTTTTTTACATTTGCAATAAAAAATATAGCCGCTCCTATAATCAACAACACAGCAGAAGCATAAAAGCCCATTACCTTTGTACCTGTTTGATCAGATATAAAACCTGTGACCACTGGGGCAAGAACTGAAGAGCTCATTCCGAAAAAGTTAAACACACCCAAAGATGTACCCAGACTTTCTCTCGGAGCGCTATCTGCAATGTGTGAAATAATAATTGGATCTACTGCTAATTTTCCTAGTAATCCATATAATAGTAATCCTAAGAGTAATATAGAAGAATTAGGAGCTAATACAACTAAGGCAAGCATAGCTGCTGCAGAGATTTCTAAGAATAAAATCAATCTAATTCGTCTGTCTTTAAATTTATCTGACATTCTGCTAAAAAAAAGTGCTCCTGGAATAGATGCAAATGCTACTAATGATGATGAAGATCCAATTGCAATGCCTTCAAATCCTCTTTCATACTGTAAAAAGGAAGGCAACCAAGTTACGATCATGTAGTATCCATAGCAAGTTGCAAAATACAAAACATAAGACGCCAACATTTTAGGAGCAAATAACCCTTCTTTTTTCCCTTTTTCTTTTATTTGTGATTCTTTGATATTCTTACACGCTTCTTCTCTTTGTGTATTGCGGATCACAATAGAAAAAGCAACAATCATACAAATAATCAGAGCAGCAACTATGTATAACATGTAATTCCATGGCAATCTAATATTTTTAACTAGATAGCTCGAACCCATTAAACCAATTCCCATACCTATGGCAGAGCCACTGTTGATAATAGCATTAGACAATGCTCGACGTTCTTGGGGAATGTTTTCAGATGACAAAGAATAAGCAGCTCCGTAATAAGAACCACAACCAATCCCCGCCATCAAACTACCTACATAAATCATAGTAATAGTAGAAGAAGATCCGATTAAAATCGCAGCCAGTGCAAACAATAAAAATCCAGGTATTAGAATTGTTTTCTTTCCAAATTTATCTACAAGTATACCTGCAGGTATTTGCATTCCTGTATATCCAAAAAAATAAAAACTGGATATCAGACCCATTTGAGAATCTGAATGTATACCTATTGTTTCTTGTATTTCTGAAAAAATAGGAGAAAGTGTAGTTCGGTAAATCCAGATAACAACCCAGCCTAAGCAAAGCAAAACGATGATTTGTTTCCAATATTCAAAACCTTTTTTCTGAACACCCACATCCGACAATACCATAAAGATCACCTCTCCAAAGAATACTTATATTTTAATAAGCTAATTCATACAATGCCTGATACAATGTTTTTACACCTTGAACTAAGTCTTCCAATTTTGTGTCTTCTGCTGGATTATGACTAATACCACCTATACTAGGTACAAAAATCATTCCTGTAGGAACTTTAGGAGCAAATATTTGTGAATCATGTCCTGCCCCTGAATGCATCACTCGATAATCCATCTTTTCTTTTTCACATATATTTTGTAACATTTGAATTAATTTTTCATCCATAGGTACTGGAGGTTCATCCATCCACAAATTTATCTCAATTTCTATTCCCAATTCATCTGCAATTCTTTTCATGTCTATTTCTATTTGTCTAGTAAAATTTGTGAGTACCTCCTGATCCGTATGTCTGCAATCCATTGTAAATAAAATTTCACCTGGAACCACATTCACAGTATTTGGTTTTGGCATAGCTTTACCAAAAGTAAGTACTAGGGGATCTCCTAATTTTTTTGCTCTTTCAATAGATTGAGAACAGATTTTACTAAAAGCATAAACCGTATCTTTTCTGTATTGCATCGGAGTTGTTCCTGCATGGTTAGATTGTCCTTTTAATGTAATATTGTATCTTCGTTGTCCCACAATTCCTGTTACAATTCCAACAGATTGATTATTCATTTCCAATACATTACCTTGTTCAATATGTAGTTCAATAAAAGCTTTTATATATTCTCCCATGTCTTTTTGCTTCTTTTGACAAGAAAAATCAAACCCTGCTTTTTTCATTGCTTCAGAAAAAAGAACTCCTTTGACATCTCTTATTTCCATCACATCTTTTGCATTTGCCAACCCAAAAATATTTTTACTTCCCCAAAAAGTATAAGGAAAACGACTTCCCTCTTCCTCTGCAAGTGATACAACCTGTAGTGTACGATAAGGTCTCCCTTTGGTCATCAGGAGATATTTTATAGCTAAGAAAGCTCCAATAATTCCAAATTGACTATCTAACTTTCCACCATTGACTACTGTATCCACATGGGAGCCTGACATTATGATTTCATCTGAATGCTTTGAACCTTTTATTTCCCCAAATAAATTGCCTACAGCATCAAATTTCGTTTCAAGTCCTATTTCCTCAAATTTTTTTTGTAAACCTTTTTGTGCATTCATCCAGCTTTCACTATATAAAAGCCTCGTAATGCCTCCAGATGAATCAGAACCTATTTCAGAAATCCACTCCATATTTTTTTGCACATCTCTTAATAAACCATCCATTCACATTCACTCCCATTTCGATTTTTATCAAAACAATGTCTAAAGCATCCCACCTTCCATATATATTCCTAATAACTAACTGAGTAATTAAATGCTGATTGTTTACATCTTTCAAACAATAAAAAATATTGTCTTATTTTGTATATTCACTATAACATTTTAATATTTTTATTTCATCGTTCGAAAAGGATAAAATATCATCTCACTTTTGTTTATTTTAAACAAAAGCGAAAATTTTGGTAATTTAATATGAATTTTTACTATTTATGTCGTATAATAAATTTGTTCTTAATCAAAAGTCAGATGGAAATGGAGGCATACTGGATTGTATAGAAAAGATTACATATATAAAAGAAAAGGTGAAATTCCTATAGAGTCTACTTTATACAAAACAACTTTAAAACAATCTATAGGAACAATTATTTATTTTCACGGGGGAGGATTAATATGGGGGAATAGAAATGATCTTCCCGAAAAATATATACAAATATTTCTAGAACACGGATATAATTTTATTTCTTTTGACTATCGTTTAGCACCAGAAACAAAGTTGACAGAAATATATGAAGATGTACAAGATGCACTTAAGTGGTTTGATCGTAATGCTTTCAATATATTACAATTAGACAATAAGCAATTCTATCTGTTTGGTCGTTCAGCAGGCTCTTATTTATCATTTCTCTTAGCAAAAGATCCTTTTATACCAAAGCCATCAGGTTTAATTATTTTTTATGGGTATAGTAACTTAAAAGATGATTTTTACAATCAACCAAATAAACATTATTTACATTATCCAAATGTTACTCAGAAACTTAGAGATGCCTTAATACAAAATAAACCTTTAACCAATGGACAATTAAATAATAGATTTGCTATTTATGTATATGCAAGACAAAATGGAACATGGGCAAGAGACATGTTAGAAAACCCTATTGATCCATATTTTTCTCTAACAAAAAATGATTTAGCTTTACTCCCCAAAACATTTTTAGCACACAGTAAAACAGATTTAGACGTACCTTTTTCTATTGCTCAATACCATGCCAAAAATATTCCAAAAGTCAAACTATATGAAGTAGATGATTTAGAACATGATTTTGATCAAAACATTAACAATCCTATTGGAGAGGAAGTCTATAAAGAAATAATCCGTTTTTTCACTAACAAATGAATTTATTATACATATAAAAAATAGCTAAAACAAAATGTCTTAGCTATTTCTTATATGGTGCGGGTGGAGGGACTTGAACCCCCACGCACAAGGCGCTAGATCCTAAGTCTAGTGCGTCTGCCAATTCCGCCACACCCGCATGATGTGAATATGAAATTTTGGTGGGCGCAATAGGGATCGAACCTATGACCCCCTGCTTGTAAGGCAGGTGCTCTCCCAGCTGAGCTATGCGCCCAAAATTTGGTGACCCATCCGAGAATCGAACTCGGGTTACCGCCGTGAAAGGGCGGTGTCTTGACCGCTTGACCAATGGGCCTTATTATTTGGCTCCACCATTGAGCTACCTTGGAATAAAAAAACTAGCGACGACCTACTCTCCCAGGGCGCTACCGCCCAAGTACCATCAGCGCTGAAGAGCTTAACTTCTGTGTTCGATATGGGAACAGGTGTAGCCTCCTCGCTATTGTCACTAGANCCGAAATCCAATGTCAGGCTACAGTAAAGCTCCACGGGGTCTTTCCGTCCTGCTGCGGGTAACCAGCATCTTCACTGGTACTACAATTTCACCGAGTCTATTGTTGAGACAGTGCCCAAATCGTTACGCCTTTCGTGCGGGTCGGAACTTACCCGACAAGGAATTTCGCTACCTTAGGACCGTTATAGTTACGGCCGCCGTTTACTGGGGCTTAAGTTCAGTGCTTCACTTACGTTAACACGTCCCCTTAACCTTCCAGCACCGGGCAGGCGTCAGCCCCTATACATCGTCTTTCGACTTAGCAGAGACCTGTGTTTTTGCTAAACAGTCGCTTGGGCCTATTCTCTGCGGCCACCTCGGGCTTTAACACCCTAACGTGGCACCCCTTCTCCCGAAGTTACGGGGTCATTTTGCCGAGTTCCTTAACAATAGTTCTCTCGCTCGCCTTAGGATTCTCTCCTCACCTACCTGTGTCGGTTTGCGGTACGGGCACCTAGGATCTCGCTAGAGGCTTTTCTTGACAGTGTGGAATCAGTAAGTTCGCTACTTAAATTTCGCTCCCCATCACCTTTTAGGATTGTCTATACGGATTTGCCTATATAGACTCCCTACGGGCTTAGACGCACACAACCAACGGTGCGCTTGACCTATCCTACTGTGTCACCCCATCACTCAAACGATCTTTGGTGGTACAGGAATATCAACCTGTTGTCCATCGCCTACAACTTTCGTTCTCGGCTTAGGTCCCGACTAACCCTGAGAGGACGACCCTTCCTCAGGAAACCTTAGGTATTCGGCGGGCAGGATTCTCACCTGCCTTTCGCTACTCATGCCAACATTCTCTCTTGTATATAGTCCACCACTCCTTACGGTATGACTTCAACCCATATACAATGCTCCCCTACCCCTGTCGTAGCATGAATACTAACCTTAGTTTTAGTTTGAGCTTTTTGATAATTTGGCCGAAGGCCTCCGATTGTATCTAATGATACCTTCGGTATAAATTACCTTTTCTGCTTCTTTCTAAAATCAGTATTCATACTACGACAAGCCGTAGCTTCGGTGACAGGTTTGAGCCCCGGTAATTTTCGGCGCAGGATCACTCGACTAGTGAGCTATTACGCACTCTTTGAATGAATGGCTGCTTCTAAGCCAACATCCTAGTTGTCTGTGCAATCCCACATCCTTTTCCACTTAACCTGTACTTAGGGACCTTAGCTGACGGTCTGGGCTGTTTCCCTTTTGACTATGAATCTTATCACCCATAGTCTGACTCCTAAAGATATGATTACGGCATTCGGAGTTTGATAGTCTTCGGTAACCGGTGAGGGCCCCTAGGACATTCAGTGCTCTACCTCCGTATCACTTTCTTTAAGGCTAGCCCTAAAGCTATTTCGGGGAGAACCAGCTATCTCCGAGTTCGATTGGAATTTCTCCGCTATCCACAAGTCATCCCAGCCTTTTTCAACAGACATGGGTTCGGTCCTCCACGAAATTTTACTTCCGCTTCAACCTGCTCATGGATAGGTCACCCGGTTTCGGGTCTACGGCATACAACTAAAATCGCCCATTTAAGACTCGCTTTCGCTGCGGCTCCGTAGCATAACTACTTAACCTTGCTGCATACCGTAACTCGTTGGCCCGTTCTACAAAAAGTACGTGGTTGTTCGAATAATGAACTTCCACTGCTTGTAAACATAGGGTTTCAGGTTCTATTTCACTCCCCTTCCGGGGTTCTTTTCACCTTTCCCTCACGGTACTATACGCTATCGGTCACCAGGGAGTATTTAGCCTTGGGGGGTGGTCCCCCCTGCTTCCCACAAGGTTTCACGTGTCTCGTGGTACTCTGGAGTATACTCAAGCTAGACTTTGTTTTGCCTACAGGACTTTTACCTTCTACGGTAACTCTTTCCAGAGTTCTTCGGCTACAAATTCTTTACTCTTAATGAATATATCCACAACCCCTAAAAGATAACTTTTAGGTTTGGGCTAATCCCCTTTCGCTCGCCGCTACTTAGGGAATCGAATTTTCTTTCTATTCCTCAGGGTACTTAGATGTTTCAGTTCCCCTGGTATGTCTCCTCACTACCTATGTATTCAGTAGTGGGTACCTAAGTATTACCCTAGGTAGGTTTCCCCATTCGGAAATCCACGGATCAAAGCCTGCTTGCGGCTACCCGTGGCTTATCGCAGCTTACCACGTCCTTCATCGACTCCTG